>DASTOJ010000014.1:0-9061 GCA_035762565.1 Candidatus Methylomirabilota bacterium | reverse complement strand
CTTGGCGGTGATGCCGGCCTGGTAGAACTCGACGCCGAATTGTTTGACGCGGCGCGCAGGCACGCTGATCATGGGGCGACACTGTAACTGATCGGCAAACCCCTGTCAACAGAGGGGTTTTCGTATCAGCCGAGGCCGAACGTCTCTCCCGCCAGGGTTGCGATGTGGCGGCCGATCGCCAGCGACGCCGTCGCGGCCGGCGAGGGCGCGTTCACGACGTGAATGGAATCGGGGCCGGTCGCGATGCTGAAGTCGTCCAGCAGCGAGCCGTCGGGACGGACGGCCTGAGCCCGTACGCCGGCGCCACCCGGCACGATGTCCTCCGATTTCAGGTCGGGCACCAGCCGCTGGAGCGACTCGACGAACTTCTTCTTGGAGATCGAGCGGTGCACCTCGAAGGCGCCCACGCGCCAGTACTTGCGGGCCATCGCCCAGAACCCGCGGTAGCCGAGCGTGCCGGCGAACTCCTTCGGACGGAAGCTCGTGAAGCGATAGCCCTCCCGCGCGAAGGCCAGCACCGCGTTGGGCCCGGCCTCGACCTCGCCGTGGATCGTGCGGGTGAAGTGCACGCCCAGGAACGGGAACTCCGGGTCCGGCACGGGGTAGATCAGGCCGCGGACGAGGCTCTCGCGCTCCGGGCGCAGGAAGTAGTACTCGCCGCGGAAGGGGATGATCTGCACCTCGGTGTCGGCCCCGGCCAGCCGGGCCACCACGTCGGAGTACAGCCCGGCGCAGTTGATCAGCTTGCGGGCGGTGATCGTGTGCTGCTTCGTGCTGACCGCGAGGCCGCCGCTGCGCACGCGGGTGATCGCGCTGACCGGGAAATTGTACTCGATCGTGACGCCCTGAGCGACCAGCCCCTTGCCGATCGCCTTGACCACCTCGCCGTAGTCGACGATCGCCGTGTTCGGCGAGTGGATGCCGGCCACCGCGCGCACGTGCGGCTCGATCTCACGCACCCGGGCGGCGTCGATCCTGGCCAGGCCCGGCACGCCGTTGGCCCTCCCGCGCTCGAAGAGGGTCTCCAGGCGCGGCAGCTCTTCGGGCGAGGTCGCCACGATCACCTTGCCGCAGCGGTCGTACTTGATGGCGTGCGCCTCGCAGAACTCCACCATGAGGCTGGCGCCCTCCACGCACAGGCGCGCCTTGAAGGATCCGGGCTTGTAGTAGATGCCGGAGTGGATCACGCCGCTGTTGTGGCCCGTCTGATGCCGGCCCAGCTCGGGCTCCTTCTCGCAGATCGCGAGCTTCAGCCCGGGCGCGCGCTCGAGCAGAGCGCGGGCGGTGGTGAGCCCCAGGATGCCGCCGCCGACGATCGCCACGTCGTAGTTCATAGGGCCCGTATTATAGTCGCCCGCGCCGACTCCGGCGCCACATCGAGGCTGCGCTCGACGCATGCACGCCGCCCGAGGCTCGGGCGCGCCATCGAGGCCTCCGACGCCACCGCCGCGGTGTCAGCCTGGCTGGGCCGGCGCCGTTCCGATCGGTAACGCAGCGCGGAGGGCGGGCTTGAAGCGGGGCGCAGGGGGTCGCGGCGGATTCCGTTGCCTTCGATGGTGCAGTGCCCGGCGCTCGACAGGCCAAACCTCGGCAGGCGCACCGCGCCAAGAATCACGCGGAATCCGCCGCGACCCCCTGCGCCCCGCTTCAAGCCCGACCGTCGGCGTTACTGCAACGGTGAGAACGGCGTCGGCTTCCAGATCTTGTTGACGACGCGCTCGAGCAGCGGCCCGTTGGCCTCGGAGGCCTTGCGCGCGGCCTGCCACTCGGGGTCGGCCTGAAACGCCGCCCACGCCTTGGCGCGGTGGCCGAGGTCGTCGAAGGCGCAGATGTAGACCAGCTCGTTGGATTCGCCCACGATCGTGTCCCAGAAGCCGATGACCTTGATGCCGTGCCTGGCGAAGAGCTTCATGGTCACGTCGGCGAACCGCTTCTGGATGTCGGGCATCCGGCCGGGCAGGGCGTAGTACGCGCGGTACTCGTAGATCATCGGACGGCCTCCTGGCGTGGCGTGGTGCAGGATGATATACCATCGGCCGGCGAGCGGGGGCACGCTGCGCGAGGGGAGGTCATCGATGGCCGGCAAGCACTTCGAGGAGCTCCAGGTCGGTCAGACGTTCCGCCACGAGGTGGGGCGGACGATCACCGAGGCCGACAACGTGTTCTTCTCGACGCTCACGATGAACCCGCAGCCCTTGCACATCGACTTTCACGCGGCGGCCAGGGCGGAGTTCGGCAAGCCGCTGGTCAACAGCCTGCTCACGCTCGGCATCGCGGTGGGACTGTCGGTGGGCGAGACGACGCTCGGCACCACCGTCGGCAACCTCGGCTTCGACAAGGTCGAGTTCCCCAGACCCGTCTTCCACGGCGACACGATCTACGCGGAGACCGAGGTCGTGGACAAGCGCGCGTCGAAGTCGCGCCCCCAGTGGGGGATCGTGACCTTCGAGCACCGCGCGCTCAACCAGCACGGCGAGCTGGTCATGCGCGCCCGGCGCAACGCGATGATGCGCAGGAAGCCCGCGGGGGCGTAGCGTGCCCCTGGCGGCGCGCCGGCGGTCGCTGCACTTCGTGCCGGGCGGTCACGAGCGGATGATCGCCCGGGCGCTGGCGCTGCCGGCCGACGGCCTCATCCTCGATCTCGAGGACGCCGTCGCGCCCGACCGCAAGGCCGAGACGCGGCCGATCGTCACCCGGTGGCTCACCGACCTCGAGTTCGGCGGGCGCGAGCGATGGGTGCGCATGAACCCCATCGCGACCGGCCTGGGCGTGGCCGATCTCGAGGCGACGATCGCGGGCCGCCCGGAAGGGTACGTCGTGCCCAAGCCGCGCCATGCCGGCGACGTCCGCGAGATCGCCCAGCACCTGGACCGGCTCGAGCACCGCCACGGCCTCGCCCCCGGCGGCACGCGGCTGGTGCTCATCGCCACCGAGACGCCCGAGGGCCTGCTGAACATCCGCGAGGTGGCGGCGGCCAGCCCGCGTACCGTGGCGATCTCGTGGGGCATCGAGGATCTGTCCGCCGCCATGGGACTGCCGCGGGTCCGCGACGCCGAGGGCCGCTACCTCGACATCCCGCGCCACGCGCGCACGATGTGCGCGATCGTCGCCTCCGCGGCCGGGCTCGAGGCGCTGGACACCGTCTACACCGACATCGCCGACCTGGCCGGTCTGCGGCGCGAGTGCGAGGAGGCGGTGGCCATGGGCTTCAGCGGCAAGATCTCGATCCATCCTGCGCAGCTCGACATCATCAACGAGGTGTTCACGCCGGCCGCGGCGGTCGTGGCCGAGGCACGCGAGCTGGTGGCCGCCTTCGAGGAGCACCGCCGCCGCGGCATCTACGCCTTCCGCTTCAAGGGGCAGATGGTGGACGCGCCGCATCTCACGCGCGCGCTCAAGCTCATCGCCCGACACGGGCCCTGAGCCGTGCGGGCAATGCTCCTGCGGCAGCCGGCGCCCGTCGCCGACCGGCCGCTCCGGCTGGAAGACGTGCCCGATCCCGCGCCGGGCTCCGGCCAGATCCTCGTCGAGGTACGGGCCTGCGGGATCTGTCGCACCGACCTGCACGTGGTGGAGGGCGAGCTGCCGATGCTGCGGTCGCCGGTGGTGCCGGGCCATCAGGTCGTCGGGCGCGTCGCGGCCCGCGGCCCGGACGCGAGCCGCTTTCGCGAGGGCGATCGTGTCGGCATCGCGTGGCTGCGGCGCACGTGCGGCCGGTGCCTGTACTGCGCCACCGACCGCGAGAACCTGTGCGAGCGGGCCGAGTTCACCGGCTGGCACGCCGACGGCGGGTTCGCCGAGTACGCGGTGGTCGACGAGGAGTACGCCTATGCCATTCCGGCGGTCTTCGACGACGTGCAGGCCGCGCCGTTGCTGTGCGCCGGCATCATCGGCTACCGCGCCCTGAGGCTCGCCGCCGTGCGGCCGGGCGGGCGGCTCGGCATGTACGGCTTCGGCTCCTCCGCCCACGTGACCATCCAGCTCGCCCGCGGCCGCAACATGGAGGTCTACGTGTGCACGCGCGAGCCCGGCCACCGCGCGCTGGCGACCTCGCTCGGTGCCGCCTGGGTCGGTGACCTGCACGAGCCCATGCCGCACCGCGCCGAGGGCACGATCCTCTTCGCGCCGGCCGGCGAGCTGGTGCCGGTGGCGCTGCGCAACCTGGCCCGAGGAGGCACGCTGGCCCTGGCCGGGATCTACATGACGCCCATCCCGCGTTTGGAGTACGAGGAGGACCTGTTCTATGAGCGCGGAGTCCGCTCGGTGACCGCCAACACGCGGGGCGACGGCACCGAGTTCCTGGCCGAAGCGGCGCGGGGACCGGTCCGGCTGGCCATCACCGAGTTCCCGCTGGAGGTCGCCAACCAGGCGCTGGAGCTCCTCAAGGCGGGCGCCATTTCCGGGTCGGGAGTCCTTTTGACCGAGGCGCGTTCTCGGGTATGATCGGCGCCACCTTCAGCGAGGCAGGGACGCCATGACCCAGCAAACCGACCTCATCGCGCGCGCGGCCCGCGTGCTTCCCGGCGGCGTGCTCGGCGGCCACCGCAGCGGCCCCGGGCTCGAGTTCGTCGTCAAGGATGCCCGCGGCCCGTATCTCTGGGACGCCGACGGCCGCCGCTACATCGACTACCTGCTCGGCTCGGGTCCCATGCTGCTGGGGCACGCGCACCCGGCCGTGGTGGAGGCGGTGCAGCAGCAGGTGCCGCGGGGCACGACGTTCATGCTCCTGAATCCGCCCATCATCGAGCTGGCCGAGGAGATCGTGCGGGCGGTGCCGGGCGCCGAGCAGGTGCGGTTCATGTCGAGCGGGTCCGAGGCGACGTTCTTCGCGCTACGGGTGGCCCGCGCCTTCCGCGGACGCGACAAGATCATGAAGTTCGAGGGCGGCTTCCACGGCACCCACGACTACGCCCTCATGAGCGTCAGCCCCCGCTCGCCCAAGGCCTTTCCGGCCGCCATGGCCGACTCGGCCGGTATCCCCCACGCGATCAGCGAGGAGGTGCTCATCGCGCCCTACAACGACCTCGCCACGACCGAGGCGCTCGTCGCGGCCCACCACAACGGGCTGGCCGCGGTGATCGTCGAGCCCTATCAGCGCGTGATCGTGCCGCAGCCGGGATTCCTCCAGGGCCTCCGCGCCGTGACGCAGCGCTACGGCGTCCCGCTCGTGTTCGACGAGATCGTCACCGGCTTCCGGCTCGCGTACGGCGGCGCCCAGGAATACTACGACGTGGTCCCCGACGTCGCGGCCTTCGGCAAGGTGCTCGCCGGCGGCTTTCCGCTGGCGGCGGTGGCCGGGCGCGCCGACATCATGCGCCACTTCGACGCGGCGCTGGAGGGCTCGCCGGACTACGTCTGGCAGGCCGGCACGCTCAACGGCAACCCCGTCGCCGCCGTGGCCGGACTGGCCACGCTGGGAGAGCTTCGCAAGCCGGGCGTCTATCAGAAGATCTTCGCCACCGGGACACGCCTGCGCGACGGGCTGGCCGCCGCCGCCCGCAAGCACGGGCTGCCGGCCCAGGTCAGCGGCGAGCCGCCGGTGTTCGACATCATCTTCACCGACCGCCCGGTGGTCGACTACCGCGCCACGCTCACCGCCGACCGCCGGCGCATCGCGCTCTTCAACGAGGAGTGCCTGAAGCGCGGCGTGGTCAAGGCCGTGAACAAGGTCTACGTCTCGCTCGTGCACACGGACGCCGACGTGGACGAGACCCTCGGCGTCTTCGACGCGGCGCTGGCGGCCGTGGCCGCCCGCACCACCTGATCAGGAGGATCCATGAACCTCAGACGACGCGATCTGCTTGCGCTCGGAGGCCTTGCCCTGGCCGGCGCCGCTCTGGCCCCGCGGGGCGCCGCCGCCAACACCCCCAAGCCGGGCGGCGCCTTCCGGTTCCGCGGCTACACGCCGCCGCACTTCGACCCGCACCTGACCGCGTCCTACACGACGATGATCAACCTCAGCTTCACGCACAGCCGCCTGCTCAAGCACAAGGTGGGGCCGAGCGTGAAGCCGGGCGTCTTCGACTACGAGGGCGATCTGGCCGAGGTGTGGAGCCAGCAGGACGACACGACCTACGTGTTCAAGCTCCGCAAGGGCGTGAAGTGGCACAACAAGCCGCCGCTGAACGGCCGCGAGCTGAACGCCGAAGATGTCAAGTACACCTTCGACCGGTTCCTGACCATCAAGGGCAACGCCAACCGCCACATGATGGCCTCGCTGGCCAAGGTGGACGCGGTCGACAAGTACACCGTCAAGTTCACGCTGTCGTCGCCGAACGCCTGGTTCTACGACTTCCTCTCCAACCCCATGGCGCTCTGCCTCGTCGCCCCCGAGGCCGTCGAGAAGTTCACCGACCTCAAGAAGGCGGAGGCGGTCATCGGGACGGGCCCCTGGATGCTGCAGCAGCACGACCCCAAGGCGCGGACCGTGTTCGTGCGCAACCCCGACTACTTCGTGAAGGGCGCGCCCTACATCGAGCGCGTGGAGGCCATCGACTTTCCGGATCCGGCGGCCCGCTTCGCCGCCTTCGTAACCGGCCAGATCGACGCGGGCCCGGAGTTCCCGGGCATGATGCTGCGCCACCAGGACGTCAAGACCGCCAAGGACAAGCGGCCCAACCTTCGGCTGGTGACGTTCCCGTCGAACGTCATGACCCACGTCGGGATGCGGTGCGACGCGCCGCCTTTCAACGACGTCCGGGTCCGCAAGGCGATGTCTCTGGCCATCGACCGGAAGGCGATCGCGGACGCGACGTATCCGCTGGGGGTGGTCAGGAACCCGCCGGTGCCCGCCGCGCTGGCGGCGTGGGCGCTGCCCGTCGACAAGCTCGGCGAGGGCGCCAGGTACTACGAGTACGACCCGAAGGAGGCCCGGCGGCTCCTCAAGGACGCCGGCCACGGCAGCGGCTTGGCCACCACGCTGACCTACAACGACTACCAGTCCCAGGAGCTGATCGACTCCGTGCAGATGGCGGTGAAGTTCTGGAAGGATGTCGGCGTCGAGGTGAACGTCGTCCAGAAGCCGTACGCCGCCTACTTCGCCTCGGCCTACGTGGGCAAGTACGAGGGGCTGATGATGGGGCCTCAGTTCCCGGCCCTCGACCCGTACAACTTCATGGCCCAGTACCTGCCGGAGGAGTCGAAGAACCAGAGCCACGTGAACGATCCCGTCCTCACCGACCTCATCCAGAACTCGACCCGGACGCTGGACGAGAAGAAGCGGCGGCAGATCGTGCACGACTTCCAGCGCCACGCCGCCAAGCAGGTCTACTACCTGCGCATCCACTCGCCGATCTACCAGGCGGCGCTGGATCCGGCCCTCACGAACTTCGGCCCGAACCTCGGCTACGACTACGGCGGCCGGCTCATGGCCGCCTGGTGGAACCGCTAGGGTGAGGCGGGGACCGGGCCCGCGCCGGTCCCCGGCCGGTCGTGCTGCGCAAGTACGCGCTCAAGCGGCTCGTCGTCGCCGTGCCCTCGCTCGTCATCGCGAGCGTCATCGTCTTCTCCCTGTCCCGCTTGATCCCCGGCGACGTCGTGACGCTCATGATGGAGGAGAACCAGTACGCCCAGGACCTGGAAGAGATGCGGGCCAGGCTGGGGCTGGACCGTCCGATCCACGTGCAGTACCTGGAATGGGTCGGCCGCGCGCTGCGGGGCGACCTCGGGCAGTCGCTCTACTCGAGCCGGCCGATCACGACCGAGCTGGCCTACCGCCTGCCGGTGAGCCTCGAGCTGGGCGCCGTCGCCCTGGTGGTCGCCGTGCTGCTCGGCGTCCCGATCGGGGTGGTCTCGGCCGTGCGGCAGGACACCGTCCGCGACTACCTCGCCCGCAGCGGCGCCATCCTCGGCCTGTCGGTTCCCGGCTTCTGGCTGGGGACGCTCGTCGTGGTGCTGCCGGCCATCTACCTTGGCTGGAGCCCGTCCATCCAGTACAAGGCCTTCGGCGTCGATCCCTGGGGCCACCTCGCCCAGTTCCTGATCCCCGGTGTCCTGCTCGGCGTGGCATCCGCAGCCTCGGTGATGCGGCTGACGCGAACCCAGCTGCTCGAGGTGCTCCGCCATGACTACGTGCGCACCGCGTGGGCCAAGGGACTCCGCGAGCGGACCGTCGTGCTCAAGCACAGCTTGAAGAACGCGCTCATTCCCGTCGTGACGATCCTGGGCATCCAGGTCGCGCAGATCCTGAGCGGGACCGTGATCTTCGAGTCGATCTTCGGGCTGCCCGGGATGGGCCGCTACCTCTTCGACTCGATCACGGAGCGCGACTATCCGGCCATCCAGGGCATCAACCTGGTCGTGGTGACCACCGTCGTCACCGTCAACCTCCTCGTCGACCTCGTCTACGCCTGGCTCGACCCCCGCATCCGGTACTGAGGACGGCGATGGCGCGTCCGATCGAGGTGGAGCTGACGCAGCAGTGGCGGGACACCGGCGCCCGCCCGCGGTCGCTGCGTCACGCGCTGGCCGTCCTCGGCCGGTTCTGTCGGCGCAAGCCGCTGGGCGCGCTCGGGGGCGTCATCGTCCTGACCTTGCTGGTCCTGGCGGGCTTCGCCGAGTGGATCGCGCCCTACGCCTACGACCAGCAGATCGCCGGCGCCCGCCTCAAGCCGCCAGGGCGCGAGTTCCCGTTCGGCACCGACAACGTGAGCCGCGACATCTTCAGCCGGATCGTCTACGGCGCGCGAGTGTCGGTCACCGTGGGCTTCCTCACCGTGCTACTCGGCAATCTCGTGGCGGCGACGATCGGGATCACCAGCGGCTACTTCCGCGGACGGTACGACATCGTCGTCCAGCGACTGGTGGACGCCTGGCAGTCGTTTCCCTACCTGATCATCATCCTGTCACTGCTGGCCGTGCTGGGGCCGGGGATGCTGAACGTGATCCTGGCTCTCTCCATCCTCGTCGCGGCGGCGGCCTCTCGCGTCATCCGCGGAGCGACGCTGTCGGTGGTCGCGCACCCGTACGTCGAGGCAGCCCGGGCCATGGGCGCCGGCCACCTGCGGGTGATCATGCGGCACGTCCTGCCGAACGTGTCGGCGACGATCGTCGTCGTCGCCAC
>DASTOJ010000013.1:0-9142 GCA_035762565.1 Candidatus Methylomirabilota bacterium | reverse complement strand
CGTCCCGGCTGCGCCGGGGCGCGCCGAGCATTTGGGGGGCTTGGGGGGCCCTTCGAGGCCCCCCATGCGGTCAATCCCCGCGCTCGATCTTCTCCTGGCAGGACACGCAGGTGGCGACCTCGGGAATGGCCTTGAGCCGCGCGGGTGCGATGGACTTGCCGCACTCCACGCAGGTGCCGTAGCTGCCGTCGTCCATGCGCTTGAGCGCGGCGGTGAGGCGCGCGATGCGCTCGACCAACCGCTCGCGGCTCAGCAGGCCCATCTCCCGCTGCTCGCTGGCCTGGATGTGGTCGGCCTCGTCCCAGACGCTGTCGGCCGGCGTCACCGTCTCCTCGAGCGTGATGGAGCCGCCCAGCTGGCGCAGCCGCGCCCCCGCCAGCTGGCGCTCCCGCTCCAGTCGCCTGCGCAGCTCCTTCATGGCGCCAGCGCCGCCCGCGTGATCGTCGTCGTCGCCCGCCCGTGCCACTCCGAATCGGCGAACGCCGTGTTGATCTGCTCGAGCGGGTAGGTGTGCGAGACCAGCCGGTCGAACGGCCAGCGGGTGCGGTTGCGGACGAGGAAGTCGAGCGCGCGAGGGATCACCCAGGCATCGTACATAATGACCCCGACGATCTTCTTGGCGCCCCACACCAGGGTGGCCGGCTCCAGCTCGACCTTGGCGCCGCGGCTGATCGTGCCGATCTCGAGATAGGTCCCGCCCGCCCGCAGCATCTCGATCCCTTCCGGGATCACCTGGGGAAAGCCGACGAAATCGCATGCCACGTCGGCGCCCGCGCCGCCGGTGTGCGTGCGGACGAGCCCGACCCGGTCCCTCCGCTCGGGGACTTCCCTGAGGTCGATCGTGTGATCGGCGCCGAAGGCGCGGGCCAGCTCGAGCCGGCCGGGAATCTGGTCGATCACGATCACCGTCGCCGCGCCCATGTCCTTGGCCACCGCGGCCGCCTGGATGCCGAGCCCGCCCGCGCCCTGGATCACCACGCTGCCGCCGAAGCGCAGCCCGGCCTGGTGGAGGCCGTAGATCACCTGGGCGAGCGCGCAGTTCACCGGTGAGACCAGCGCGTCGGGCAGCGCGTCGGGCACCAGGAACAGCGAGCCGCCCGGACGCAAGTAGTAGTACTCGGCGAACGCGCCGTGGAAGTGCGGGAACTCGCCGGGGCCGCGCGGCCGCTCGATCTTGGCCGGGCAGTTGGCGGGCTCCTTGTTGAGGCAGACGTAGCAGCGCCCGCACGGATAGAAGTAGGTGTAGGCGACCCGGTCGCCCTCCTTGAGCGGCCGGCCCAGCGAGTCGGTCTTGACGCGGGAGCCGAGCCGGGCCACCCGGCCGGTCATCTCGTGGCCGAAGATCCAGCCGTCCTCCGGCAGCCGCAGCGGGGCGTCCCCGCGCCAGAAGTGCAGGTCGGAGCCGCACACGTTGGCCAGCGAGACGCGGATGACGACGGCGTCCGGCTCGACCTCGGGCAGCATCACCTCGCGGATCTCGAACGGCTTGCCGGGCCCGAAGAAGACCGCGGCCTTGCCCCTGATCATCGCCGGATGCCCTCGCGGCCCAGCTCGAAGGCGTCGTGGAGCGCGCGCACGGCCAGCTCGGCGTACTTGTCCTCGATGACGCAGGAGGTGGCGATCTCGGACGTCGAGATCATCTGGATGTTGATGCCCTCCCGCGACAGGGCGCCGAACATCCGGGCCGCCACGCCGGAGTGGCTGCGCATGCCGACCCCGACGATGGAGATCTTGGCCACCCGCTCGTCGTGCAGCAGGCCCTGAGCGCCGACGGCCCGGGCGATCTCCTGGAGCGCGGCGGCGGCGGGGGCGGAGTCGCCGCGGGGGACGGTGAACGAGATGTCGGTGTAGCCGTCCCGGCTGATGTTCTGCACGATCATGTCGACGACGATGGTCTTGGCGCCGAGCGCGCCGAAGACCTGGGCCGCGATGCCCGGCCGGTCCGGCACCCGCAGCAGCGAGATCTTCGCCTGGCTGCGATCGTGCGTGATGCCGGTGACCACCGCGTCTTCCATCCCGCTCTCCTCCCGGGTGACGATCGTGCCCGGATCGCGCTTGAACGTCGAGCGCACGTGCACCGTCACCCCGTGCTTCTTGGCGAACTCGACCGAGCGCGCCTGCAGCACCCGGGCGCCGAGACTGGCCATCTCCAGCATCTCGTCGTAGGCCACCCGCGGCAGCTTGCGCGCGTCGGGCACGACGTTGGGGTCGGCGGTGTAGACGCCGTCGACGTCGGTGTAGATCTCGCAGACGTCGGCCTTGAGCGCGGCGGCCAGCGCCACCGCGGTGAGGTCGGAGCCGCCCCGACCGAGCGTGGTGATCTCGTCGTCCTCGCTCTGGCCCTGGAAGCCTGCCACCACCGCCACCGCGCCGGCGTCCAGCGCGGCCCGCACGCGCTCGGGGGTGAGCTGCGTGATGCGGGCCCGCGTGTGCGCGCGGTCGGTACGGAGCCCGGCCTGGGGCCCCGTGAACGAGCGCGCCTTGAAGCCGAGCGCGTGCAGCGCCAGCGCGAGCAGCGCGATCGTGACCTGCTCGCCGGTGGCCAGCAGCATGTCCAGCTCGCGGGGCTCGGGCTCGGGGGCGAGCTGGCGGGCGAGGCCGACGAGACCGTCGGTGGTCTTACCCATCGCGGAGACGACGACCACCATCTGATTGCCCGGCGCGCTCTCGACCACCCGGCGCGCGACGTTGCGGATCTTCTCGGCGTCGGCGACCGACGAGCCGCCATATTTCTGGACCACCAGCGCCATGGCCCAGGCATCCTATCACGCCGGCCAAGAGCGGCAAGCCCGCGGCGGGCGTGCTCAGCGGGTGATCGAGGAGCGCCACGGCTCCGCCGGGGCGCGACGAGCGTTGGGGGGGCGTGGGGGGCCATGTCGGGGCCCCCCACCTTCAGCGAGCGGCGCGATCCATCGGATGGGCGCCGGCAGCCTCGCCGAGGCTCACGTGCTCGCGCACGAGGAACAGCCAGCCGATCAGCGTGATCGGCACGAACTGGCTGGCGTGGTAGAGGACGGCGTAGCCGACCGCGGTCGCCTGGCTCACGCCGAAGAGCGACAGGGCGAGGACGGCGGCGGCGTGCCACACCCCGAGGTAGCCCGGCGCCGACGGAATGCTGATGCCGAAGCCGACGAAGGTCATCACCGTCCAGCCGGCGACCATCGGGAGGTCGAGGTGGACGGCGCGCAGCAGCATCCAGGCGCCGGCGGCGGCGATCGTCCACACCACGACCGTCCAGGCGACGAGGGGCACCAGATGCGCGGGGCTGCGGATGCCTTCGAGCCCGCGCAGCAAGACATCCAGCCCGCTTCCGGCGCGCGGCCCCAGCGTGGGCCAGGGTCGCGTGAGGCGCGCGACGATGCCGCGCGCGGCGCCGGGCGCGATCACGAGGGCGGCGAGGGCCAGGGCGGCGACGGCGTCGATCGCGAGGATCACGACGGCGGCGTACTCGAAGGCGCGTGGCACCGGGATGAGGAGGACCAGGATGGCGAGGATGAGCACGAGCGTGAGGCTGTCCAGCAGACGCTCGACCACGATGGTGGCGCCGGTCAGCCACAGGCCGCCGCGGAACGAGCCACCCCGCTCGGTGCGGAGCCGGCGGGCCGCCACGTACATCCGCACGAACTCGCCGGCCCGGAGCGGCAGCACGTTGTTCGCCATGTAGCCGATCATGTTGGCCGCCACGAGGCCCGGCGGCTCCGAGCCCGGCGGGAACAGATACCGCCAGCGGAGGGCCCGCGTCCACAACCCCAGCGGCCCCACCCCCGCCGCCACCACCACCCACCCCCACTGCGTCAACGCCAGCTGCCGCCCCAGCTCCGCCAGATCCACGCTGCGCAGCAGATAGACGAACAGCCCCACACTGACGACCACTCCCGCAAGAACCCGCAGCCGCTTCAGAAGCTCAACACCGCGCGGACGGAGGTCGCAGCCCTCCTCCGAGTGCCCTCATGCCGGTCCCCCTTCGACGCGGATCATCACCGTGCCGGCGGCCACGTCGGGGAGCCGGTCGATCGCGGCCAGCGCCGTCCGCATGTCGCGCTCGCGCGCCTCGTGGGTGAGCATCACCACGGGCACCGCCTCCCGGGTGCCACGCCCCTTCTGGATCACGTTGGCGATGGAGATGTCGTTGTCGCCGAGGATGCCGGCGACCTTGGACAGCGCGCCGGGGCGGTCCTGCATCATCACGCGCAGGTAGTAGCAGCAGCGGATCGCCTCCATCGGCGTGAGGGGCAGCGGCTCGCGTCCCGGCGCGGGCAGCTCGAGGGAGAGCGAGGGAATGCCGTGCGCGATGCGCCGGGCGATCTCCAGCACGTCCGACCACACCGCAGAGGCGGTCGGCAGCTGGCCGGCGCCGCGGCCGTAGAACATGAGGTCGCCGACGGCGTCGCCGGTGAGGAAGACCGCGTTGAACACGCCGGACACCGCGGCCAGCGGCGAGAGCGCCGGGATCATCGTCGGATGCACGCGCGCCTCCACGCCGCCCCCGCTCGCCTTCGCGATGGCGAGCAGCTTGATGCGGTAACCCAGCTCCCGGGCGTAGTCGATGTCCTGGGCGGCGATCCGGGTGATGCCCTCGGTGTGGATGTGCTTGAGGTCGATGAACGTGCGGAAGGCGAGCGCGACCAGGATCTGCAGCTTGTGCGCGGAGTCCATGCCCTCGACGTCCAGCGTGGGGTCGGCCTCGGCGTAGCCGTGGGCCTGCGCCTCCTCGAGCACGAGCGAGAAGTCCAGTCCCTCGTCGGTCATCTTCGACAGGATGTAGTTGCACGTCCCGTTCACGATCCCGGCCAGCGACAGCACGCGGTTGGCGGCCAGCCCCTCCTTGACCGCGCGGATGAGCGGGATGCCGCCGGCCACCGCCGCCTCGAAGCCCAGCGCCACGCCGCGGCGGCGCGCCTCCTCGAACAGCTCGGCGCCGTGATGGGCGAGCAGCGCCTTGTTGGCCGTCACCACGTGCTTGCCGGCGGCCAGCGCTCGCAGGATGAAGGTGCGGGCGGGCTCGAGCCCACCGACCAGCTCGACCACGACGTGGATCGCGGGGTCGTCGAGCACGCGGGCGGCGTCGCCGACCATGGGCAGCTTGGCCAGATCCAGGCCCTCGCGCGGGCGGACCAGATCGCTGTCGGCGACGGCGGCGAGGCTGAGGCGGGCGCCGGCCCGCTCCTCGAGCATCGCGCCCCGGGTCTGGAGGATCTTGACCACGCCGGCGCCGACGGTGCCCAGGCCCAGCAGGCCGATGCGGACGTCGTTCACGGGTGGCATGCGGGCGGCTCCGGCCGGCGTGGGCTCAGCGGCTCAGGTGCTTGAGGCCGCGCAGCGCCTGGCGGATGCGCTGCTCGTTCTCCACCAGGGCGAAGCGGACGTAGCCCTCACCGTACTCGCCGAAGCCGATGCCCGGCGACACCGCCACCCGGGCCTCCTGGATCAGCAGCTTGGAGAACTCCAGCGAGCCCAGGGTGCGATAGGCCTCGGGGATGGGCGCCCACACGAACATGGTGCCCTTGGGCTTGGGCACGGACCAGCCCAGCTTGTTGAGGCCGTCGACGAGGACGTCCCGGCGCTTGCGGTGGACCTCGACGATGTCGGCGACGCACTTCTGGTCGGCCTCCAGCGCCACGATGCCGGCGATCTGGATGGGCTGGAAGGCGCCGTAGTCGAGGTAGGACTTGATGCGCGCCAGCGCGCCGATCATGTTCGCGTTGCCGCACACGAAGCCCAGGCGCCAGCCGGCCATGTTGTAGGACTTCGAGGTCGAGAAGATCTCCACGCCGACGTCCTTGGCGCCCGGCACCTCCAGGAACGAGGGCGGCCGGTAGCCGTCGAAGGTGAAATCGGCGTACGCGAAATCGTGCACGACCATCAGCCGGTGCTCGCGGGCGAAGTCCACCACCTTCACGAAGAAGTCCCGCTCCACGCACATCGTCGTCGGGTTGTGCGGGAAGGACAGGATCAGCAGGCGGGCCTTGGGCCAGGCCAGCCTGGCCGTTTCCTGCAACCGCGCGAAGAAATCGCCGTCGGGCGTGAGCGGCACCGAGCGGAGGTCGCCGTCGGCGATGACGACCGAGTAGGAGTGGATCGGGTACGTCGGGTTCGGCACCAGCGCGCCGTCGCCCGGCTGCAGCACCGCCAGCGCCAGGTGCGCCATGCCTTCCTTGGCGCCGATCGTCGCGATGACCTCGGAGTTGGGATCCAGCTCGACGTGATAGCGATCGCGATACCACTTCGCCATCGCCACCCGCAGCCGTGTGATGCCGCGCGAGGCCGAGTAGCGGTGGTTCCGGGGGTTCTTGGCGGCCTCCACCAGCTTGTCGACGATGTGCCGGGGGGTTGGCATGTCGGGGTTGCCCATGCCGAGGTCGATCACGTCCTCGCCGCGGGCTCGCGCCTTGCTCTTGAGGTCGTTGACGATCGCGAAGACGTAGGGCGGCAGGCGCTTGATCCGGTAGAACTCGTCCATGTCGTTCCTCTAGACGGCGCAGCGTAGCACGTCCCGGGATCATAGCCCGCCGCCCGGGGCCTTGTCACGTACCTGACATTGGCACTGGGCACCTTGGCGCAGTGCCGCGGAGCGCAAGCGGTAAGTGATTGATTGTTCTTCCGCCGGGGCCCGGCACGGCCCTTGCCACATGCGCGCGCATGTCCACGGCGGACGCGGAGCGGCAGTCCCCGGTTGACAGCGGTCGAGGGCCGATGCTGGAAGCCGCGAAACCCGCGCTGCTGCCGCGGCCGGGGTCCGGCGGGATTCCCTGGGCGAGCTCGAGGAGGAAGCCCCGCCGCGTGAACCGCCGTAGCCGCCAGTTCAGCCTGCTCATCGTGCGGGGCGACGGGGTCAGGATGGTACGGCTCAATGTTCCCCGTCCCGCCGTTGTGGGTGCCGGCGTCGCGCTCGCGGTGGTCGTCTCGGTGACCGCGGCCCTGGTCGGGGACTGGATCCAGCTCCGTCAGCTGACCCGCGAGGCCGTGACCTTCCACCGGCAGATCCAGGAGCAGCGGGCCACCCTCGACACGTTCAACCGCCGCCTCGCCGAGATCCGCCAGGAGATGTCCGGCTGGCGCGACCTGCACGCGAAGATCTGGGAGCCGTTCGGACCCGAGCTGACGCCCGGCGGCCGCGACCGCGGCATCGGCGGCGGCGCGCCGTCGCCCGACCGGATGCCCGCCCGGTTGTCGCCCACCGACGAGCTGAACCGCATGAGCGAGTCCGTCAAGGAGCAGACCGAGAGCATGCGCGCCCTCGAGCGGATGATGACCCGCGCGAGCCGGGTGATCACGGCGCTGCCGTCGCGGTGGCCGGTGCGGGGCGCGGTCAACTCGGAGTTCGGCAACCGGCAATCGCCGTGGTCGACCGAGCGCGAGTTCCACAGCGGCCTGGACATCCGCGCCGGCAGCGGCACGCCGGTCCATGCGCCGGCGGCCGGCAGCATCCTGCACGCCGGCACCGCCCAGGAGTACGGCACCACGGTCATCCTCGACCACGGCCAGAACATCCGCACGCTCTACGGGCACCTGTCCAAGCTGAACGTCAAGCCCGGCCAGCAGGTCGAGCGCGGCGCGATCATCGGCTACACGGGCAACACGGGCCGCTCCTCGGGGCCGCACCTGCACTACGAGATCCACGTGAAGGGCCAGGCGGTCAACCCGCGCGCCTACCTCTGGGACTAGCTTCCACCGCTGCGTTGACGCGACTCCTTCGCTCCGTTGCGCCTGGCCTGCGTGGCGGGAACCGGGTTCGTCAGACCCTCCCCACGCTGCCTCCGCCCTCCCGCGAGGCCATGGTCACGTCATCCGTCTGCGCGTCACCGACGCGCGGTCTCGCGGGGGCGCCTGGGTCGTGACCTTTCCACTCGAGCCCTACTCGGTGTCTTTGAGAGGGTGGCCGTTGATGTCGATGAAGACGATGGGGGGAGTGGTGGGAGATTCGCGGAACCAGATGGTGGAGGCGACGGCGCCGGTGCGGGGGTCGATGCCTTGCCACACGCCGCCGGAGACGGTGCCGCTGCGTGGGGTGCGGGCGGTTTCGCGCTTGCACTCTTCGAAGCCGGAGGCGGTGAGCGCGTTGACCACTTCGTCGGGCTCGGCGCGCCAGCCCTGGGCGCCGTCGATCCAGCGCATGCGCCCGTGCTCGCGCAGCTGATTGAGACGGTCGGCTCGTTCCATGTCACCCCTCCTTGCACGTGTCGGATGTGCGGCGTGCTCTTGCGACGAACGCGGCGCGGGGGTGCAAGCGGAGGGCCACTGACTGCGCGACGTAAGGGTCAGACCGTCGAATGGCTCGCGATGAAGTCCAGGCACATCGCGTTGAAAACGTCCGGAGTTTCCCAAAAGTAGCAGTGACCGGCGCCGTCGATCACGCGAAGCTCGGCGCCGGGGATCGCTGCCGCGACCTCGCGCGCGAAGCGCGGCGGAACCAGCGTGTCGTCCGCGGCCACGCTCACGAGAGCGGGGCGGGTGAGCTTCGGCAGCCGGTCCAGCGCGTCGTGACTGCGCACGGCGTCGCCCTGGCGGAGGAATCCCGTCAGCGAGAACGGGTGGGGACTGGTCAGGGCCGTCTGAATGATCGTCTCGATGAGCTCCGGCCGCTCCTGGAACGTGAGCGGGGAGAACAGCCACAGGGCGACGGTGCGCATCCACTCCTCGGGCGTCGCCTTCGCGCGCACCGCCCGCCACGCCTCCATGAGCGCCAGCATGTACCGGTCCGGCCGCGCGTAGGTGCAGTGCAGCTGCACCGAGCGCACGCGTCCTGGATGATTCAGCGCGACCTCCTGGGCGATCATCCCTCCCATCGACACCCCGAGGATGTGCGCGCGGTCGATGCCCAGCGCGTCGAGCAGCCCGACGGCGTCGTCGGCCATCATCCGCGTGGTGTAGGGAACATCCGGCACGTCCGACTGCCCCGCCCCCCGATTGTCGAAGCTGATCACCCGACACCGCTCGCTGAACGCCCCCACCTGAAACCCCCACGCCAGATGGTCCCCCCCGAACCCCATGATCAACAGCAGCGGCTCGCCGCTCCCCACCTCCACGTAGTGAAGCCCGACCCCCTTGACCTTCACCTTCGGCATCTCACGTTCCTTTCCCCGCGTACGAGTCGGCCGCTGGCATCCGCGCCAGTGTACGCACGAATCCCGGCGCTGGCAGG
>DASTOJ010000012.1:0-15410 GCA_035762565.1 Candidatus Methylomirabilota bacterium | reverse complement strand
CGGCTCGCCAGCAAGTGGCGCGGCGGGGGACCGCCCCGCTGGCCCGCTCGGCGCTACCGTCGCCGGCGAGATCAAATCCGGGAAACGCCTGGCGCGACGGCGGGCGCGTGGGGTAAGGGGCCCGGCGTGGCGTCAGGGCGAGCCGTTGTCGCCGTTCGAGCGCAGGGCTCGGCGAGCGCGCCGCCGACGCATCGACTGCGCTTCGCGCCAGCCCCCTTTGGGGGATCGGGGGTCGCGCGAGTCGAGCCCGGAGGGAGTTACGGCGACAGGCGAGCCCTGCCGCCATGCCCGGGTCCCTTACCCCACGCGCCCGCCGGTGGCGGCCGCAGCGCGATCACGCCAGGAAGGCGCGCAGGGCGTCGAGGGTGTCGTCGGGGTTTTCCTCGGCGAGCGAGTGGCCGCCCGGGAGTGCGCGGCCCTCGACACGAGCCGCGCGCTCCCGCCAAACCTCCAGGGCGTCGAAGAAGGGCACCACGTTACCCGTCATGCCCCACAGCGCCAGCACGGGGCACGTGACGTTTCGTCCCCGGTCGCCCCGGTCGTGCTGGAGATCGATGGAGCCGCCCGCGCGAAAGTCCTCACACCCCCCGGGCAGCATGGCCGGAAAGCAGCGCCGGTACTCGGCCTGCGCCGCTGGCGTGAACGTCCCCGCCGGCGCCAGCCGGAAGAACTGGGTCATGAAGTAGTCCGCGCTCTTGCCGATGATCGTCTCCGGGATCCCGGGCGGCAGCGCGAGGAAGAACCAGTGCCAGTAGCCCTGGGCGAGCCGTGCGTCCATCGCCTCGTAGACCTTCAGGGTCGGGGCGATGTCCACCACCACGAGCTTGGCGACGCGGTCCGGATGGTCGAGGGCGAGACGATGGGCCACGCGGCCGCCCCGATCGTGTCCCACCACGGCGAACCGCTCGAAACCCAGCCGGGCCATGACGTCGACCTGATCCTGCGCCATGACGCGCTTGGAGTAGGCCGCATGGTCGCCCCCGCCCGGGGGCTTGTCGCTGTCACCGTAGCCACGCAGGTCGGTGGCGACGACCGTGAAGTGCCGGACGAGCGCCGGCGCGACCTTGTGCCACATGACGTGCGTCTGGGGGAACCCGTGCAAGAGCAGGATCGGCGGGCCCTTGCCGCCGTACACGGTGTTGATCGTCACGGCTCCGGTCTTGATCGCTTCGCGCGTGAACCCGTCGAACATCGCTGGCTGGTGGCCCTCGGCGCCGGCGGCGCTACGCCCAGTCGCGGTAGGTCTGCGGCGACAGCTCGTCGGCGCCGCGGCCGGCCCAGTCGAACTGCTTCATCCCCGGCCACATGCGCTCGCCGCCCGCCTGGAGGTCGGCGAGGATCTTCGCCTCGTCGGCCGCGAGCACGCGGCCCTGGTCCACCACCAGGCGGCCGCCGACGTACACGCGGTCGACGTCTGCGGCGGTGGCGTTGTAGACGATGTTCTTGACGGGATCGCGCAGCGGCGTCATGCCCCACGAGGCGGCCTTCCAGAGCACGAGGTCGGCGGTGGCGCCGGGGGCGATGCGGCCCAGGTCGTCGCGGCCGAGCGCGTGGGCGCCGCCGAGCGTGGCGGCGTCGAAGGCGTCGGCGGCGGTGGTCGACTCGGTGTTGCGCTCGACGATCTTGGAGCACACGGCCGCCCACCGCATCGCCTCGATGACCGACTGGGGGGTGGTGTCCGTGCCGAGCGCCACGTTGATGCCGGCCTTGCGGTAGAGCGCGAAGGACTCCATGAGGACGCCGCGGCGGGCGAATACCCAGACCGCGTGGGCCACCGAGCAGCCGGATTCGGCCATGATCTCCACGTCGCCGGGCGGGTAGTTGGTCCACGACGAGCCGCCGACGATGATGGCGTGGCCGAGCACGGTGTTGTCGCCGAGCACGCCGAGATCGCTCAGCCAGGCGATGGGCGTCTTGCCGTGGCGCTGCAGCATCTCGTTGAACTCGACCACCGACTGCGAGGTATGCAGGGTGAACGGGCGCCGGGCCTCGTCGGCGCGGCGCTTGGCCTCCTGGAGCAGCTCGGGCGTGCAGGTGTCGACCTGGGCGGGCGAGAAGTAGCAGCGCACGAGGCCGCCGTGGGCGCCGTCGTGCTTGTCGAAAAAGTCCACGGCGCGCCGCAGCCCCTGGCGGCCGGCCTCCTCGTCCCACTCCCACACGACGCGCTTGCCGTCGCGGGTGAGCCACTGCCCGGAGCGGAAGGTCAGGCCCATGTACACGCGCAGGCCGTAGTGAGCCGCGCGCTCGACGACGTACGCGCCCATGCCGCCGATCTCCATGCACGTCGTCACGCCGCCCCGGAGCAGCTCGGCCATGGAGAAGTCCACGCAGGCCCGGCCCGCGGCCTCGTCCTGGGCCCCGCCGCGGACGGGCAGCATCTCGAACAGGCCCGAGTACCAGAACTGCGGGCTGCCGCGGTCCTCGATGAACGAGCGGTCGAGCGGCGAGCCGGCGATGTGGGCGTGGGTGGTGATGAGCCCCGGCGTCAGCACGCGGTCGCGCGCGTCCACGGTCTCGTCGACGGCGCCCTCGAACGTGCGTCCGACGAACATGATGCGCCCGCCCTCGACGACCACCACGCCGTCGCGGAGCAGGCGATGCCCCCGGCCGTCGAACGCGATGACCCAGCCGGCGCGGATGGCGAGGCGGCGGTGCGTCACGCCGAGGACCTTCTCTGCCGCTCGCATGCCCCCTCCCGGCCGCAGAGTGAGCCCAGCGTCTGCGGTCTGTCAAGCGTCGCAGCGTGCCTTGACACCCTCGCGCGGCCTCGGTAGGTTGCGCCAGACCGTCAGGAGGAGGCTCGCATGACCCGTGCGTTGATGATCGGAGCGACGCTGGCAGCGCTCGTGCTCGGCAGCACACCGGCGACGGCGCAGGAGGCCTATCCTACCCGGACCATCACGATCGTCGTGGCCTTCCCGCCCGGCGGTCTCGCCGACCTCACCGCCCGCCCGGTCGCGGCGGCCCTCGAGCGGCTTCTCAAGCAGCCGGTGGTCGTGCTCAACAAGCCGGGCGCAGCCGGCGGGGTCGGCAACCAGTTCGTGGCCAACAGCAAGCCGGACGGCTACACGCTGCTGATGGCGCTGGTGAGCGTGTCGGTGTTGCCCGAAGTGGACAAGCTCTTCGCGCGGCCGACGACCTACACGCGCGAGCAGCTCATCCCCATCGCCCGGGTCAACGCCGAGCCGTCGATCATCACCGTGCGCGCGGAGTCGCCGTACAAGACCCTCAAGGACCTCGTCGAGGAGGCCCGCCGGCGACCGGGTGAGATCACCTTCAGCTCGTCGGGCCTCTACGGCGCTTCACACGTGCCGTTCGAGATGTTCCTCCGGGCCGCCGGCGTGCGCATGCGCCACCTGCCCACCACCGGCGGTGGCCCGATGATGAACGCGCTGCTCGGGGGACACGCCGAGACCACGGCGAGCACCACGGTGCTCGTCTCGCCCCACGTCAAGGCCGGCAAGCTCCGGCTGCTGGCCCATACCGGCGCCGGTCCCCTCAAGGCGTTCCCCGACGTACCCTCGTTCAAGTCGCTGGGTTACGACGTCGAGTACACCGCCTGGGCCGGGCTGGTGGCGCCCCGCGGCACTCCGGCCGCCGTCGTCAAGATCCTCCGGGATGCGATGCGGCAGGCGGTGAAGGAGCCAGAAGTCGTCAACGCCCACGCCAAGCTCGACAGTCCCGTTGCCTACCTGGACGGCGATGACTTCGCCGCGTTCTGGGAGAAGGACGCCCGGCGGCTGGCCGAGGTGGTCAGGGCGATCGGCAAGGTCGAGAGCGCGCAGTAGCGCGCGTGCTCACCGCCCAGCGCGCCGCCGGTGGTGTGCTCGTCTTCGCCGGGGTGATCGCCCTGTGGGAGGCCCGGCGGTTCCCGGTCGGCACGCTGGCGCGGCCGGGCCCCGGCTACCTGCCGATCGTGCTGGCGCTGATCCTCGTCGCCCTCGGGGTCGCGATGCTCGCCCGCGGTGGTGCCAGCGTGCGCCTGGCGGCGATGGGCTGGGGCGAGTCGCGGCACGCGCTGGCCATCCTGGCGGCCTGCGTGTTCGTGAGCCTGGCGCTGGAGCGCATCGGGTGGCGGCTCACCGTGGCGCTGGCGCTGCTCTTCCTGTTCCGCGTGGTGGAGCGGCGCTCGACGGTCTTCGCCGTCGCGCTCACCCTCGTGATCGCGCTCGGCTCGTTCTGGCTCTTCAGCACGCTGCTGCGGGTGCCGCTGCCCCGCGGCCCGCTCGGGCTCTGACGTGGGCGAGACCCTCCAGAATCTCTCGCTCGGTTTCGCCATCGCGCTGTCGCCCGGCGTGCTCGCCTACGGGTTTCTCGGCTGCGTGGTCGGCACGCTGGTCGGCGTCCTGCCCGGGGTGGGGCCGCTGGCCGGCATCAGCCTGCTCCTGCCGCTGACGTTCGGGCTCGACGCCACCCGGGCCCTCGTCATGCTGGCCGGCATCTACTACGGCGCGATGTACGGCGGCTCGACCACCTCGATCCTCATGCGGATCCCCGGCGAGGCCGCCTCGGTGGTCACCTGCATCGACGGCTACGCGATGGCCCGCAAGGGCCGGGCCGGGCCGGCCCTGACGCTCGCCGCCGTCGGCTCGTATGTCGCCGGCACCGTCAGCGTCATCGCCCTCATGCTCCTGGCGCCGCCGCTGGCCGCGTTCGCGCTGCGCTTCGGCCCGCCCGAGTACTTCGCGCTGCTGCTGCTGGGGCTGCTGGTGCTCGCCTACATGAACCCGGGCTCGATGCTCAACGGCCTCGGCATGGCCGCCCTCGGGCTGCTGGCCGGCATGATCGGCATCGACCAGATGAGCGGCTATCTGCGCTACGGCTACGGTGTCAGCGAGCTCTCCGACGGGATCGGGGTGGTGCCGGTCGCCGTCGGGCTCTTCGGTCTCGGCGAGATCCTGTTCACCGCCGGCCAGGGCCGGCCGCCCGAGGTGATCCGGCCGCGGCTGCGCGATCTGCTGCCATCACGCCAGGAGTGGCGCGAGGCGCACGGGCCGATCTGGCGGGGGACCGTGCTCGGCTTCCTCATCGGCGTCATCCCCGGCTCGGCCCACGTGATCTCGACGTTCGTCTCGTACGCCGTCGAGCGCCGCCTGGCCCGCCGTCCCGAAGAGTTCGGGCACGGCGCGGTGGCGGGGCTGGCCGGCCCGGAGTCGGCCAACAACGCCGCGACGTCGGGCGCGTTCGTGCCGATGCTGGCCCTCGGCGTGCCCGGCGTGCCGATCGCGGCGCTGCTGCTGGCGGCGATGATGATCCACGGGGTGACGCCAGGGCCGCTCCTCATCAAGAACGACCCCGGGGTCTTCTGGGCGTTCATCGCCTCGATGTACGTCGGCAACGTGATCCTGCTGGTCCTGAACCTGCCGATGGTCGGCCTGTTCGTGAACCTGCTGCGCATCCCGTATCCGGTGCTCTATCCCATCGTGCTGGTGTGCTCGGTGCTGGGCGTCTACGCGGTGGGCAACAGCATCGTGGACGTGTGGATCATGGTCGTCACCGGCGCGCTCGGCTACGTGCTGCGCAAGCTCGGGTTCGAGCCGGCGCCGATCGTGCTGGGCCTGGTACTGGCGCCCATGCTGGAGCTGAGCCTTCGCCAGTCACTGGCGATGTCGGCCGGCAGCTACGCGATATTCGTGACCCGCCCGATCGCGGTGGTGTTGCTGGCCATCGGGGCGGTGCTGGTGGCGCTCGCGCTCCGCCCCGTCGTGTCGCGCACGCTCGACTGGCGCGGGCGCCTGTCCGCCGAGACCGAGCCCTGACGCATCGCCGAGGAGGAACGACACCGTCATGACCGAGCACGTCGGGCAGATGATCCGCCGCCGGGAGGACCCGCGCCTCGTCACGGGGGCCGGGCGGTTCGTGGACGATCTGCGGGTGCCCGACTGCGTCCACGTGGCGATCGTGCGCTCGCCCCACGCCCACGCGCATCTCGGCGCCGTCGACGCCTCGGCGGCCCGGCAGGCTCCCGGGGTCATCGCCGTCGTCACCGGCGCCGACCTGGGCGAGGCCAACGCCCCGCTGCCGACGTTCCTGCCGCACCCGGCGTTGCCGACGCCCTGCGGGATCCGTCCACTGGCTCGGGAACGCGTGCGCTTCGTCGGCGAGCCCGTCGCGGCGATCGTCGCCGACGATCCGTACCGGGCGCTCGATGCGGTGGCGCTGGTCCAGGTGGACTACGCGCCCCTGGCGGCGGTGGTCGAGGTCGAGGCGGCGGCCGCGCCGGGCAACCCGCTCGTGCACGAGGCGCTCGGCACCAACGTGGCCGCCGACTGGCGCCAGCAGGTGGGCGACCCCGACCGTGCGTTCCGCGAGGCCGACGTGGTGGTGCGCACCACGCTGAGACTCGCGCGGGGTGGCGCCCATCCGCTCGAGCCGCGCGGGCTGGTCGCGCAGTGGCGGGACGGGCGGCTGACGGTGTGGGCCACCGTCCAGATGGTCCACCGCCACCGGCGCATGATCGCCGCGCAGCTCGGCCTGGACGAGTCCCGGGTGCGGGTCGTCGCGCCCGCCGACGTGGGCGGTGGATTCGGCACGAAGGGCCCGTACTACCCGGAGGACCTCCTGGTGCCGGCGCTGGCCGTGCGCCTGGGCCGCCCGGTGAAGTGGATCGAGAGCCGGCGCGAGCACACGCTGGCGGCGTACGTCGAGCGCGACCAGGTGCACCACATCGAGATCGCCGCCACGCGGCAGGGCGAGATCATGGGGCTGCGCGACGACTTCCTGCACGAGCTGGGCGCCTACACGGCCTCCGGACTCAACCTGCCACAGAACACGATGATTCACTCGGTCGGGCCCTATCGGATCGCCCACCTCGACCTGCGCCTGCGCGGCGTGCTCACCCACACGACCCCGGTCGGCGCCTACCGCGGGGCGGGCCGCCCGCAGGGGGCGGCCGTCATCGAGCGCGCCGTCGACGCCCTGGCGTACGAGCTGCGCCTGGACCCGATCGAGGTGCGCCGGCGCAATCTGATCCCGGCGGGGAGTTTTCCGTACGATACGGGCTTGAGGACCGCGGGGCGCGGCCCGATCGTCTACGACAGCGGCGATTATCCACGCTGCCTGGCCGCCGCCCTGGACGCGCTCGATCTCCCCCGGCTGCGGCGCGAGCAGGCGAGCCTGCGGGCCGAGGGCCGCTATCTGGGCATCGGCCTCGTCAACTACATCGAGGCCACCGTGAGCGCGCCGCACGAGAGCGCCAGCGTCAGCGTGGCCCCCGACGGCCGCATCCGCGTGGTCACCGGGGCGGCGCCCCAGGGGCAGGGGCACGTGACGATACTCTCGCATCTGGTCGGCGACCTGCTGGGCGTCGATCCCCTCGCGGTCGACGTGCACACCGGCGACACCGACCTCATCGCTCAGGGAGGCGGAACGTTCGGCAGCCGGACGACGGCGCTGGCCGGCAGCGTCGCGCTCCTGGCCGGGCGTGCCGTGCGTGACAAGGCCGTGCGCATCGCCGCCCACCTGCTCGAGGCCGCGGCCGCCGACGTGGTGGCCGAGCGCGGGCGGTTCTTCGTGCGTGGCCTGCCGAGCCGGGCGGTCGGCTGGGCCGAGGTCGCCGCCGCCGCCCATGCCGGTACGATGCCGGGCGAGGCCAAGGGGCTCGCCGACACCCAGCTCCTCACCGTGCAGCAGTCCGCGTTCGCCAACGGCACGCACGCCGTCGTGATCGAGGTCGATCCGGAGACGGGCGCCGTGCGGATCCAGAAGTGGGTCGCCGCCCACGACTGCGGACGCGTGCTCCACCCCGGGCTGGTGGATGGCCAGGTCCACGGCGGCGTCGTGCAAGGCATCGCCGACGCGCTCAACGTCCAGCTGGCCTACGACGACGCCGGCCAGCGCCTCACCGGCACGCTGATGGACTATGCGCTGACGACGGCGGCCGACGCGCCGCCCGTGTTCGACATTCGTCACCTGGAATCGCCCACCCCGCTGAATCCGCTCGGCGCCAAGGGGGCGGGCGAGGGCGGAATCATGCCGGTGCATCCCGTCCTGGCCCAGGCGGTGGAGGATGCGCTGGCGCCGTTCGGCGTGCGCGTCACGCGGGTCCCGGTGACCCGCGCCGACATCGTGGCGCTGGTGCAGGCCGCTGGCGCCGTCATTCGAGCACTTGATCTGCCCGCAGCGTCACCGCTGGTGGGATCGTCACGCCGAGGGCCTTCGCGGTCCGGAGATTGATTACCAATGACCTGCGGCGGCTGAGCAACGCGAAGCCGGCGTCGTGTTGTTGGGCAGCTTCGTCGCCAGCGGTCGTTACCACCGATGAAAGTCAAGCACCTCATAGGTCTCGTGCTGCTGGTTGTCGGTGGCGACGCGGCGGTACGCCCGGTACACGACACCGTCCCGCTCGGCGAGCGTATCCGTGAGCCGCAATAGCTCCACTGGATGAGTCACAAGCGCGACCGCGGTGTCGGAGGCAAACCAGCCCACCTCGAGGGAATCGTCGCCCGGACGCGGCTCGCCGACGATGTGCCGACAGATGAAAGTCAAAACCGTGAGGCGCGGGACTCCCGTCCTCACGGTGACGCTGGTGAGCCGCCCGACTTCGATCTGACAGCCGGTCTCTTCTCGCACCTCCCGAAGGAGCGCGCTGGTCAGGTCCTCGCCCTGTTTGACCTGTCCCCCTGGCAACTCCCAGCCGGCCTCGGGGGTTTTGATGAGGAGAATCCGGCCATCCGCATCGTGCACCACTGATGAGACGCCGACGACGTCCTGTCCGGCGTTGCCGCCGGGACCCACCGGCGTGAGCGTAGAGCGGCCGCACACCTCGCCTGTCCGCTCCGGCCCTGAGCTCGGCCGCCGGTGGTTCTCACCCTCGTCGACGCGAGGCTGGGGGTGGGCGTCGGCGTCGTCCAGAAGGAAGAGGGCGATCTCTTCGTATGGTTGCCGGCCAACGTTCATCCCGCGATGGACAAGGGTCGTCGGTTCATCCCAATCGACCTGACCTGGACGGACGGACAGCCGCTTCTCAGGTCTACCGTCACGGTACTCGATCGTGATGGCATCGCCACTGAGCACAAGCGTGACACGGTGATAGTGGTCGTGATGCCAGGGCGTGCTCTCCCCCAACGCCAACCGTTGGCGGCGAATGAGCGTGTTGTTTCCCCGGTGAAGAATCTCTTCAGCCATCGACGCGCTGTCCGTCTGCCCAACGCGCAGGCTGAGCGGCCGGCGTAGCCGGGTCGCTCGAGCCTGTTGTTGGGCAGCGTTCATCAATCAATGAGCTGATCCGCTCGCAGCAGGAGTGATTGCGGGACGGTGACGCCGAGAGCTTTCGCTGTCGTGAGGTTGATGAGGAGCTCGAACTTCGTGGGCTGTTCGACCGGTAGGTCCGCAGGTCGGGCGCCCTTGAGGATCTTGTCGATGTAGGTCCCAGTGCGTCGTAGCAGCTCCGGAATACTCGTTCCATAGCTCATGAGGCCGCCGAGCTCAACGGCCTGCCTGTTGTTGAACACCGAGGGCAGCCGGTGTCTCGCGGCCAGCGCGACAATACGTGCTCGCTCGTTAAAGAGCATCGTGCTCGGGAACACGAGGAGAGCATCGGGGTGCTCTCTGACAATTGTGGAGAACGCACTGTTGAGCTCCTCGGGCCGCCGGATCTCCGCGAAACGCAGCTGGACCCGCAAAGTCCTGGCGGCGGCCTCGGCCTCTTTCAACAGATCTCGCATCGTGCTGTCCGCAAAGGCGTCCGGTTGCCACAGAATCGCGATAAGGGTGGCCCGGGGAAGAGCCTCCTTGAGCAGCGCCAAGTGCTTGGGGACCAGTGCCGGGCCAAGGAACGTTGTGCCTGTAAGATTCCCGCCGGGGCGTGCGAGGCTGGCCACGAGGCCATCCCCGACAGGATCGCCCATAGCCATGACGATGATGGGGATCATCGCAGTCGCGGCCTTAGCGGCACGGCCCGCTGGCGTAGCTCCAGCGACGATGAGATCGACCTTCAGGCTGGCGAGCTCTGTCGCGAGACCGGGGAAACGCTCGATGTTCCCGTCCGCAGAACGATATTCGATTTGGATGTTCTGACCTTCGACATAGCCGTGTTCGCGCAGACCCTGCCTAACGGCGTCAAGGGATGCCTTCGTCTCGGCGGACCCAAGGCTGGCGGCGAGTCCGTACTCAACCGGGTCACTCCCCATTGTGGCGACGATAGGAATCGTGCGCGTTGCCTTGCATGGCGGCGAGGGCTGCAGTTGTTCCCCACGTCACGATGATGTCGACCTTGAGCCGAGCGAGCTCAGCGGCGGCCTCGGATAGGCGGCTGAGCTGAGCAACCGTCGTTCGGTTTTCGAAGGTAATGTTCTGGCCTTCGATCCATCCTCGGTCGCGAAGGCCCTGGCGGAGTTCTTCGAAAAACGGCGAAGCTTCCGCCGAACCCACGCCCAAGAATCCGACGCGCGCCGCCTTCGCCGATGCTTCACCGGGGAGCGTCACCGCGAGGACAACGAGGACAAAGCCGATCGACAAGCTGCTCACTATGAGCCTCATGCGGTCATGCAGATTCGTCCGCCCAACGCCCAGGATCACCCGCGGCCGAAAGCCGGCGGGTGAATCCTGAAGGTATGCGAGACACGTTCGGATTCACGGCAAGGGAGCAATCTTGCCTGGCGGTTGGAGGCGGCTTGCCCTCTCCCACGAGGCAAACAGTTCGCGTTGATGCAAAGAAGCCCACTCTGTCACGAGTCCCAGAGCGCGAGCCGGGAGACTGCCGCCGAGAATGGCCAGGGTATTGATGTTGACCAGAACCTCATGTTCGCCGTACTCCGCATGGAAGTGAGGCGGGTTGTGGTCGTCGTAGAAGATCTTGATGACGATCCCGTAAAAGCGGCTGACCTCAGGCATGCCCGCCGGTCGGGCCGGGTCCTGTGAAGACGTCTTCTGGCCGCTTCCCGGTCAGCTTCAGATAGAGGGCGTCAGGACACAGGTCGACATCACCTGGCCATTCGAGCTGTCCATGCGGACCGAGCTTGACCTTGGCGAATACGCCCTCGCGTTCCCACGACACGAACACACCCTTGCCCGCCAGGTAGGATAGATCCACCTCGCCCTCTGTGCCGTCCTGGTAGCGCAGCCAGATTCGATAGCCTGCCAGGGGTCGAACTTCAACAGGGCGAACCATAGCCATCACCTATCCTATCCTTCTCTGGACTCGATTCCTTCTTCGTATAACGCCACGTTGAGCGGCCGCGGCGAGCGTACGCGAGCCAGCGGTCCGCTCGAACGTGAAGTTATACGGCCCTACTCCGCCACTGGTCTCGAGTGATCCGCCACTCCGTCTCGTTCCATCCCCGAGCGGACATCCACGCCGCCCCCGAACGTGTGGCAACCGCCTCGGCCCCGAACCACTCCGCCAGGCGCGCAATCCGCACGTTCGCGTCGACGGTGACGCCGTAGATCTCCTGCAACCCAAGATCGCCGAACCCAAATTCGAGCAGGGCACGTCCGACCTCGATCGCATAGCCGTGACGGGCCCAATAGGCCGGCGCGAGCTCGATGCCCAACTCTGCCTTGCCCACCTCGCAACCCGCCCCACGGAGACCGCAGCAGCCGACAAGTGCCTGCGGCTCCTGACGTTGGAGGATGGCGAGCTGGTAGTTGCAGCGTGGCTGCTCGGAGGTCCAATCCCTGAACGTCTGGAAGAGCCGCTGAGAGTGTTGGGGGTCCGCCTCATCTGGTCCCGAGAGCGCGAGGTAGCGGGGATCCGCATGGTAGGCGATGAACCCCAGGCGCTCGGCCTCCGTGAAATCACGCAGTAGGAATCGCGGAGTCATAATCTCCATGTCGGTAGACCAACCTCAGACCGTATAACGCTGCGTTCAGCAGCCGCGGAGCGAGCACCACGAGCCCGCGGTCTGCTGCAGCGCGATGTTCGGCGGTCCTTCGAGTCGTGCGCGGCCTGTGATGCCCCAAGGTCCCGTTCACCGGATCAGGTGATCCGCCTGCATGAGCACCGACGGCGGGATCGTGAGCCCGAGCGCCTTGGCTGTCTTCATGCTGATCACCAACTCGAACTTCGTCGGCTGCTCCACGGGCAGATCAGCGGGCTTGGCGCCTTTGAGGATCCTGTCGACGTAGGTCGCGGCGCGGCGGTAGAGGTCTCGCACGTCGACTCCGTAGGACATCAGGCCTCCGGCCTCGACGAACCACCGGGAGTAGGACATGCTCGGCACTCTGTTGCTCGCTGCGAACTCGGTGATGAGGCCGCGATAGTTATAGTGATGTGGGTTAGTGGAAGTGATGATCGCGTGGGGCCGCTCCCTGGCAATGAGGCCGAAGGCCTCCGCGTAGTCGTTGGGGCGGAACTCGGCCAGGAACAAGGCCAGCCCCAACGCCCTCGCCGACGCCCGGATGCTTATGCCTTCTGGTCCCTCCCACTCCGCTTTCGCACCGAGATACGCAACCCGCCGGAGTTGGGGGAGGCCCTCCTTGAGCAGCTCCAGTCGTTTGCTCTGCTCCCCGCCGGTGTCGAGCGTCAGCCCCGTGATGTTCCCGCCGGGCCGCGCGAGACTGGCCACAAGTCCCGCCTCAACTGGGGCGCGAACAGGTGCCATGACGATCGGCACCGTGGTTGTCACTTGCTTGGCCGCTCGGGTCATCTCAGCGGTTACGGTCATGATCACATCCACGTTGAGGCGGACCAGTTCGGCCACGACCTCAGAGGCCTGCTCCATCCTCCCCTCCAGGGACCGGAGCTCCAGGATGAAGTTCTGCCCCTCCACGTAGCCCCGGTCGCGCATCTCCCGGCGGAAGCCGCTGTTGAACGGGTGAGTGGGATCGCTCATGATCGTGGCGACAGGCGTTGTCGTGCTGATGAGCCCGACCCGGAAGACCTTCTGCGCGGTCTGCGCCTCGGCGTGGAGCGGCGCTGCCAGGATGGCGACGATCAATGGAAAGACGAGCACGACCCTGGTCCGGGTCATCTGATCATCGTGCGCGTAATGGTTGACCGCGCGTCCTCCACGATCACCTGGGCCACCCCCTTTGCCTGACCTTTATCCGCCGAACGCAAAGTCACCTGAACTGCGTTACACGACTGCGTAGGTCTGTATAACACAGAGAACGGTCCGCCGGCGCCGAGGAGATGCCTGAATATCCGCGCCCTTGCGGAGGCCGCCCGGCCCCGAGGGCCGCGATCGACCGCGAGCCGCTGCCGGACACATCATAGGAACATCCGTTCGGCGGGGCTCTGGACTCCGGCCGGGCCCGGTTGAGGACGTGGGTATGGATCATCGTCGTGCTCACGTCGTGGTGGCCAAGAGGCTCCTGGACGGTATGGATGTCGTGGCTCTCGTCCAGCAGATGGGCAGCAAACGAGTGACGTGATCCGGCACCCCAGACATGGCCGGGAGGCGGCTATTCTGCGCCTGGTCGGCCGCGTGTGGGCGGTTCGCGTGGAGCATCGTGCCAGGACCGCCCCGGCGACCTGTCGGCTCGTGCTCGTGAAGGCGCTGCGCACCTTTTGCCGCATGCCTGATCTACCGGTATCGACTCGGCTCGATGGGGTCGGCAGAAACGCGATCCGCGAGACGTTCGGTACGACGAGCCGGGAGGCCGTCAAGACCTACCGTGCGACGATGGCGGGGTCGAGGCGTAGCACGGCGTAGCCGCCGACGGCGCCGGCACCGAAGCCGGGCGCGAACAGGCGCATGGGCCGGTCGATCACGCCCTCGGTGACGGCGTCGTGGATCGCCAGCGGGATCGAGGCCGACGACGTGTTGCCCACCCGCTCGATGTTGAAGTACAGGCGCTCGGGCGGGATGCCCGCGGCCCGGGCGTAGTGCACGACCATCGTCTTGTTGGCCTGGTGGGGCACCACGAGATCGATCGCTTCCAGCAGCGACTTGCCGCCGCCGTCGGGGTGGGGCAGGGCGGACAGCTCGCGGATCATCTGGGTGAGGTAGCGCTTGACCAGCGCCTTCACCTCGGGCCCGTACACGGTGATGTTGTTGTCGAACTCGGGGTTGGGCCAGATGATCGAGTCGACCTCGCTCATGGGCCCGCTGGCGTAGGTCTGGTAGTACTCGACGTCGGGCGCGGCGCCCGCCGGCGCCGGCCCGACCACGAGGGCGGCGGCGCCGTCGCCGAAGATCATGCGCGAGGTCCGCACGGTGCCGATCTTGTCCGAGAACTTCTCGCCGCAGACCAGCAGAATGGGACGCCGTACCTCTTGGAGCTGGCGGATGGCCTCGCTCAGGCCGAAGGGCAGCCCGGCGCAGGCGGCGACGATGTCCGCCGAGAAATGCGTCTGGAACATCCCCAGCTGACCGCTGAGCCAGGTGGCCAGCGAGGGCATCATCTTGGCGCTGGTGCAGGAGCAGAAGATGACCGCGCCGATCTCCTCCGGCCGCCGCCCGGCCTTGGCCAGCGCGGCCTCGGCGGCCAGCAGCGAGATGTGATCGAGGTCGAGCGCGGTGTAGACGCGCTGGCGGATGCCGGTCTTGTCCTCGATCTCGACCGCGGTCATCGGCGACCAGGAGTACGCCGCGTTGCGGATGAGGTCCTCGTTCGTGCACGGCGTCTCGCCCTTGTAGACGGCCAGCGCCTCGATCCGCGGCATCACCGCGAACCGGCTCCGCACGTCGATCGGCGGGTAGGGCTCGACGGGCTCCCGCGAGACCGCTGGCGCCGGCTTGCGGGGCCGCACGCGCCGGCCTCCCTTGACCCGGCGGATGAACTGCAGCACGTCGTCGTTGCGTGGCCGGTAGGCGACCACGAAGTCGTCGTCGTGGAGCTTGCCGACCTCGATCACCCGCATCTTTCCCCGGTCCCACCGGTACTGGTTGTGCAGGACCATCGTCTGGCGCATCAGCGCCTCCAGCTCCGGCACGCGGTGCCAGTACTCGACGATGTCGTCCCAGCCGTAACCGGGATAGTCGGGATCGTGGGCCAGCAGGTGATAGGTGAGGTTGCGCGGGTTGGCCAGGATCTCACCCACGGTCGGCTTGATCGGCGACAGCTCGGCGCCGGCGCCCTTCTTGTGGCGGAAGACGTCGAGCAGGATCCGCGAGATCTTGTCCTCGGTGCCCTCGTCCCAGGTCGGCACCAGGTTGCGGTAGCCGCTCTCGATGGCGGTGGCCAGCTCGCCGCCCTCCCAGGGCTTGAAGACGGGCAGGAAGATGTCGTCGCGCTGCCGCGGCACGTCACGCCAGCGCATCGGCTGCTTGTCGTACATCGTGAACGGGTAACGGTTGACCCAGAAGAGGTCGAGCGCGAGGTCGCGCAACAGCTCGTAGCGGCCCTTGTAGCCGCCGCTCTCCAGCCTGGCCACGATGTCGGCCTCGGTCGGTGCCTTCTCCTCGAAGTCGCGGCGGATGACCGCGGCGAACTGATCGAGCGTCTCGAACACCGTGAAGTCGAGGGCGGGGAAGAAGTTGTAGGGGAAGACGATCCGGCCGTAGCGGTTGACGACGAACGGCTTC
>DASTOJ010000011.1:0-5012 GCA_035762565.1 Candidatus Methylomirabilota bacterium | reverse complement strand
CGGCTCGCCATGATGGCGCGCCCGCGACCCTCGCACCCGGCCCCCCGCGTCACCACGTTTCAGGTGACTCATTAGAACGGCACTCGCGGCGCGTCGAGCGCTGGGGACATCCAGGCTACGGGCATCAGCGGCGTGGAGTGGGCGTAGCCGACGCGGCCGCGCCAGTCGACCAAGATCAGCCCGCCTTCGCCGCGGCCTTCCTCGACCAGGAGGTCGATGGCGACCTTGGCGGCGTAGTCGGGGTCGTCGGCCTCCTTCAGATAGTCCAGCGTCCGTCGCGCGAGGACCACGCGGATGATGGCTTCGCCGTTGCCGGTGCAGGACACGCCGCCCAGCGTGCTGTCCGCGTAGGTGCCGCAGCCGATGAGCGCGCTGTCGCCGACGCGGCCGGGGAGCTTGCCGACCATGCCGCCGGTCGAGGTGGCCGCCGCCGTGGTGCCGTGGCGGTCGAGCGCCACCGCGCCGACGGTCCCTCGGCCGTGGGCCGTGAGCCGGGCGCGCTGGCGGTCGGTGATCAGCGAGGCCGGATCGCACTCCGGCAGGCCGACCGTCCGCGCGAAGGCGTGGGCGCCCTCGGCGACGAGCAGCGCGTGCCGGCCGTCGTCCAGTACCCGGCGCGCGAGGGTGATGGGGTTGGCGACGCGATCGACGGCGCCGACCGCGCCGCACCCCAGGCGATCGCCCTCCATGATGGAGGCGTCCATCTCGACGGTGCCGGCGGAGGTGAGCACGGAGCCTCGGCCGGCGTTGAAGCGGGGATGGTCCTCGAGGGCGCGCACCGCCGCTTCGACGGCGTCGAGCGCGCGCCCGTCGCCGGCGAGCACACGCCAGCCCGCCAGCGCCGCTGCACGGACACCCTCGCGCAGCTCGTCGCGCCCGTCGGCCGGGTCGGCCCCGGCACCACCGTGAACGATCAGTGCCGGGACGCGGGCGACGCGTTCGCGCGGTGGCGCCATGGCCCCTCACCGTGTCACAATCCGCCTGGATTGCAAGAGCGAAGCACGCTGGAGCGTCTCGAGGCCCGCATCGTCCGCTGTCGCCGTTGCCCGCGTCTCGTCGCCCATCGCGAGGCGGTCGGCGCCCCGCCGCCCCCACGCTACGCCGGCCAGCGCTACTGGGCGCGCCCGCTGCCGGGATTCGGTGACCCGCGCGCGCGGCTGCTGCTGATCGGCCTCGCCCCCGCCGCCCACGGCGGCAACCGCACCGGCCGGATGTTCACCGGCGACCGCAGCGGCGACTGGCTCTTCGACGCCCTGCATCACGCCGGCTTCGCCAGCCAGCCGACCTCGACCGATCCCGCCGACGGGTTGCGGCTACGAGGCGCCTACATCACGGCCACGATCCGGTGCGCACCGCCGCTCAACCGTCCGCTGCCCGAGGAGGTCGCGCGTTGCGAGCCGTACTTGTTGGAGGAGCTGCGGTTGCTGGACCGCGTCCGCGTGGTGGTGGGCCTGGGCCGGATCGGCTGGCAGACGTACCTGCGCGCGCGTAAGCGGCTGGGACTGCCGCGTGCGAAGAAGACGCCGCAGTTTGGCCACGGCGTCGCGACGGAGTTCGAGGACGGGTTGACGCTGCTGGCGTCCTACCACCCGAGCCAGCAGAACACGTTCACCGGCAAGCTCACCCGCCCGATGCTCCGCGGTGTTTTCCTGGAGGCCCGGGAGATACTGGGACGATGACCGACAACCCCTCGAACGGCCCGCCCGGCCGCACTCGCAAGCTGTTGCCGAGCCTCGTGCTGGCGGCGGCCATCGGCGCCGCCGCGGCCGGCCTGGTGGCGTTCATCCTCCGGCCGGCCCCGCCGCCCGACGTCGAGCCGCGCCGGGAGGCTCCGGCGGTGGCGCCCGCGCCGCCGCAGACCGCCGCCCCGCCGCAGGCCGACGTGTCCCGCTCGCGCGGGCGCACCGACTGGATCTTCTTCTTCAAGCCGGGCGACCAGCTCGCGCGCATGAGCGACGAGGCCCCGCTCGGCCTCGTGATCCGCCTGGAGAAGACGCACACCTTCCCGGACGGCACGACGGGGCCGGCGTATCTGCTGCAGGTCCCCGAGGGCGGCCAGCGCTTCGTGGACGCCGACGAAGTGGAGCGCGGCGCGCGGCTGCAGTAGGCGAGTGGATTTTGGCCCGTGTGGCGTGAGACTCGGTGAACCTCGCGGCTTCGACGGCAGCTTGGCGACCGGCGAGAGGGCCGGCGGTGATGTTTCTCGTGAGCCTCATAGACGTCTTGGAGGGCGTCGTCCACTTCTTCTTCTTTCTCGACCAGACTCAGCCCATGCGCATACGAGTGGTTCGTTGCGCAGTCTTCGGCGCAATCTTGGCGTCTGTAGCAGCATTGCTCTGGTGGGCAACCGGGTAGTTTCGCCAGTCCCCGGCCCATTGTGGGCCTCCTGCCGCTGGCCTATCCTCAACCTATGTGGCCGCTTCGACGGCGACGCCTACGGATTGAGCCACCCCTGACGCCGTTGCAGCGCGCACACCTGATGATTCTCAGCGCGCGGATTGGGCTTGTGCTCGGCTTTCTTCTGGGTGTGGCACTGCTCGCGTGGTGGGGATTCGAATCCGAATGGTGAGTGGGCGGCCCCTTCCTACCTGTGTCCCCAGACGTGCGGCCCACCTGTAGCGTCCACTTCCACAACCCCCTTCAGCACGGGCGGCGCTGAAGAAGGGTTCACGGCGTCGGGGGAGCCGGGGCCAACAAGACCAAGCGCGATATTGGAGATCAGCAGGTGGGACTACCACTGATGAAGGTCGCCGGTACTGTTGAACGCCGCGCACGGCGAGAAGCGGCGAGGCCCGAGAACAGAGACGCGCCTTGGTCGCCGCTGATCAGTCCGCCAGGTCGCTGGGCAGGCGCGGGCGCTCGCCGACGGTCAGCGTGAGGTCCCGGGGCTGGCCGTCGCGCAGCACCGTCAGCTTCACGCGCTGCCCCGGCCTCAAAGTCTTCACCCTGGCCACGTAGTCCTGGTGGGTGCGGATGGGCGTGCCCTGGATGGCGGTGAGGATGTCGCCGCCGAGCAGGTACTCCTCGCCCTGGACGATCACCGCGAGGTTGCCGCCGCGGACGCCGGCGTGGTCGGCGGGACTGCCGTCGAAGACGACTTCCACCAGGTAGCCCGGGGCGACGGGCATCCGCACGACCGTGCCGAGCTTGGCGTCGATCGACCGACCCGCCAAGCCGAGCCAGGGGCGGACCACGCGGCCGGACTCGCGCAGCTCGCGCAGCACGGCGCGGGCGGAGTTGATGGGGACGGCGAAGCCGATCGACTGGGCGTCCTCGGAGATCAGCGTGTTGATGCCGATCACCTGGCCGCAGCGGTCCACCAGGGGGCCGCCGGAGTTGCCGGGGTTGATGGGCGCGTCGGTCTGGATCATCGGCTCGTCGGAGATGCCGGGCAGCGTGCGGTTGAGGCCGCTCACGATGCCGCGGGTCATCGTCTGGTCGAGGCCGATCGGGTTGCCGATGGCGATGACCTCGTCGCCCACCCGCACGGTGGACGAGTCGCCCAGCCGGGCGACGGGCAAGGGGTTCGGCCCGTCCACGCGGATCAGCGCGACGTCGAGGACCGGGTCGAGGCCGAGGATCTTCGCCGTGGCCTTGGTGCCGTTGTCGAGCGTGACGGACAGCGAGGCGGAGCCGTCGACCACGTGGGCGTTGGTGAGGACGTGGCCGTCCTTCTCGATGATCACGCCCGAGCCCACGACGGTCTCGAAGCGCCGGGTGGGCTTGATCTTGTTGATCTTCATCGCCTGGATCGAGACGACGGCCGGCGACACGCGCTCGAAGAGCGCGGCCAGGGGCTCCACGCACGGCTGGGCCGCCGTCTCGATCGGCAGCAGGAGCAGGAGGGCGACGGCCAGCGTGAGCGCGCGCATCACCCCGCGATCATACACCCCGGCTACTTGAAGGTCGGCATCACACGCCTGGCCAGCAGGTCGATCTGCGCGGGATCGTCGGTGACGGGGCCCAGCACGATGTACTCGAGGCCGGCGTCCACCAGGTCCTGGATGCGCGCGTTGATCCGGTCGATGGAGCCGATCATGTAGCACTCCTGCAGGTGCTCGTAGGACCGGTGGGACCCCATTGCCCGCACGAACGGCGCCCTGGATTTCGCCAGCGCCTTGTCGTGGCGCTTCTCCTCGACCAGGTGGGTGAAGTTGCAGTGGCCGAAGGTGAGCTTCTTGGGGTCGCGGCCCATCCGCCTGGCGTGCTCCCGCAGCTGCAGCCAGTCGCGCTTGACCCACTCCTGCTTGCCCGAGCAGCGCGAGAGCCAGTTCCCGGCCTTCACGATGCGGTCCATGACGGTCTTGGCGATGACGGGCACGTCGTGCTCGTTGGGGTCGGGGATGCGGGAGCCGCCCGACACCCACATCTGCGGCATCCGGGGCGGGCGGGGGTCGATGGTGACGTCCTTGAACGAGTAATAGCGCCCGCTGAACGAGGCGTTCGGCTTGGTGAGCAGCAGCGTCACCGCCTCGATGATCTCGTCGGTGCGCTGCCCGCGCTCCTCGATGCGGGAGCCGGTCACCTCGAACTCGCGTGTGTACCAGCCGGGGCCGACGCCGAACACGTAGCGGTTGTTCGACATGTGGCAGAGGGTGGAGATCTCCTTGGCCAGCACGACCGGGTGGCGCACCGGCAGCACCAGGATGCCGGTGGCCAGCTTGACCTTCTCGGTGAGCGCCGCCGCGTAGGCCAGCACGTTGAGCGGCTCCAGCCAGGCGTTGCCGTAGAGCCCGGGCGCCGACAGCAGGTGGTCGATGACCCACACGTCGATGCCGTACTTCTCGCACTTCTCGATCGACGCGTGGATGTTGCGCACGTTCTTCGACCCGCCGGTCTTGTCGCTCCACGCATACGTCGGAATCCACGCCCCGAACTTCAGCCTCGCCATGTGTCCTCTCCTCTATCTACTAATGACTCGCGTGCTCATGACTCGCGTGGAATCCGGTGACGCCGGGGTCAGGCGTGGGAGCCGCGGGCGCGCCCGCATGGCTCGCCTGTCGCCGTAACTC
>DASTOJ010000010.1:0-30900 GCA_035762565.1 Candidatus Methylomirabilota bacterium | reverse complement strand
CGGCCGGTGCGCCCGAAGCCGGTGATCACCTCGTCGGCGATCATGAGGACTTCCAGGTCGTCGCAGATCTTGCGGACGGCCTGGAGCCAGCCGATGGGCGGCATGACGAAGCCGCCCGACGAGATCACCGGCTCCATGATCACCGCCGAGACCGTGTCGGGGCCTTCCTTCTCGACGGCCTCGCGCAGCTCGCGCGCCCGGCGCTCGACCAGTTCCTCGTCGGTGCCGGTGCCGCGGTCGCGGAAGGGGTAGGGCGGCTTGACTTTCGCGAAGCCGGCCGGCTGCAGCGCGGAGTAGGCCGCCGTCATGTGGGGCAGCCCGCACACCGCGAACGTGCCCATCGTGGCGCCGTGGTAACCGCCCTCCAGCGAGAGCACCTTGTGCTTGTTCGCCTTGCCCCGGGCCAGCCAGTAGTGCCGCGCCATCTGCATGGCGCGCTCGTTGGCCTCCGACCCGCTGACCGCGAACATCGTGTAGTCGAGGTCCCCCGGCGTCAGCGTGGCGAGCTTCGCCGCCAGCTCGGCGGCCGGGCGGTTGGAGAACTGGCGCGTCGTCGGGTAGTAGGCCAGGCGCACCGTCTGCTCGGCGATGGCCTCGGCGATCTCGCGTCGCCCGTGGCCGGCGTTCACGACCGCGAGGCCGGCGAAGCCGTCGAGTAGCCTGGTGCCCTTCTCGGTCCACACCCAGACGCCCTCGGCCCGATCGACGACCAGGTCCTCGTCGGCGAGCCAGGGATGGTCCTGCGTCTTGTGCGTCCACAGATGCCTGATCGCGGCGGGGTCGGTCGTCATGCCGGTACTGTATCATCCGCGCCATGTTCATCGCCGGGATCGACGTCGGCGGCACGTTCACCGACCTCACCGCGGTCGACGAGGCGACCGGGCGCGTCGTGATCACCAAGGTGCCTTCGCGGCCGCGCCACGAGGCGGGCGCCGTCCTGGCCGGGCTGGACGCGCTGGGCATCGCCGCGCGCGACGTGCGGCGCCTGGTGCACGGAACGACGGTCGGCACGAACGCGGTGCTCGAGCGCCGGGGCGCGCGCGTCGCCGTGCTCACGACCCAGGGCTTTCGCGACCTGATCGAGATCGGCCGGACCAAGCGCAATATTCCAGCGTTGTTCGTGCCGACGTTCGTCCGGCCCAAGCCCGTGGTGGAACGCAAGCATCGGTTCGAGGTCCTCGAGCGCCTGGCCGCCGACGGCGCGGTGCTGGTGCCGCTCGATGCGAGGACCGTCGAGCGGGCCCTCGACGCGGCGCTGGAGTCGGGAGCCGAGGCGATCGCCGTCTGCCTGCTCCACGCCTATCTCAACCCGGCCCACGAACGCACCATCGCCGACGTCGCCGAGGGGCGCTGCCCGGGCGTGCCGGTGTCGTGCTCCGCGGACGTGGTGGCCGAGTACCGCGAGTTCGAACGGTTCTCGACCACCGTGCTCAACGCGTACTTGCAGCCGCTGATGGACGGCTACCTGGCCGGGCTGGAGGAGCGGCTGCGCGCCACCGGCTACGCGCACGGCGTCCTCACGGTGGCCTCCAGCGGCGGCATGATGACCACCGAGACAGCGCGCCGGCTGCCGATCAAGACGATCTTCTCCGGACCGGCCGGCGGGGTGAGCCAGGCGTGCTTCGTCGCGGCCGCCGCCGGCGTGCGCGACCTGATCACCTACGACATGGGCGGGACCTCGACCGACGTCTGCCTCGTGCGCGATCTCGCGCCGCTCATGACCTCCGACGGCATGGTGGGCGCGTTCCCGGTGAAGGTGCCGCAGATCGACATGCACACGGTGGGCGCCGGCGGGGGCTCGCTGGCGTGGCTCGACGTCGACGGCAGCCTCCAGGTGGGCCCCCGCAGCGCCGGGGCGACGCCCGGCCCGGCCGCCTACGGCCTCGGCGGCACCGAGCCGACGGTGACCGACGCCAACGTCGTGCTCGGCCGCATCGGCGCCGCGCGCCGCCTGGGCGGTAGCATCGCCCTCGACGCGGCCCGCGCCCGGGCGGCGGTCGCCGACCTCGACGCCCGCATGAACGGCGCGCTGGGGGTCGAGGCGCTGGCCGAGGGCATCGTGCGCATCGCCGTGGCGCGGATGACCTCGGCCATCCGCGAGATCTCCATCCAGCGCGGCCACGACCCGCGCGACTTCACGCTGGTGGCCTTCGGCGGCGCCGGCCCCATGCACGCGCTGGCGCTGGCCGACGAGATCGGCATCCCCCGGGTGCTGGTGCCCCGCCACCCGGGCAACTTCTCGGCGCTGGGGCTGCTGGCCTCCGACATCAAGCACGACGACGTGCGCACCCGCGTGGGGCCGCTGCGCGAGCGCTGGCCTCTGCTGACCGGCCTGTTCGCCGAGATGGCGGCCGGTGCCCGGCGCCAGCTCGAGCTGGAGGGGTTCGGCGCCGGGGCGCAGCGGATGCGCCGCTCGCTCGATCTCCGGTATCGCAGCCAGGCATTCGAGCTGAATGTGGAGATCGAGGACGAGACCCTCGACGTCGTCGAGGCGGCGTTCCACGTGCGTCACCGGGCCGCTTACGGCCACGCCGATCGGAGCGCGACGGTCGAGCTGGTCAATGCGCGGCTCAGTGCCTACGGCGTCGTCGCCAAGCCGGCCGCCGAGCGCCACCGGAGCGCCGCCACCGCGATGGCGGAGGCGCTGGTGGAGCGGCGGGCCGTGTGGCTCGACGGGGTCCGTCACGAGACCCCCGTATGGGAGCGCGAGCGCCTGCCCGAGAACGCGGAGATCCGAGGCCCGGCCATCGTGGAGGAGTTCGGCGCGACGACGGTGGTGCCGCCGAGCTGGCACGGCGTGGTGGACGCGCACGGCAACCTGAGGTTCGAGCGGGCATGATCGACCCCATCACGCTGGAGGTCATCCGCGAGACGCTGGTCTCGACCGTGCGCGAGATGCGCGTCACGCTGGTGCGCACCGCCTACTCCTCGATCCTCTACGAGGGCGAGGACTTCTCCTGCGTGCTGATGGACGGAGACGCCCAGATCGTGGCGATGTCGAAGGGCCAGGACCACCCGCTCCACATCGTGCCGATCGGCTGGTCGATGAAGGCCGTGCGCGTCAAGTTCGGCGACGACATCCACCCCGGCGACCTGTTCCTGCACAACGACCCCTACACGGGCGGCACCCACCTGAACGACGTCGCCCTGATCCAGCCGCTGTTCGCCGACGACCGGCTGTTCGTGTTCCCGGTCGTGCGCGCCCACTGGGGCGATGTCGGCGGCATGAGCCCCGGCAGCCTCTCGGGCGGGGCCACCGAGATCTTCCAGGAGGGCGTGCGCATCCCGCCGATCCGGGTCGTGGACCGCGGCCGGCCGAACGAGGCGGTCCTCGACCTGATCTTCGCGAACATGCGCGGACCGCGCGAGCGCCGCGGCGACTTCCAGGCCATGATCGGCACGTGCCGCAAGGCGGCCGAGCGGGTGGAGGCGCTGGCCGCGCGCTACGGCGCGGCCACCGTGCGGGCCGCGGTGGCCGAGCTGATGGACCGGGCCGAGACGCGCATGCGGCGCGCGATCGCCGCGCTGCCCGACGGCGAGTACGTGCACGAGGCGCATCTTGAGAGCGGGCGCGAGCGGCTGGAGCCGCTGACCGTGCGCGCGCGCGTCGCGATCGCGAGCGACGCGATCACCGTGGATCTCACCGGCACGTCGCCGCAGACCGCCGGCCCGACCAACGTCGGCCCGGCCATGGCGCCGACCGGCGCCTTCACCATCGTCAAGTCGTTCCTGGACCCGGGCTCCGACGTGAACTCCGGCGCCTTCCGGCCGCTGACCGTGATCACGCCGCCCGGCACCATCGTCAACGCCGACCCGCCGGCGCCGTGCGGCGGCATGGTGGAGGTGAAGTACTGCGTGGAGACGGCCGTGCAGGGCGCGCTCGCCCAGGCCCTCGACGGCCGCGTGGCCGGCGACCTCAAGGGCGGCGGCAACCACTGCTACGTCGGCGGCCCCGATCCACGGACGGGCGAGACGTTCATCTTCTACGAGTACCCGGCCGGCGGCACCGGCGGCTTCCACGGCGGCGACGGCAGCAACACCGTGCGCGCGTGGACCGAGAGCGACATGACGACGCTGCAGCCGATCGAGGCGATCGAGCAGCTCTACCCTGTGCGCGTGGAGGCCACGGCGCTGCGCGAGGACTCCGGCGGCCCCGGCCGCTGGCGCGGCGGGCTCGGGCTCACGCGCGCCGTGCGCATCCTGGCGCCGCGCACGCAGCTCTCGGTGCTGGCCGAGCGGGCCGTGTTACCGCCGTTCGGCGTCTGCGGGGGCGGGGCCGGCGCCACCAACCGGTTCTGGATCAAGCGCGACGGGCAGCCGATCCAGCCCTCGCCGCTGCCAGGGAAGGTGAGCGGCTTTCCGGTCGAGCGGGACGACATTCTGATGATGGAGAGCTCGGGCGGCGGCGGCTTCGGCGATCCGCTCGAGCGTGACCCCGCGCGGGTCGCGGGCGACCTCGCCGAGGGCTACGTCACGCCGGATGCGGCCGGGTCGGTCTACGGCGTCGTGCTGTGCGACGGGATGGTCGACGCTGCGGCCACCGTAGCGCGACGGGCCGCGCTTCACGACGCGCGTCGCCGCGTACGGCTGGCGTCGGGCGCCGGCCTGGAGAGCGCGCGCGGGCGCGCCGTGCGACTGGACGGCGCCACCGCCGGCGCGCTGGGCGTGGGCATGGGGGCGATCGTCGAGCTGGTGAACCCGCGCGGCGCGCCCTTGCGCGCGTGGGTCGTGGAGCTCCTCGACGGCGACGCGCGTCGCGCCGAGCTGGCTCCCGCGGCGCTCAGGATGCTGGCGCTGGCCCCCGGCGGCGAGGTGGAGGTGCGGGCCGTCCACTCCGGCGCGCTCGGCGGCGTCTCGTGAACGCGCAGGGCGACTGAGGGCCGGGTGTCCGCCGCGGCCTACCGGACCACGTCATCCGCTAGAGCGCGCGGGCCGCTCGCAGGATCTCCTCGTCACTCGGGAACTTGGAGAGGTCGTCGATCCGCTCCGCGGCCTCGACGTGCAGCCACCTCACGATCCCGTCCCGGTCGATGAGGAAGTGCCCGCCCATCTGGGTGCCGTGCGCGGCCGCGATCTGATGGTCGACCTCGTTCGGCTCGAACCCGTCTTGCTTGTTCAAGGTCTCCATCGCCGCAAAGGGGTTCTGGGGCTCGGGCAGCTCCCCGGTGGGATTCATCTGCACCGCCAGCAGCTGGCCCATCGTGAGGCTCTTGGGCCACGAGGCCGCCGATTCGTCCTCGACGATCACGCCGGCAGGCAATCCGAACGTTCGATGCGTCTGCGCCTCCGGGTCCGCGGCGAGCAGGACGCGGGCTGGACGGTACTTGAAGTAGAGTTGCGCGCGCGTCTGCGGGGTGTTGACCACCGCCAGCGTCTCCACGCCCACTGCCTTGAGCTTGTCCTGCGTGGTGCCCAGCTGCACGAGCTGGCGCCGGCAGAAGGGGCAGTGCAGGCCGCGGAACAGGGCCACCAGGACCGGACTGCGACCGCGATAGTCGTCGAGCGAGACCTGCCCCTCTCGATTGACGGCGGGCAGCGCGAAAGAGGGGGCGGGATCACCGGGGCGAAGGGGAGTGGACGTCATGACGTGAGTCTCCTCGTGCTCGAGTCAATCCAGGAACGGCAGTACCACGAGCGCGTCGGGTTCGAGCCCGGCCCGCTCGCAGACCGCTTGGGCCTTTTGCATGAATTCTTCCGCGCGGCCCTCATCGCCCAGGTCGAGGTGGACGGTGGCGAGGCCATCATAGCAGGGGAACAGCAGCTGCGGCTCGTCGGCCTCCTCGGCCAGCGCGAGCGCTTCCCGGTAGTGCGCGATGGCCCGCGCCGGGTCGCCGTGACACTGGTAGATCTGCCCGAGCACGATCAGCGGCACTGCCAGGTGATCGAGCTGCCCGAGGCGCCGATCGAGATCGATGGCGGCGTGCGCCGCGCCGATGCCCTGCTCGTCGCAGCGGTTGGTGAGCGCACAGTAGGCCACCGCGAGGTTCGCGTAGAGGCGCGACTGGAACCCGAGGTCGCCGATCTTCTTGGCCGTGTCGAGACCGGCCGCGCAGGTCTCGATCGCCCGGGCCGGATCGAGCGTACTGTAGAGCACGCTCAGGTTCGCAAGCCCGCGACAGGCAGCCTGCAGCAGCCCGTTCTCCCGGGCGAGGGCCACGCTTCGCTCGATGTGGCCGACCGCCTCCTCGAGCCGGCCCAGGCGGGCACAGGCGACACCGAGCGTGTTGTGGCTCTGGGCGGCGGCGGTCACCGCCTCCCCACGCCCGCCCGCGTCGAGCGCGGGGTCGGCGGCGAGCCGCTCGGCGTGGAGCCGGGCCTGCTCGGCCCACTCGATGGCCCGCTGGCTGTCGCCGCTGCGGAAGGCCAGCCGGCCCATCTCCTGGTAGAGGTGCGCCCGCTCGATGTGCTCGCGGTCGTAAACGAGGAGGCCGAGCCCGGCCTCGAAGCACTGGAGCGCCCGTGCCCGCGCGCCGGCGTCCCAGTGGAGGCTCCCCATCTTGCGAAGGATGCGCGCGTGCGCCGGCGCGTCCCCCGCCGCGCGATATCCGGCCCTCACGATCTCGTACTCGCCGAGCGCGGTCGACCGCCGCCCGGTCGGGCCGAGCAGGTCGGCCATCCGCTCCCGGGCCACGAGCCGCTCCGTCTCGACCGCGTCGCAGTGCTCGAGGGCATCGAGGGCCCGCTGGTAGTGCTGGATCGCGTCGGCGTTGGCGTACATGTCGCGCGCCCAGTCGCCGGCCGCCATCAGGTACCGCGCGCCCCGCGCCTTGTCGGCGCCGAGGGCCCAGTGGTGGCCGAGAGCCTCCAGTCGCTCGAGACTCTCCCGGCCGGCGGCGCCCTCGGCCTCGAGGGCGGTGCCGACGCGGGTGTGCAGCTCGGTGCGCCTGGCCACGAGGATGTTCTGGTACACGATCTCCTGGAGGAGCCCGTGGCGGAACCGGTGCTCCGGCCCGGGCGTCACCAGATCGGCGCCGGCGAGCGCGTCGAGCGCCGCGTCCACCGCGGCGGGCTCGGCCGAGACCGCCTTCAACAGCGACAGTTCGAAGCGGGGCCCGATCACCGCCGCTTCCTGGATGACCCGCCGCTCCGCGGCGTCGAGCCGGTCCAGGTGCGCGAGCAGCAGCCCGTGCAGGGTGGAGGGCACCTGCGCGGTCGCGGCCTCCGCGGTGCAGCGCCACGCCAGGCCGTCGCGGACCAGCACCCCCGCCGCGATCAGGGCGCGCACCACCTCCTCGAGGTACAGCGGGTTACCGCCGGCTCGCTCCAGGATCAGGGCCCGCAGGCGCTCCGGGAAGAGGTGCGTCGAGTCACCGAACCACGCGGCCAGGAGGTCCTCGCTGTTGGACCGCGACAGCGGCGTGACCTCGATCGCGGTGTGCGGGGCTCGGCTCGTGCCCAGCGCGTCCGGCTCCAGCGTCAGCCGATACATCAGGAGGATCAGGAGCGGGCGATCGGCGAGCCGGTCCGCGACGGCGCCCAGCAGCTCGATGGAGGCGGCGTCGGCCCAGTGCAGATCCTCGACGACCAGCACCAGCGGGCCGGCGGCGAGCCGACGCTCCACCAGGGCGCGAGTGGCCAGGAAGATCTGACGCTTCAGCTGCTCGGGCTCCAGATGCCGCATGCGCGCGTCGTCGCGCTCGAGCCCGAGCACCTGGGCGAGCGCCGCCACCATCGCCGCGCGATCCTCCGCCCCGACCCCGAGCGTCTCCAGGCCCGCCGCGAGCCTGCTCCGCGCGACCTCGACAGAAGCGCCGTGCTCCACCCCGTAGGCGTCGCGCAGGAGCGCGGCGACTGCCCCGTAGGTCTGCTCGCCCAGCGCCGAGCACGCCGCGCGCCGGATCGTGGTGCCCTGGAGGCGCCCGGCCGCCTCGAGGCGCACGAGGAACTCCCGCTGCAGCCGCGACTTCCCGGCCCCGGGCTCGCCGATGAGGCTCAGCACCTGCGCGCGCCCCGCCAGCATGTCGTCGAAGGCCGTCTCCATCCGGCGCAGCTCGCGCTCGCGGCCCACGAGGGGCGTGGCCAGCCCGAGACCCTCGAGGCCGCGCGCCGAGCGCGGGGCCGCGAGCGGGCCCAGCAGGCGATGGACCCCCACCAGCTCGCTCTTGCCCTTGAGCGAGACCTCCTCGCGCGCGGCAAACGCGAAGGCGTGATGCGTGAGCTGATACGTCGCGTCGGATATCAAGATTTCGCCCGGGGGCGACGCGCCCTGCAAGCGGGAGGCGGTGTTGACGGTGTCACCGGTCACCGCGTAGGCGGCGTCAGCAGCCGGGCCGATCCGGCCCGCCACCACCGGGCCGGTGTTGACCCCGATGTGCAGCGCGAGCGGACGTCCCACCCGCCGTTCCCAGCGGCGAGTGAGGGCACCCATTCGCTCGCGCATCAGAAGGGCCGCGCGCAGGCCGCGCTCGGGATCGTCCTCGTGCGCGCGCGGGGCGCCGAAGACCGCCATGACCGCGTCGCCCACGAACTTCTCGACGAAACCCTCGTAGCGCTCGATCGCCGCTGACATCTCGCGGAAGAGATCGGCCTGGATCGCGCGCACGTCCTCGGGGTCGAGTCCTTCGCTGAGCGCGGTGAACCCGGCCAGGTCCGCGAAGAGCACGGTGACGGGACGGCGGTCGCCGTCGGGCGCGGGGGTCGCCGCGGGCGGAGGCGGGGGCGCGGGAGCGCCGGCGAGCCGGGCTCCGCACTTGGGGCAGAACGCGAAATCGGCGGCCGCTTCGAAGCCGCAGCCGCTACACGTCACGTGGGCGGGGCTCCGTCGATTGCCTCCCGGCGCAGGAAGTCGTCAAGCCGGCCAATCAGGGTCATGCGGCCCTTCTATACCGAGCTCCTGCAAACCACAAGCGGCTTACCGCGGTTGCCCTCAGCCATGACATCGCGAGCGAGGGCCGCACGAGGGGGATGGACTCGTGCCGCATACGCGCCGAGATTGTTTACAGCCACGAAGCCCGACCACCCGGAGAGGCGCGGCTTGACCATGACAGGCGTTGCGAATTGACAAGCCCCCCGGGCTGCGCATAATGGGCTGCACATTTCCGGTTCCGATCGCGCCGCACGACCCGTCCCAATCCCTCAGAGGAGGATGTCATGGGCCGTCGCTTCGGGCTCGCGATGTACGCCCCGCTGCTGCTGGCCGCCCTGCTGCTGACCCTGTTGCCGTCCGACGCCCTGGCCCAGACGCCCAAGCGCGGCGGCGTGCTCAAGATCGCCGACCGGGAGGCTCCGAACCTCGATCCTCACCTGTCGGTCAGCTTCCTCACGCATTCGTGGTCGAGCATGGTCTACAGCCAGCTCGTCCGATTCGCCTACGGGCCCGAGCAGAAGCACTCCGCAGACTTCACCATCGTCGGCGACCTCGCCGAGAAGTGGGAGTACAAGACTCCGACGACGGTCGTCTTCAGCCTGCGCAAGGGCGTCAGGTTCCACAACAAGCCGCCGGTGAACGGGCGCGAGGTCACCGCGGACGACGTGAAGTACTCCGTCGAGCGGTTCATGGCGAAGTCCGGCTTCCGCTCGCGCCTCGAGCCGGTGCAGGCCGTCGAAGTGATGGATCGCCACACCGTGCGCATGACGCTCAGGGAACCGTACGCGCCGCTGCTGAACCACCTCGCCAACGCCAACTACGTGGCGATCCTGCCGCGCGAGGTCGAGGACAAGCTCAAGGATTTCAACCGGCCGGAGGCGATGATCGGCACGGGGCCCTTCATGGTGAAGTCCTACCAGAAGGGCGTGAACATCGTCTTCGAGCGCAACCCCGACTACTTCGTGAAGGGCCTGCCCTATCTCGACGGTGTCGTCATCGAGATCACCCCGGACTCCACGGCGCGGCTGGCGCTCCTGCGCTCGGGCAAGGTGGACCTCGGACACATGTGGGGCTACCTGGTCCCCGAGGAGGGCAAGTCGCTCAAGCAGACCAACCCGGAGATGGTGATGACCCCGACCCTGACCATCGGGCAGGGGATGATCTACATGCGCACCGACCAGCCGCCCTTCAACGACGTCCGCGTGCGGCGGGCCGCCGCCCTGGCCATCGACCGCAAGGCGTGGAACGAGTCGCTGCACTACGGCGAGGGCTGCACCGACGCGGGGCCGGTGCCATGCGCGATGAAGGAGTGGAAGCTGGAGGCGTCCAGGCTCGACCCGGCCAGATCGAAGTATCTCGTCGGCTATGACCCCGCCGAGGCCAAGCGGCTGCTGGCCGAGGCCGGCCATCGCAGCGGCCTGACCGTGCCGATGTTCCACTGGCCGGGTTACGCGCCGCCCTGGCGCACGTACTTCGACCTGGCCGCCGACAACCTCGGCAAGATCGGCATCAACGTCGAGTTCAAACCCGAGGAATACGGCAAGTACATCTCGACGACCTACCTCGGCAAGTACGAGAAGATGGCCATGGGTCCCATCACGCCGTTCACCGAGGTCGACGACTGGCTCTACAGCGCCTTCCATCCCGAGCAGCCCAACAACCGCAGCCACGTGGCCGACGCCGAGCTGAGCAAGATGCTGGTCGCCCAGCGCCGCGAGATGGACCCCAAGAAGCGCCTGGCCATCGTGCACGACATCCAGCGCTACCTGGCCGACAAGGCCTACTACGTCTACATGCCGCACTCGCCCCAGTACATCACCCACCCGCCCCACGTGAAGGGGATGAAGTACCACGACGGCTTCGGGCTGGGACCGCGGCTGATGTTCACCTGGCTCGACAAGTGACCGTGGATCGCCCGGGTCTCGACCGACGGGCGTTCCTGGCCGGCGGCCTCGCGGCGGCCGCAGCAGCGCTGCTGCCGCCCGAGCGCGCGGGGGCCGGTATCGATCTGGGCGCGCTGGTCTTCGCCTCGGCGGTGGATGCCGCCCGGGCTATCCGGCTCGGCGATATCTCGTCGGTCGAGCTGACCACCCTGATGCTGGAACGGATCCGGCGATTCAATCCCAGGCTCAATGCGATCGTCACCCTCACCGCTGATGCCGCACTGGAGCGGGCCAAGGCCGCCGACGAGGCGCGGGCCCGCGGCGAGTCGTGGGGGCCGTTTCACGGCGTGCCGTGCACGATCAAGGACACCTTCGAGGTGGCCGGCGTGCGCACGACGGCCGGCGCGCCGGCATTCTCTGGCCACGCGCCGATCCGCGACGCGGTCGTCGTCTCACGGCTTCGAGCTGCCGGCGCCGTGCTCCTGGGCAAGACCAACGTGCCGCTGATGGCGGGCGATTTTCAGAGCTTCAATGCCATCTTCGGCGTCAGCAACAATCCCTGGGACGTGACGCGCACGCCGGGCGGCTCGACGGGCGGCGGCGCGGCGGCCCTCGCGGCCGGTCTGAGCTTCCTCGAGCCCGGCAGCGACATCGGCGGCTCGATCCGCACTCCCGCCCATTTCTGCGGTGTCTATGGCCACAAGCCGACCCTCGACGTGGTGCCCCTGCGCGGGCACATCCCGCCGCCGCCTGGCGTGCTGGCGGGCCCGCCGACCCTGCCGGTGGCGGGCCCGCTGGCACGCAGCGCTGCCGACCTACTCGCCGCGCTCGCCGTGCTCGGCGGCCCGGACGAGGCGGAGGCCCGTGCCTACCGCTGGTCGCTGCCGCCGGCCCGCCGCACCCGCCTGACCGACTATCGGATCGGCTTCGTCGTCGACGATCCCGCGTGCCGCGTCACCGCCGAGGTGCGCGAGGTCCTGGCGAGCACGATCGATAGTCTGCGCAAGGCTGGCGTCACCCTCGAGGAAGGGTGGCCAAAAGGCGTCGACCCGGCCGCGCAGTACGAGACATATCTGCAGCTGCTTTACTCGGTGTTCACGCCGCCGAACCTGCGCGACGATCAACTCGAGACGTTGCGCAAGCGTGCCGCGACCCAGGACGGCTCGCACGAGGCGCGACAGGCGCTGGCGTTCACGGCGGGGCCGCGGCACTACGCGGTGGCCAACAGCCGACGCATGACGGCGCGCGCCGCCTGGCAGGCGTATTTCCGCACGCACGACGCCTTCCTGATGCCCACCGCGTTCGTCGCCGCCTTTCCTCACGATCACAGCGAGGGGATGACGAAGCGACGCCTGGCCACCGCCGAGGGGCCGCGCGTGTACCTGGACATGCTGTTCTGGATCTCTACGGCCACGCTGAGCGGTCTGCCGGCCACCACCGCCCCGGTCGGGCTCACGCGCGGTGGCCTGCCGGTGGGGATGCAAATCGTCGGCCCCTACCTCGAAGACGCGACCCCCATCGACATCGCCGGACGCCTGGCCGACGTGGTCGGCGGCTTCCGTCCCCCGAGGGGGTTCGTGTGAGGCAATACATCCTCCGCCGGCTCGCCCTCGCCGTCCCGACGCTGATCCTCGTCAGCGTGATCGTGTTCTCGATCATGCGGCTCATGCCGGGCGACGTCGTCATCCGCATGGTCGAGGGCCACGCCTACGCGCCCACGGTCGACGCCCTCCGCAAGGAGCTGGGTCTCGACCGGCCGGCCTACCTTCAGTACGTCGAGTGGATCGGCGGGATCCTGCTGCGCGGCGACTTCGGCAGCTCCTACTGGACCCGGCAGCCCATCTGGGACGAGTTCATCCGGCGCTTCCCGGTGACGCTCGAGCTGGCCGCGCTGACGATCCTGTCGTCCGTCGTCATCGGCATCCTGGTCGGGATCGTCTCCGCGGTCCGCCAGGACAGCGTCTCCGACTACCTGGGCCGGACCCTGGCGATCCTGGCGCTGTCGGTGCCGTACTTCGGCCTCGCCGTCCTCGTCGTCGTCCTGCCGTCGATCTGGTTCAAGTGGACGCCGGTGTACACGTACGTGCCGTTCAGCACCGACCCGGCCGAGAACCTCAAGATCATGCTCGTGCCCGCGCTCGTGTTCGGAGTGACGCGGGCGGGCCCCATCATGCGGATCATGCGCTCGGCGCTGCTGGAGGTGCTCCGCCAGGACTACATCCGCACCGCGTGGTCCAAGGGGTTGCCCGAGCGCGCGATCGTGCTCCGCCACGCGCTCAAGAACGCGATGATCCCGGTGGTGAGCCTGGTCGGCCTGCAGACGCCGCTCTACATCGGCGGTTCGGTCATCATCGAGGCGATCTTCCGCCTGCCCGGTGTCGGCCTGTTCTTCTTCGAGGCCCTGACGCGGCTGGACTACCCGGTGGTGCAGTCGGTCAACCTGATCGTCGCGGCGATGGTGGTCGGCCTCAACCTGGTCATCGACCTGTCCTACGCGTTCCTCGACCCCCGAATCCGGTACCGCTGATGGCCACCGTCGCACCGGCCCCGGCTCCCACGATCGCGCTGGACGTCCGGCGGCTGCCGCGGACGCTGCCGTGGTACGTCGAGGTCTGGGTCAAGATGGTGCGGCGCAAGCCGCTCGGCACCGTGGGCGGCGTCATCGTGTTGGCCATGCTGCTACTGGCCGTCTTCGCCGACGTGCTCACGCCCTACGGCTTTTCCGAGACCAACCTCCGCGAGCGCTTCATCTCGATGAACGCCGCCCACTGGCTGGGGACCGACCAGATCGGTCGGGACGTCGCGACCCGGATCCTCTACGGCGCCCGCATCTCGCTCTATGTCGGCTTCGGCGCCGTCGCCATCGCCAGCGCGATCGCCACCCTCCTCGGCATCTTCTCCGCCTACTGGGGCGGCCGGGTGGATCTCCTGCTCCAGCGCGTCGTCGACGCCTGGATGGCCTTCCCGGGCCTGCTCATCCTCATGAGCATCATGTCGCTGCTGGGGCCGAGCGTGCTGAACATCACGCTGGTGCTGGGCATCGCGGCCGGCATCCGCGACTCGCGCATCGTGCGCGGCGTGGCGCTGTCCATCCGCGAGAACACCTACGTGGAGGGCGCACTGGCCATGGGCTCGGGCCACACGCGGGTGACGCTGGTGCACATCCTGCCCAACGTGCTGCCGACCATCATCGTCATCGCGACGACCGGCCTGTCGACCGTGATCCTGACCGAGGCCAGCCTGTCGTTCCTGGGGCTGGGCGTGCCGCCTCCCTATCCGACCTGGGGCGGGATGCTCTCGCTGGCCGGCCTCGACCACATGTACCGCGCGCCCTGGCTGGCCATCTGGCCGGCGGTCGCACTGTCGCTGGCCGTCTTCGGCTTCAACATGCTGGGTGACGCCCTCCGCGACCTGCTCGATCCGCGCCTGAAGGGCGGGTAGCGAGCGTCACCCTCGGCGGCCGGCCCGCCCGATTTGCACTACAGCAATATTCCGATATATAGTTTGACTTCGTGACGGTGTCGACCCCCCTGCAGGTCTTCAAGGCCGAATTCTTCAAGGCGCTCGGGCATCCGCTTCGAATCCGCATCCTCGAGGTCCTCGTCGGCGGGGAGCGGAGCGTGCAGGAGCTGCAGGAGGCTCTGGACCTGGACCAGCCGATCGTCTCCCAGCATCTGGCCATGCTCCGGGCGAAGGGCATCGTCAAGGCGAGAAAAGAGGGCACCACGGTGCGATACGCCCTCCGGGACGTCTCGATCGGAGAGCTGCTCACGGTCGCCCGGCGGATCGTCGACAGCCAGCTCATCGATGCCCAGACCATGCTCCGCGAGCTCCGCCGGGGGGGGCGCCGGCGGTAATGCGGCTCTTCTCCAAGATCCTTCAGGTCGGCCTTGCCACGGAGCCGCTGGCGGCGGACGGCGACGAGGTCGTGCGTCTCCTCCACGCCGTCGACGCGCGGGCCCGCCGGCTGTTCGGCCGTGCGCTGGCGATCCGGGAGGTGGACGCCGGATCCTGCAATGGCTGTGAGCTCGAGATCAGCGGGCTCACGAGTCCCGTCTACGACAGCGAGCGGTTCGGCGTCCACTTCGTGGCCTCGCCCCGTCACGCCGACCTGCTCCTGGTGACGGGCCCGGTGACGCGGAACATGGCGGTCCCGCTGCTGAAGACCTACGAGGCGACGCCCGCCCCGAAGCTGGTGGTGGCGGTCGGGGACTGTGCGCGGTCGTGTGGCGTCTTCAAGGGCAGCTACGCCATCGTGGGGAGCGTCGACCAGATCGTCCCTGTCGACGTGTTCGTCGACGGCTGCCCCCCGGAGCCCGCCGACATTCTCCGCGGGATCCTCGCCGCCGTCGGCCGCCGATGATCCTCCTGTTCTCTCTCATGGTGGCGGGCTACGCGCTCGGCGCGGCCGCCACGGTGCTCTCGCCGACCGACGGCGCCGCCCGCCGCGCGGCCTCGGGCGGCGCGGTGATCGGCGGGGGGGCGGGGCTCGCCGTCGCGCTCGGGTTCTTCGCCGGCGGGACCCCGCTCGTGGTGGAGGCGCCCGCGCTCCTGTCCGTCGCCGACGGCCTCGTGTTCCGGCTGGACGCGCTGGGCGCCTTCTTCCTGGCGCTCGTCGGCCTGCTCGCCGTGCCGTGCGGCATCTACGGCGCCGGCTACTCCGAGGCCTATGAGGGTCGCTACTCGCTGCGCTTGCTGGGCGCCATGCTGAATCTGTTCCTGCTGACGATGAGCCTGGTCCCCTGCGCCGGCAACGTGCTGACCTTCCTCCTGATGTGGGAGGGCATGTCGCTCACGTCCTACTTCCTGGTCCTGACCGAGACGGGCGAGCCCGACACGGTCCAGGCCGCCGGCTGGTACCTCGCCATGACCCACGCGGGGCTCGCGCTCGTGCTCGCGGCCTTCCTGCTCCTCGCGGGCGGTGCGGAGACGACCGCCTTCGGCGACCTGCGCGCGGCAGCCAGCACGCTCTCGCCGGTGACGCGCGATGCCGTGTTCCTCCTGGCCGTCCTCGGGTTCGGCTCGAAGGCGGGGATCATCCCGCTCCACGTGTGGCTTCCCCGCGCGCATCCTGCCGCGCCGAGCCACGTGTCGGCGCTGATGTCGGGCGTGATGATCAAGCTCGGCGTCTACGGGCTCCTCCGCGTCGGTCTGGACCTGCTGGGCGGCGGGCCGGCCTGGTGGGGGGCGCTCCTGGTCGTGCTCGGCGCGGTGTCGGCCGTGCTCGGGGTGCTCTACGCCCTCATGGAAAACGACCTCAAGCGGCTTCTGGCCTACTCGAGCGTCGAGAACATCGGCCTCATCTTCATCGCTGTCGGGACAGGCGCGCTCTTTCTGAGCCTCGGGACGGTCTCGGCGGCGACGCTCGCCCTGAGCGCCGGGCTGTACCACGCGCTGAACCACGCGGCGTTCAAGGGGCTCCTGTTCCTCGGCGCCGGGTCCGTCCTCCACGCGACCCGGACCCGCGACATGAACCGGCTGGGTGGTCTGATCCGCCGGCTGCCCTGGAGCGCCCTCTGCTTTCTGATCGGCGCCCTGGCCATCGCCGGACTGCCCCCGCTGAACGGCTTCGTGAGTGAGTGGCTGCTCTTCCAGTCCCTCCTGCCTGGCATCGGCAGCGCGGCCCCGCTGGTGGCTCCCCTCATGACGCTGGCGGTCGGGATCCTCGCCCTCACCGGCGGGCTCGCCGCGGCGGCCTTCGTGAAGGCCTTCGGCATCACGTTCCTCGCCATTCCCCGCTCGCCCGCGGCCGAGCACGCCCACGAGGCGCCCCTGTCGATGCGGATCGGCCTGGGCATCCTGGCGGTGGCGTGCGCGGGTCTCGGCCTGGCGGCCGTGCCCATCTTATCGGCGCTGGGCACCGTCCTGGCCGGCCGCGCCGGGCTTCCGGCGGTGCCGGCGAAGCTGGGTGGCGGACTGTCGCTCTCCACGCCCGGGGCGTTCGCGCAGATGTCGCCGATCCTGGTGGCCCTGGGGCTGGTCGTCGTCACCGCCGGGGTGTGGCTGGGAGTCCGGTTCCTCGGGGCCGAGGGGCGCCTCTGCGTCGGCGAGACCTGGGGCTGCGGCCGGGTCGTCCAGACGCCCCGCATGGAATACACGTCGACCGCCTTCGCGGAGCCCTTGCGCCGGGTGTTCACCGAGCTGTATCGACCGACGAAGGACCTCTCCATCGACTTCCATCCGGAGTCCCGGTATTTCGTGCAGTCCATCGAGTACCGGAGCGAGATCGTGCCCTGGTTCGAGCGCTACCTCTACGCCCCGCTGATCGCGCGGGTGACGCGGTGGGCGGCCCACGCGCGCGCCATCCAGTCGGGCTCCGCTCACGCGTACCTGACCTACCTGGTCATCGCGCTGCTGGGGCTCCTGGTGATGCTCCTCGTACGAGGCGCGTGAGATGGCCGCCGCGCAGGCCCTGCTGGGGGTGGTGCTCGTCGCGTACCCGCTCGGGGTGCTCGCCGCGCTCGCGGTCAGGGGCGCGGCCGGGCGCGGGCTCGCCGCCGCCGGCGCCCTGGCGGGCGCCCTGGCGGGGCTGGCCCTGGGCGCCGTCTGTCTCGGCGCCGGGCTCGCGCCGACCCTCACCGCCTCGTTCCTGCCGCTGACCGGCTTCATGCTGCGCATCGATGGCCTGAGCGCCTTCTTCCTCATCGTCATCGGCGTGGTCGGCGCCGCCGTGGCCGTGTACGGATTCGGCTACTCGGCGGCGTACGACGGCCGCTATTCCCTCCGGATGCTCGGCGCCATGCTGAACGTCCTGCTGCTGTCCCTGAGCGTGCAGGTGATCGCCGACAACGCCCTGACCTTCCTCATCGCCTGGGAGGCCATGTCGCTGTCGGCCTACTTCATGGTCCTCACGGAGCACGATCAGCCGGGGACGGTCCGCGCCGCGCGCTGGTACATCGGCGTCACGCATGCCGGCTTCGCCGCCCTGGTGGCGATGTTCCTCCTCATGTCCGGGGGCGATCTGACGACGTCCTTCGCGTCCATGCGCTCGGCCTCGCTCTCGCCCGGCGTGCGCGACGCGGCGTTCGTGCTGGGCCTCTTCGGCTTCAGCGCCAAGGCCGGGGTCGTCCCGCTCCACGTCTGGCTGCCGATGGCGCACCCGGTCGCGCCGAGCTACGTGTCGGCGCTGATGTCCGGCGTCGTCATCAAGATGGGCGTCTACGGCCTCCTGCGCGTCACGATCGATCTGCTCGGGGAGGGGCCGGCGTGGTGGGGCGGCCTGGTCCTCGGTCTCGGCACCGTCTCGGCGCTCCTCGGGGTGCTCTATGCCCTGATGGAGCACGATCTCAAGCGACTGCTCGCGTTTCACTCCGTCGAGAACATCGGCATCATCTTCATCGGGATCGGGGCGGGCCTGATCTTCCAGAATTTCGGGCTGTCGGCGCTGGCCGCCCTCGGGGTCACCGCCGGGCTCTATCACACGATCAACCACGCCTGCTTCAAGGGCCTGCTGTTCCTGGGCGCGGGCTCGGTGCTGCACGCGGTCGGCACCCGCAACATGGAGGCGATGGGCGGCCTGATCAAGCGGATGCCGCGCACCGCCCTCTTTTTCCTCGTCGGGGCGTGCGCGATCTCGGCCCTGCCGCCCCTCAACGGGTTCGTCTCCGAGTGGCTGGTGTTCCAGGCCCTGCTCGGCGGCTCGGCGATCCCCCAGCCCGAGGTCGCCGTGATCATGCCGATCGCCGTGGCCATGCTCGCGCTCACGAGCGGGCTGGCGGCGGCCTGCTTCGTCAAGGCGTTCGGGATCACGTTCCTGGCCATCCCGCGCTCGCCGGAGGCCGCGCGCGCGCACGAGGTCCCGCGGTCGATGCAGATCAGCATGGCAGCGCTGGCGCTGGCCTGCGTGGGGCTCGGGCTGGCACCCTCGTTCGTCGTACGGGCGCTCGGCCGGGTGCTGTCCAGCCTCGACCGCTTCGCGCCGACCGAGGTGACGTTCACCCTGGGGTTGCCGCTCCGGGTTCCCGGCGCCGTCGGCGAGATGTCCTCGCCCCTGCTGGCGCTCGGGCTGCTGCTCCTGCTGGGTCTCGTCCCGCTGGGATTGTGGCTGGGCGGCGCCGACCGCCGGCTCCGCATCGGCGACACGTGGGGCTGCGGCCGCATCGGCCAGACCGCGCGAATGGAGTACACCGCCACCGCCTTCGCGGAGCCGTTGCGGCGCGTCTTCGCCGAGCTCTACCGGCCGACCCGGGACCTGTCCATCGACTTCCACCCGGCGTCGAAGTACTTCGTGCAGTCGATCGAGTACCGGAGCGAGATCCACCCGTGGTTCGAGCGGGTCCTCTACGCTCCGATGCTGCGCGCGCTCCGCGTCGTGGCGACGTGGACCCGCCGGCTCCAGGGAGGGTCGCTGCACCTCTACCTCGCGTACATGACGTTCGCGCTGCTCGTCCTCCTCATGGTGGCGAGGTGGTGGCGGTGATCGGCTACGTGCTGGAGGTGGCGCAGGCGGCCCTGGCGCTGCTGCTCGCTCCGGGCGTGGTCGGGCTCGTGCGCTGGATGAAGGCGCGGCTGCAGAACCGGCGGGGGGCGCCCGTGTGGCAGCCGTACTGGGAGCTGGTCAAGCTGTTCCAGAAGGAGGTCATCGTCTCGAGCAACGCCTCCTGGCTGTTCCGAGCGGCGCCGTTCGTCGTCTTCACCAGCGCGGTGGCCGTGACGTTCCTCGTCCCCATCCTCGCGGTGCCGCTCCCGTTCGACGGGATCGGCGACCTGCTCGTCGTCGTCTACCTCCTCCTGCTCGGCACCTTCTTCCTCTCGCTCGCCGGTCTCGACCCGGGTTCACCCTTCGGCGGGATGGGCGCCAGCCGCGAGATGACCGTCGCCGCCCTCGCCGAGCCCACGGTCGCCCTCGCCATCTTCGCCCTCGCCCTCGGGGCCGGGTCCACCAACCTCGGTCAGATCGTGGCGCGCACCCTGACCGACCCGGGCACGGCCCTGAGCCCCGGCCATCTGCTCGCGTTCGGCGCGCTGTTCATCGTGACGCTCGCGGAGACGGGCCGGCTGCCGATCGACAACCCGGCGACGCACCTCGAGCTGACCATGATCCACGAGGCGATGGTGCTGGAGTATTCGGGCCGGTACCTGGCGCTCATCGAGTGGGCGGCCGCGGTCAAGCTGCTGATCTTCTTCTCGCTGCTCGGGAACCTGTTCGTGCCGCTGGGGATCTCCATGGCCCTGACGCCGGCCACGCTCGCGATCGCCGTGGTCAGCTTGCTGGTCAAGTTCGTGGTGCTGGCGGGCGCGGTGGCCATCCTGGAGACCCGGATCGCGAAGCTGCGGCTGTTCCGGGTGCCCGAGCTGCTGAGCGTCTCGTTCGTCCTGGCGTTGCTCGCCGTCACCTCCTCCTTTCTCCTGAGATAGCCGATGGACAGCGTCTTCTCCCAGCTGTGCGTGCTCGGCTCGAGCCTGGTGCTGATCTTCGGGCTCATCCTGCTGTGGCGGCGGGGCGTGACCGCGTACGTGACCGCCTTCGCCTGGCAGTCCATCGTGCTCTCGGTGGTGACGGCGATCGTGGCGTACTTCGGCCACGACCACGAGCTCTACTGGGTGGCGGCCGGACTCTTCCTGCTGAAGGTGGTCGTGATTCCGCGGCTCCTGAGGCGGATGGAGCGCCGGTTCGCGGCCGAACGCGAGCTGGAGCCCTACGTCAACACGGCGACGTCCCTGGTGATCGCCGGCCTGCTCGTGCTCTTCGGCTACGCCATCACACGGCCGCTCGTCGCGCTGAGTCAGCTGCCGACACGGGCCGGCATGCCGCTGGCGATGGGCCTCGTGCTGGTGAGCCTGTTCGTCGTGATCAGCCGCAAGAAAGCGCTGACCCAGGTCGTCGGCTTTCTGATGCTCGAAAACGGCATCACCCTGCTGGCGGTGCTGGGGACGTACGGCATCCCGCTGATCGTCGAGCTGGGCGTGTTCCTGGACGTCCTCATGGGGTTCCTGGTCATGCAGATCTTCATCTACCAGATCCACGAGACGTTCGAGAGCATCGACGTGGAACAGCTCAACCGCCTGAGGCACTGACGGCCGCGTGAACACCCTCGCGATCCTCCTGGGGGCGCCGCTGCTGGCGGCGTTGCTGGCGATGGCGGTCAAACCCTACCGGCGCTTCGTCGGCTGGGCGAATGCCCTGCTGTCGCTCATGTCCCTCGGCGCCGCGGTGGGCTTGTGGCGCGCCATCCTGGCCGGCGAGGTGCTGACGTCGGGGCCCCGCGAGTTCCTGCGGGCCGACGCGCTCTCGACGCTGCTCGCGCTCTGCGTGAGCGTGGTGGGGGTGCTCGCGGCCTGGCTCGGGCCGGGCCTGGGCGGCGACGACGGCTACGACGGCGCGCAGGCCCGGCGTTTCCGCATCTTCGGTAACCTGTTCACGTTCACGATGCTGTTCGCGGTGACCACGAACAACGTGGGGTTCATGTGGATCGCCATCGAGGCGACCACGATCACGTCGGCGATGCTCATCCCGCTCCACGTGACGAAGGCGTCGGTGGAGGCCTCGTGGAAGTACATCCTGATCGGGTCCATCGGCATCGCGCTGGCGTTCGCGGGAACGGTGCTCGGTTACTTCGATTTCGTCAACCTCGCCGGACGCCAGGAGGAGGCGCTGAACTGGACGGTGCTGATGGCCTCGGCGCCCCACCTGCACCCGCCGGTGATCCAGCTCGCGTTCGTCTTCATCCTCATCGGGTACGGCACGAAGGCGGGTCTGGCGCCCATGCACACGTGGCTGCCCGACGCCCACTCGGAGGCGCCGGCGCCACTGTCCGCCATGATGTCGGGCGTGCTGCTGGCGGTCGCGCTCTACGCCGTGATCCGCTGGGAGGCCGTCGTGAACGCGGCGGTGGGGACGCGGTTCACCGACGGCCTGTTCATCGTGCTCGGCGTCCTCTCCATCGTCATCGCGGCCTTCAGCCTCGTGGTCCAGCGGAACTACAAGCGGATGCTGGCCTACTCGAGCATCGAGCACACCGGGCTGATGTGCGTGGGGCTGGCGCTGGGCCCCCTGGGCACCTTCGCCGCGATGCTGCACCTGCTCAACCACACGCTGGCGAAGTCGACGATGTTCTTCCTCGCCGGCCGCGTCCTCCACCGGTACCGGACCACGGAGATCGACGGGGTGTCCGGCCTCCTCCGGACCATGCCGTGGACGGGCGGCCTGTTCGCGGCGGCGATGCTGGCCGTCATCGGGCTGCCACCGTTCGGCCTCTTCATCTCCGAGTTTGCGCTCTTCCGCGCCGGGTTCGCGGCCGGCCGCCCCTGGCTGATGGGGTTCGTCCTGGCGCTGCTCACGCTGGCGTTCGTCTCGATGATCGGGCACCTCAACCGGATGCTCTACGGCGCGCCGGCGGCGGGCACGGTCGTGGGCGAGGGGAACGCCTGGCCGCTGGTCCCGCTCGGCGTGTGCATGGCGGCGCTGGTGGTTCTCGGGCTCACGCTGCCGGCGCCGCTGAGGACGCTGCTGGAGCACATCGTGGAGATCGTCGGGCGATGACGCGCATCCCGGAGCTCACGAGGGCGGTCGGCGAGCAGCTCGCGCACGGCGTGACCGATGTGCGCACGGTGCGCGACAACGAACTCCACTGCGCGGTCGACCCGGCCGCCGTCGCGGCGCTGGCGAGGCTGCTGCGGGCGGGGTTCGGCGGCGAGCTGGTCTTCATGGCCGCCGCCGACCGCCGCGCGGACCGGGCCGCGTTCGAGGTCCACTATCTCTTCACGCATCAGCGGGAAGACTGGTTCGTCCACGCGTCGGCCGCCGTGCCGGCCGACGCGCCCGTGATCCACTCGCTCGCCACGTTTCACTACCCGGCCTCTCGCTTCGAGCGGGAGATCTACGACCTCTTTGGAGTCATCGCCGATGGTCATCCCGACCCTCGGCCCCTCGTCCGCCACGGCTTCTGGCCGTCCGACTACTTCCCGCTTCGCAAGGACGCCGTCCCGCGCGAGTTCACCGACGACGGACGCTCGTTTCCCTTCACCGAAGTGGGTGGAGAGGGTGTCTACGAGATCCCGGTCGGGCCGGTGCACGCCGGGATCATCGAGCCGGGGCACTTCCGGTTCAGCGTGGTGGGCGAAACGATCATCGACATGAAGTCACGCCTGTACTTCACCCACAAGGGCACCGAGAAGCTCTTCGAGGGGCGCGAGCCCGCCGCCGGCGTCGAGCTGGCCGAGCGGATCTCGGGGGACACCACGGTGGGCCATTCGCTGGCCTTCTGCCAGGCGGTGGAGGCGGCGGCCGGCGTCCGCGTGCCGGACCGCGCGAAATACCTCCGGGTCGTCCTCCTCGAGATGGAGCGCCTGTACAATCACGTGGCCGATTTCGGCATGATCGCCAACGACACCGGCTACGCGGTGGCGCACTCGCACTGCTTCCGGATCCGCGAGCGGCTGCTGCGCCTGAACAAGCGGCTCACCGGCAACCGGCTGCTTCGCGGCGGCATCGTCACGGGGGGCGTCGGGGTGGACATCCCGGGGGGCCTGGACTTGCCCGCCGAAGTGGAAGCCGCCTTGCGCGACTTCGAGGAGATCGTCGGGCTGACCCTCGAGAACACGCTCGTCCGGGACCGCCTCGACGGGACCGGGCGACTGACCACCCTGACCGCCCGCGATCACGGCGTCCTCGGCTACGTCGCCCGCGCCTCCGGGATCGACACGGACGCCCGCCGGGACCACCCGTTCGCCGCCTACGACCGCCTCTCCTTCCGGGTCCCGGTCTTCGAGTGGGGGGACGTCAAGGCGCGGACGCTGGTGCGCGTGGACGAAGCCCGCGAGTCGGTCAAGCTGATCCGGCAGGCCGTGGACCAGGCGCCGCCGGGGCCGCGGGCGGCGCCACTGCCCCCGCTCCCAGCGTTTGTCCCGGCCTTCTCGATCGTCGAAGGGTGGCGGGGCGCCATCATCCACTGGGTGATGGGTGGCCCCGGGGGACGGCTCTACCGCGTGAAGGTGATGGATCCGTCCTTCTTGAACTGGCGGCCGCTTTCGTATGCGCTGCTCAAGAACATCGTCCCCGACTTCCCGCTCTGCAACAAATCGTTCAATCAATCCTACTCGGGGAACGACCTCTGAGCGGTTGCGCCACTGACCAGCGCGCTCCGCGGGCAAGAGGCTCCGAGCGCGATGCGTCATCGGGCCGCGGCGGCCCTGAGGTGGTCATCGACGTGGGTTTCAGCAAGTGTCACCCATGTTTCCCGGTTAACTCCGTTACCTATGTTCCAGTTGCTCACCCAGGAACGCGAAGCCGCCGGCGGGTTCATCGGGAAGTTCGACGCTCGGATGTCATCGTTGTCAGTCGAGATGGAACAGGCGAGCACCATGAAACACGACGTCACGTCGCAGACGGTAGACGATGCGGTAATTGCCGTGAATGACCTCGCGGATCGACTCGTTTACCAAGCGCAGGCACGACACATCCAGAGCGAGGATCGTCCTTGAGTCGTTCCACAGCGGTGACGATCCGTTCGACGACAAGGTCGGTGTAGTGAACGGAGTCGCGGGCGACATGCGCCCGCGTCCGGACCCGGTTTGCTATTGACAAGCCGGGGCTTGATAACGCTCACGTTGACCGGCCGCGGCGAGCGAATGCGAGCCAGCGGTCCGGTCGAACGTGTTGTTGGGCGGCCTCACGCGGGCGTAGTCTCAACAGCCACACGAAGTCGATCCGTCTCTGGAATCGAGAAATTGAGCTTCTCAAACCCGATGACCCGGCCGGCCACGTCCTTCATGAGGACAACTTTCTCGCCGGTTTCCTCGCAGACGCAGTTCGGCCATCCTCGTATTCCTTCTTTGATCGCGTCAGCTGGGTAGGCTGTTACCAGGAATGCCTCATCGGGGGCGTGCCTCGTAACCGCGCAAGCCCACCGGCGGAGTCCCTCCGCCTTGTAGAAGACAGAAGCACGTCGGGATCGGTGCGACTCCGACGAATCTCATCCGGGCTCTCCAACGCGAGCCTCACGCTCGACTCGCGACCGGCCATCACGGGATGCTTGGTGGTCGTAATCAACTCCCACCGAGCCCGGGTGACGCGAACCGCGAACCCCAGGTGCGGACCTCGAAGAGAACGTCCGCGGCGGGCGTCACCCGGGCATTCTACGTCGGGCCAGCGTGTCGCTCGTAATCGAATCCGAGACAGCACCCCGATACCGTGGTCTGGGTCCGCCCAGACAGTATGACTTCCGCGAGATGAGGCTGACCTCCGGCGGTTCGTGGTCCGTTCTCCTCCCGGCGAAGGGTCTTGAGGAGAATGCCGGGCCATCGCGATGGTGTCCACTCCAGGGCTGTCGTGCCGAGCACGGATCACGCGAGGATCGCGCTCGCCGTGGACGGAAGCCAGGACGACGACGAAACCCGCGAGCACGCGATACCACAGGACGTAGGGGAATCGCCGCAGCAGAGCGCGGCGAGCACCACGATATCGATCGGGGGATGCAAGCGGACTGTCCGCGATCCGTGCGATGGCAGCGTCCACTGCGTCGCGGAACTCACGACCGAGACCAGGTTGTTGCCCTTCGTACCAGTCCTCGACCCTCTCCAAGTCGAGCTCGGCGGCTCGACGGATGAAGACTGGTAGGGTCAACGACGCCGCTGCTCAAGGCGCGCTTTGACTTCTGGCCACGAACTCTGAGCGTCGGGATTTCTCTCGAGATCGGCGAGGCGTTCGTCGAGAAGAGCGCGCTCCTCAGGCGTGACAGGGATGTCCTCCTCTGAGAGGGTGTTCCACAGCGCCTCGATGAGCTGGAGACGTTCGCTCGGGCTGAGCTTCAGGGCCGCCGCCAGGAGGTCAGCGTTCATGATGGAAAGTATAGCGCGTCGGAGCCGGGCCAGCGTCGGACTCGACGATGCTGGTTATCATGCCCGGGATGCGGCGAACGCTCGCGGTGAGCGGCGTGCGAAGCGCGTCCGCTCAAGCGCGTTGTTCGGCGCCGCCCCGGATGCCGCCCGCGCGCTCCGCGAGCGCGAGCATGAGCGCCGTACCGGCCTCGAAGATGGGCGCGGCCATCGGGTCGGCCGAGAGAGCGCCGAGCGGCCCCTGCCCGAAGTGGAGGCCGCTCGGCGTGAGCAGGCTCACGCGCGCCTGGTCGGGCGGCAGGGCCGGCCGCGCGCCCTCCCACGGCCCGATCACCCCGGCGAGTACGCTGCCGGCCGCCAGGAACGCGTCCACCCGTGCGTCGACGCCCGCGTCCGCTCCCGGCGTGTCCCACACGACGGAACCGCCGGCGTGGTTGAGGTACCGGGCGCTCCGGTCCTCGTAGGCGGCGAGGGTGTCGAGGCCGCCGGAGAGGGGCACGTCGAGGACGACCCCGAAGACGCGCTTCGCGTCGCCGGCGGGCGGCGCCACCCCGAGCGCCCGCAGGCCGGACCAGGCCTGGACGTAGTGGCGCGACTCGAGACCGGGCCGCGCGAGGACCGCCTGGAGGGCCGCGCGGGCACCGGCGGGGTCGGGCCGCGTCAGGGACTCCGCCGCGCGGAAGCTCGTCCACGGCTCGCCGGTGCCCGCAGCTGCCCAGTCGCCAAGCGGCACGTCGCCGAACAGAACCTCGCGCAGCGCGCCACCGGGCGGAGCCGAAGCCTTCCCCTTGAGCCAGTCCACATTTACCTCCCTGGGCGGCCTAACGCCGACGATCAGCAGCCGGAAGGCCAGCAACGCGAGCCTCCGGTCCGTTGGATCGTGATGGGCCGCCTGACATTTACTGAACGACCTCGTCGGCCCGCGCCAGCAGCGCCGGCGGGATCGTCACACCGAGCGTCTTGGCAGTCTTCGGATTTACGACGAACTCGAAAGTGGTGGGCTGTTCCACGGGGAGATTGCCGGGCTTGGCGCCCTTGAGATCCGGTCGACGTAGTTCGCCGCTCCGCGCCAAAGCTCGGGGAGTTTGGGGCCGAAGGACACAAGCCCTCCGGCGTCGACAGCCGTCCTGAAGCCCTAGATCGCCGGGAGACGATGCTTGGCGGCAACTCGACGATCTGGCGCAGTTAGGCAACGTTGACCACGTAGACGAGCATAGCGTCAGGCCGTGCCTTGCCGACGGCGCCAGGGGGCGCTCGAGGTCGCCTGGACGCTGGATCTCCACCGGCTGGAGCACTACGCCTCTCGCATGCGCCGCGGCGCTAAGAGCACGGATGCCCACGAACTCCCGGGCGGGGTTCCGCGTCGCGATCGCCGGGTCGAAGAGCGCCGCGATACGCTTTGCCCGCGGGAAGGCCGCCGCGAGAAGGTCGAACTCCTTGAGGACCATTTCGGGCCCCATGAACGACTGCCCCGTCCCGCCCGGCTGGGCCAGGCTTCTCACGAGTCGGGCTGCGACGGCGTCGCCGACACCGACCATGACGATCGGGACGGTGCTCGTCATCTCCTTCGCCGCGCGCGTCGCGGGCGTTCCTGAGGCCACGACGATGTCCACCGGAAGTCCGACGAGCTCGGCCGCGAGGTCGCGATACCGCTTGGGCTTCTGTGCGGCTGTATAGCGGCTATCGTCAGCATACCGGACCTCGATGGCGATGTGCCGGCCCTCCACGTAGCCGAGCTCGCGCAGGCGCTGGCGAAATGCCTCGACCAGTACCCCGACACGGATGACCTTTCCTCCTTGCTGCGCCTGGGCGGCAGGCGATACCACGGCCAAGGCAAAGGCGATGAGGGCCGCGGGCCCCCACGACGGACCGTCGCCTCACTTTCTGCATCGCCAAGCTCAGGGCCGTCCGCCGCTCGGGCAATTGTTTTTTCGTTGTCGTCACTCCGCATACCGAGCCGGCCCAACGCCGACGCTCAGCGGCCGGGAGGCGAGCAACGCGAGCCCCCGGTCCGTTGAAGCGTGTGTTGGGCAGCATGAAATCACTCTATAACCTGGTCCGCCCGCAGCAGCAGGGACGGCGGGACCGTCAGACCGAGCATCTTCGCGGTCTTGAGATTGATCACCAGCTCGAATTTGGCCGGTTGCTCTATGGGCAGATCGGCGGGCTTGGCGCCTTTCAGGATCTTGTCGACGTATGTCGCGGAGCGATGGAAGTTGTGACGAAAATTGGCACCGTAGCTCATGAGGCCACCGGCCTCCGGGTATTCCCTCGAGCCATACATTGCCGGTAAGCGGTTCTTCGCCGCAAGGTCGGTGAGCCGTGCTCGATGGAAACCAAAGAAGGGATCCAGCACTACGAGGAGGGCCCCCGCGCGTTCTCGGGCCATCGCAGCGAAGGCATTGTCGAACTGGTTGGGACCTCCCGCCTCCAGGAGCTGAAGCTGCACTCCCACCGCACGAGCCGCGACGATCACGTTTTCAATCGCGAGCGCGTGGGACGGATTGGCCGGGTTCGAGAGGACCGCCACACGGCGGACCTTGGGGACGGTCTCCTTGAGCAGCTCAAGCCATTTGCCGACAATGTCGGTGCCGACGCTGAAGGACAACCCCGTGACGTTCCCGCCCGGGCGCGCGAGGCTTGTGACGAGCCCGAGTCCCACCGGATCACCAGCTGTCGCCATGACGATCGGGATCGTTCCCGTCGCGTTCTTGGCTGCCACAGCGACCGCCGTATTGCCAGCAAAGATGACGTCAACTTTCAGACGGACGAGCTCAGCCGCGAGGTCGGGTAACCGGTCGGACTTGCCTTCGGCCCATCGATACTCGATGACGATAGTCTTTCCCTCAACCCACCCGAGGTCCCGCAGCCCTTGCAGGAATGCGTCGAGGAAGCCCGCGTCATTGGAGCGGGTCCTCGGCCCAAGAAATCCCACCCGGGGTACCTTCTCCGGGGATTGGGCGGCAACCGGGGCGAGGGATACGGCAAGGACGAGAAGGACTGCAGCGGTGGCGAGCCGGGTACTGAGGAGCCTCACAGCTGCCCGTCCCCCATACTCACTTCACCGTAACCTACAACAACGCCAGTGGGGGGTCATTGTCGTCGTTGCATGCTCGGTCTGCCCAACGTCGGCGGTGAGCAGCCGCTGGCGAGCGCATGCGAGCCGGCGGCCTGCTCAAACGCGTTGTTCGGCAGCTGTCACGCGGCCTCGCCGGGCGTATCCGGCGCGCGCGTCACGATAGGGTGTCCGGATCTAGCCTGCTTCTCGCGAAGTCGTCGGCAGAACTCGCGGATGTCGTACCCGGCAGCCGCGAACAGGTTCTCTCGCACGCGTCGCACCTCTGCCACGATGGGGTCCTGCCAGGCCTTGGGCTGTTCGGCGGCTTCAGTCATCGCTCCCTCCCATGAGTTCATCCGGTGTGCAAAGGACGGGCGGCGGATAGCCGTTCTCGCGGCACACCTGCTCGACGCGTGGGCGCAATTCAGCGTTCGCGATATGCGTCGAATTCCACGTCGTGAGGAACCCGATGCGGTGGTACGCAGCCGCAGCGATGTGCGCGGCATCTGCTCCGGCCCGCGGCGGCAGGGGCACGCCTTGGATCAGGGCGGCGGCAAGGTCGGCGACTTCGGCGGTGATGTCCAGGACCGGGATGCCTGCGACGAGCGCGACGCGACGCTCGGCAGCATCAGGATCCCCGGCGAGAATTTCGTCCAGGACCACCTGGGAGACGTAGAGGTCAAAGGCTGGCCGACGCTCGCGCCACCACGTGTGCGTCACCTGTTGGCGGGCAGCCACGATCAGGTCGCGGCTGGGACGGGCAGCGAGGTAGCTGATGATGCTGGTCTCGACGTAAACGCTCGGGCGCACCCCCTGATCCTACCTCCTGGCGCCAGGCCGCTCACCGCTCCGATTCTCGGCTCTCTTGGGAACTTGGGTCTGGCGAACGCTGGCGCTCAGCGGCCGGTGCGAGCAACGCGAGCACCGGTCCGCTGAAGCGGCTTGTTCGGCGATGGACGTCTCGCCTTGCTCTTGGCCTCCTCTGGGAGGTCGTATAGCGTCTCGGGCGCAATATCGGCCCCATTCGGCCACACGACAGTTCCCGCCATCGTGTCGAGCCTCAACCGTGCGAAGAACGAGGGTTCTCGCAGCGGCTGGAAGACTGGACCTTCCAAGAGCGGCAGAAGATTGACCCGCTTGCGCCTGCCATCCTTGAACGTCAGATCCACGGAATGCGGTCCGCACGCCTTGGCTTTGACAACGCGCCATCTCATCGACTTGGCTCCTCACTCCAGAGGCGCAATCCGCCGCAACGAGCGGTTCGCCCGTGCCCACTCCCAGTTCCTGTGCAGTTCATCGCCGTGTAGTTTCCCCCAGGACCGGACGAGCGCAAGTGCCCTTCGCGGGAGTCGCCCCTCGAGCAGCCGCAGACCTTGAATGGCGAATACCGCTTCCTGATCGCCGTAGATCGCATGGAAGTGAGGGACGCCATGATCGCGGTAATACATGTAGATCGCGATCCCGTAAAACTCCGCGATCTTTGGCACTCGGCTTCACCCGATCACGTCGTGACTCGCGCCGTCTGCCGGCGGCCGATGCATCACTCGATGACCTCGTCCGCCCGTAGTAACAGCGATTGCGGCATCGTCAGGCCGAGCACCTTCGCGGTCTTCTTGTTGATGACGAGCTCGAACTTGGTGGGCTGTTCGACGGGCATGTTCGCTGGCGTGGCGCCTTTGAGGATCCGGTCCACGTATGTTGCTGCGCGACGGGAGATAGCCGCCAGGTTCGCGCCGTAGGACATTAGGCCCCCGAGCTCGACGGCCTCCCGATACGCGACGCTACTTGGCAACCGAGTCCGCGTCGCCAAGTCCACGATGAGATCCCGATCGGCGTAGGCCGGCGCACTCGGCCCGACAAAGAGTGCCTCCGCCCCGGCTTGGTTGATCCGCCCGAAGGCGTCGGTATGCTGACGGGGCGAGAATTCGGCCAACGATAGCGCCATCTTCAGGGCCTCCGCAGCCCTCCGCACGCTCCTCGCATATGGGTTCTCCCACTCGTTGCTTTCCTTGTTGGCAAGGTAGGCGATGCGCGAGATGTTGGGCAGCATCTCTCTAAAGAGCGCCAGGCGCTTGGCCTCGATCTGCGGCCCGACTTGGATCGTGAGTCCCGTGATGTTACCGCCGGGGTGCGCGAGGCTCTGAACGACCCCCGCGCGCACAGGATCGACGCTGGCCGCCATGACGATGGGGACGGTCGTGGTAACCGCCTTGGCTGCCCGCGCCATCGAGTCGGTGTGGGTCACGATCACGTCCACTTTGAGGCGGACGAGCTCGGCAACGATGTCGCCGAAGCGGTCGATCTGTCCCTCGGCTGACCGGCGCTCCAGGATAAGGTTCTGCCCTTCCACGTAGCCGAGGGCACGCAAGCCCTGCACG
>DASTOJ010000009.1:0-21161 GCA_035762565.1 Candidatus Methylomirabilota bacterium | reverse complement strand
GTACCGTCCGACGAGGGGCTGCACGTAGGCGTTGAGTACCGTGCCCATCGAGCGCTCGAACTCGCGGAAGACCGGCAGCACCTCGCTCGACAGCGACACCGCGCAGCCGGGGTGCTCTTCGAGCAGCAGCGCGCCGGCGCGCCGCTCGTGGGCGGCGTTGGCGTAGCTGTGCAGAAAGCACACCGCGACCGACCCCACGCCGGCCTGGCGAAGCCGGCGGGCTGCCGCCCGCACCCCGGCCTCGTCGAGGGGCGCGAGCTCCTGGCCGTCGACGGTGACGCGGCCGTCGATCTCGAAGATCAGCTCGGGCGGGACCGGCCGGGCCGGCTTCACCCACGCGAACATGTTGGCGCGCCGGGGGATGTCGTGGCGGCCGATCTCGAGCACGTAGCGGAAGCCGGCGGTGGTGAGCAGGCCGGTGGCCGCGCCCTTGGACTCGAGGATCGCGTTGGTGGCGGTCGTGGTGCCGTGCAGGACGTGGCGCAGCGCCGCGGGCGCGACGCCGGCGAGCCCGAGCGCCTTGTCGATGCCGGCGAGGAATCCGATGGACGGATCGTGCGGCGTCGTCGGCGTCTTGGCCACCCAGAGCCGGCCGCTCGCCTCGTGCACCAGCGCCACGTCGGTGAACGTGCCGCCGACGTCGAGCGCGACGGCATACCCGCCCGAGCGGGTGGCACGCCCCGCCTCGGCCCGCCGCCACCCGTTCACGGCGCGGAGGGTATCATACCGGCATGACGGATACCCCCGAGCGCCACGAGTTCCAGGCCGAGGTCCGCGAGCTGCTGGGCCTCATGATCCACTCGCTCTACTCGCACAAGGACATCTTCCTCCGCGAGCTGGTGTCGAACGCCTCCGACGCGCTCGACAAGCTCCGGTTCGAGGCGATCAGCCGGCCCGAGCTGGCGCCGCCGGGCGAGCTGGAGATCCGGCTGGAGGTCGACCGGGACGCGCGGACGCTGTCCGTCCACGACAACGGCATCGGCATGACGCGAGCCGAGGTCGTCGAGAACATCGGGACGGTCGCCCGCTCGGGCACGCGCGAATTCTTGGCGGCGGCGCGCGAGGCCGGGCGCGGGGCCGCGCCCGAGGTGATCGGCCAGTTCGGCGTCGGCTTCTACTCCGCGTTCATGGTCGCCGACCACGTCACCCTGGTGACGCGGCGCGCCGGCGAGCCCGAGGCGACGCGCTGGGAGTCGGACGGCGCCGGCGGGTACACGCTGGCCGACGCCGAGCGCGAGACGGCGGGGACGACCGTCACCCTGCGCCTGAAGCCCCGCGACGACGAGGACGGGCTCAAGGACTACGCGGACGCCGCGATCCTGAAGGACATCGTGAAGCGCTACTCCGACTTCGTCGCGCACCCGATCCGTCTCCAGGGCGAGACGCTCAACTCCATGAAGGCGATCTGGGCGCGCGGCAAGGACGACGTCACCGAGGAGGAGCACCGGGAGTTCTACAAGCACATCAGCCACGACTGGCACGACCCGCTCGAGCACGTCAGCATCCACATCGAGGGCAGCTTCGAGGCCCGGGCCCTCCTCTACATCCCGGCGAAAGCCCCCTTCGACCTCTACCTGCGCGACGGCGCCCGCCGCGGCCTCCAGCTCTACGTCAAGCGCGTCTTCATCATGGACGACTGGCGCGACCTCCTGCCGCCGTTCCTGCGATTCGTGCGCGGCGTGGTGTCGTCCGACGACCTCTCCCTCAACGTGTCGCGCGAGATCCTCCAGAAAGACCGCCAGGTCCAGGCCATCCGAAAGCACCTCGTCCGCCGGCTGCTCGCCGTCCTCAAGACCATGAAGGACGAGCGGCCGGAGACCTACCGCGCGTTCTGGGCCGAGTTCGGGGCCGTCCTGAAGGAAGGACTGGTGGGCCTCGACGAGGACCACGACAAGCTGCTCGACCTGGTCCTCGCTCCCTCGACGGCCGGCGCCGAGCCGACCGCGCTGGCCGAGTACGTGGCCCGCCTGAAGGAGGGACAGCCCGCGATCTACTACCTGACGGCCGCGTCACGGGCGGCGGCGGGGAGCTCGCCGCACCTCGAGGCGTTCCGCGACCGCGGCTACGAGGTGCTGTTCTTCACCGACGCCGTGGACGAGCTGTGGCTGCGCCTGCCCCGCCAGTACGCGGGCAAGAGCCTGGTCTCGGTCGCGAAGGGCGAGATCGAGCTGGGCACCGAGGAGGAGAAGAAGCAGGCGGAGGCGGCGCGAGAGGAGACGGCGGAGCGGTTCAAGGCTCTCGTGACCGCGCTCCGGGCAAAGCTGCAGGACGAGGTGAAGGACGTCCGGCTCTCGAGCCGCCTCACCTCATCGGCCGCCTGTCTCGTGGGCGAGCCGTGGGAGCTGAGCCCGCACCTGGAGGAGCTGCTCCGCCGAAGCGGGCAGGACGCCCCCCGCGCCAAGCGCGTGCTCGAGCTCAACCCCACGCATCCGCTCATCACGAAGCTGCGCGCGCTGCACGCCGCGAATCCCGCCGACCCGCGCCTCGATCTCTACGCCGACCTCCTCCATGGCCAGGCGGTGCTGGCCGAGGGCGGGACGCTGGCGGATCCCGCCGCCTTCAGCCGGAAGCTGGCGGACCTGATGCTCACCGCGGGGTGAGCGAGGATCGACGGGACGGATCTGCGCGAGGGACCGGATCATTCGGCGACGACGCCGGAGGATGCGCTCGACGACGTCCCAGAATTCCGCGGCGTCCGACCCCGAGCTCGCGGCAGCCACCAGCTCGTGCGCGGGACAGGCGAGCAGCCGGCGCAGCAGCTCGGGATCGGCGCACAGCGTGCGGTCGAGATCCCGCCAATGATTCGCCCGATCCTGCGCCGCTCCTGACATGGACGCGCCTCCTGGGCGGTCTGAGCATCCGGTGAGCGTGCTCGTAGCGCAATCGGGGTTTCCCTTACTGCCTCCGGCGGGCGGCCGGGCAGGGTAGGATGCCAGCGTGAGCGACACCGATCCGACGGCAACCTTCCGCCGGGCCGAAGCCTGGCGCCGCCGGCGTCGGGCCGTGGCTCTCGTGGTCCTCGGGATCGTCGTCGTGGTGGCGGGCGCGTACGGCGTCCGGGTCTGGCGCTACTGGGACCGCCACGTCTCGACCGACGACGCCTTCGTCGAGGCCCACGTCTCGCCGGTGAGCGCGCGGGTGCGCGGCACCGTCCTCGAGGTGCTCGCGCGCGACAACCAGGAGGTGTCGGCGGGGGCGCCGCTCGTGCGCCTGGACCCGCGCGACCTGGAGGTGAAGGTCCACCAGGCCCGCGCCGCCCTGGCCACGGCGGCGGGCCGCCTGCGGATGGCCGCCGCCGGCGTGCCGATGATGGACCAGTCCACCCGCAGCCAGATCGCGCTGGCCGAGGCCACCGCCGCCAGGGTGACGCTCGGCATCGACAGCGCGCGGCGCGTGCTCGACGAGCGGCGCAGCCGTCTGCTCGTGCGCCGGGCCGCCGTGCAGGTGGCGGAGGCCGACGTGGTGGCGCGCCAGGCCGACTTCGAGCGCGCGGGCCTGGACCGCGGCCGCGCGCGGGAGCTGCTCGAGCGCGCGCTGATCGCCCGCCAGGAGCTCGACTACGCGGAGATCGCCTTCAAGACCGCCGCCGCCGCCCTCGAGGCGGCGCGGCAGCGCCTCGACGGCGCGCGCGCCGAGGTCGCCCAGGCCGAGGCCGAGGTGGCCAGCCAGGAGGTGGCGCTGGTCCAGGCGGGCCGGCAGCGCGAGGAGGCCGAGGCGGGGCTCGGCGACGCCCGCAGCCGCCGCGGCGAGGTGACGATCCGGAGCGCAGAGGCCGCCAGCGCCGAGGCGCAGCTGGCGGAGGCCCGCGCCGCCCTGCGCGAGGCCGAGCTGAACCTCGAGTACACGACGATCCTCGCCCCGGTCCCCGGCCGCGTGACGCGGCGGACGGTGGAGGTGGGTCAGGTCGTGCAGCCGGGCCAGCCGCTGCTCGCCGTGGTCGACGTCGGCCGCGTCTGGGTGGTGGCGAATTACAAGGAGACCCAGCTCACCCGCGTGCGGCCGGGCCAGCGCGCGACGATCTCGGTCGACACCCACCCCGGGCTGCTGCTGCGCGCGCGCGTGGACTCGATCCAGAGCGGCACCGGCTCGCGCTTCTCCCTGCTGCCGCCCGAGAACGCCTCCGGCAACTTCGTGAAGGTCGTCCAGCGCATCCCGGTGAAGCTCGTGCTCGAGCCCGGGCAGAACGGGCACGCGCTGCTGGTGCCGGGCATGTCGGTCGTCCCCGTCATCGAGGTGCGGTGAGCCCACGCCTCCGCCGGGCGATCGTCGCCGTCTCGACGATGATGGCGACCTTCCTGGTGATCCTGGACGTCACGATCGCCAACGTCGCGCTCGACCACATGCGCGGCACCCTGTCGGCCGGCGTGGACGAGATCACGTGGGTGCTGACGTCGTTCCTGGTCGCCAACGCGATCAGCCTGCCCATCACGGGCTGGCTGACCGATCTGCTCGGCCGCAAGCGCCTCTTCATCGTCGCCACGGTGGCGTTCACGCTCACCTCGGCGGCGGCGGGGGCCGCCCCCAGCCTGGCCTTCATGGTGCTCGTCCGCTTCCTGCAGGGCCTGGCCGGCGGGCCGCTGGTGCCGCTGTCGCAGGCGACGATGATGGAGACCTTTCCGGCCAGCCAGCGCGGGATGGCGATGGCCGTGTGGGGGATCGGCATCATGTTCGCGCCGATCATCGGGCCGACCCTGGGCGGCTGGATCACCGACAACTGGAGCTGGCGCTGGGTGTTCTACATCAACGTGCCGGTGGGCGCCGTCGCGGTGCTCATGGCGTGGCTGTTCCTGCCCGACTCCACGACGCAGCGGGCGCCGGTTCGGCGCGTGGACGTGCCCGGACTCGTCCTCCTGGTGGTCGGCGTCAGCGCGCTCCAGTTCGTGCTGGACCGCGGCCAGCGCGAGGACTGGCTCGCCTCGCCGCTCATCGTGTGGCTCGGTGTCCTGGCGGCGGCGGCGCTCGTGGCCCTCGTCGTGCGCGAGCTGCGGGCCGAGGAACCGGTGGTCGATCTGCGCGTGCTGCGCCACCCGACCTTCGCGGTGGCGACGGCGGCCATGTTCGTCATCAGCATCGCGTTCTACGGGATCATGGTGCTCACCCCGCTGTTCACGCAGATCCTGATGGGCTACACCGCGATGCTGGCCGGCCTGGTGCTGGCGCCGGGGGGCCTGTCCACGCTGGTCACGATGCCGATCGCCGGCGCCCTCCTGAACCGGATCGACCCGCGCTGGATCATCGTCACCGGCTGCGCCGTGAACGCCTACGCCATGTTCCTGATGGCCACGCTGACCCTGGAGGCCAGCTACTGGCACATCATGCTGCCGCGCTTCATCCAGGGACTGGGCATCGGCCTCACGTTCGTCCCGCTGTCGACGGTGGCGCTGAGCGCCGTCCCCCTGCGCGAGCTGGGGCACGCCTCCGGGCTCTTCAACTTCATCCGCACCGTGGGCGGCAGCCTCGGCATCGCCGCGGTGGCGACGCTGCTGGAGCGCGGCGCGCAGCTCCATCAGGCGCGGCTGACCACCCACGTGAGCCTGTACGACCCCGACGTGTGGGACCGCTACCAGGCGCTGGTGGGGATGTTCGCGGCGCGCGGCGCCGATCAGGTGACCGCCGAGCAGCAGGCGTGGGCGCGCCTGTACGAGATCGTCCAGCGCGAGGCGCTGGCGCTGTCGTTCATCGACAACTTCTGGCGGCTCGTGTGGATCTTCGCCGCCGTCATCCCCTTCGTGCTGTTCCTGGGCCGCCGGCCGCGGCTGGCCGAGCCGCCGGGGGTCGAGCGGCCGGCCGCCATCGTCGAGGGCTGAGCGGCGGCGTGCTCGGCATCCCGGCGGCCCCCCGCGGCGCCGGAGGCGTCCTGGCCGCGACGTTCGTCACGCTGGGCCTCGCCTACGGCTTCTGGTACGCGTACTCGGTCTTCCTCGTGGCCTTCGTGCACGAGTTCGGCTGGAGCCGCTCGGTCGTGGCCGGGGCCTTCTCGCTCCTGGTCGTCGTCCACGGCGTGTCCGGTCCGCTGCTGGGATGGCTCGTCGAGCGGCTCGGCCCGCGCGCCGTGATCGCCGCCGGCGGCCTCGTGCTGGCCGCCGGCCTGCTGGCCGGGGCGCACATCGCCTCCGTCTGGCAGCTCTACCTGGCCATCGGGGTGCTGGCCGCCCTCGGCGTCAGCGCGGCCGGCTGGGTGCCGGCGGTGGTGCTGATCCGCGGCTGGTTCCCTGCCCAGATCGGCACGGCCCTCGGGTTCGCCTCGGCGGGAATCGGCGTGGGGATCTTCACGCTGGTGCCGTTCACGCAGCTGCTGATCGACTGGCTCGGCTGGCGATGGGCGCTGCGTTGCCTCGCCGTGCTGATGGCCGCCTGGATCGTGCCCGCCACGCTGCTGCTCGTCCGCGACGCGCGGGGAGGGCCGCCCGCCGCCGCGCCGTCCGTGCTCGGCGCCGGGCGGACGCCGTCGCGAGCGTACTGGACGCTGCGGACGGCGGCGCGCACGTGGCGGTTCTGGGCGACCGGCGCCGTGTTCTTCGCGGGCAGCGCCGCGACGCAGATGCTGCTCGTCCATCAGGTGGCGTACCTGGTCGACCACGGGGTGCCCGCCTTCGTCGGCGCCACCGTGGTCGGGGTGGTGGGCGTGGCCAGCGTCGCCGGCAAGGCGGGGTGGGGCACGCTGTCGGATCGCGTCGGCCGGGAGCCGACGTACAGTCTCGCGTTCACCTGTGTGGCGCTCAGCGTCGGCGTGCTGGCGCTGGCCGGAGCCTACCCGGGGACGCTGCTGCCCTACGGCTATGCCGTGCTCATCGGCGTCGGCTACGCCGCGACCGCGCCGCTGACGCCCGCGATCGCCAGCGATCTGTTCGGTGGGCCGCGGTTCGGCCGCATCTTCGGGGTGCTGCACCTGACCAACTCGCTCGGCGGGGCCCTGGGCGCCTGGGTCGCCGGCTGGATCTTCGACGTGACGGCGAGCTACGCGCTTGCCCTGCCGATCGCCGCCGCCATGGCCGTGCTGGCGCCGACCTTGCTGTGGTTCGTGGCGCCGCGCCGGCCGAATCCGGCGCCGTCCGTCTGAGGCGCCCGTCGGCTCACGCCGCCTCGATCCGGCGCGTCGTGACGCCGGGCTCGAACCGCGCCTCGAGGTCGTCGTCGGCCACGTCCGCCATCCTGACCCGCCCGCTTTCCTCCCGTCCCCGGAGCGTCTAGGATCGTCGGCATGTCCGGACCCCTCGACGGCATTCGCGTGGTCGACTGCACGACGGTGGTGCTGGGACCGTGGGCGGCGCAGCAGCTGGGCGACCTCGGCGCCGAGGTCGTCAAGGTGGAGCCGCCCGAGGGCGACACCACGCGGCAGCTGGGGCCCATGCGCAACCCCGACATGGGCGCCTTCTACCTCGCCGTCAACCGTAACAAGCGCTCCGTCGTGCTCGACCTCAAGCAGGAGCCGGCGCGGCGCGCGCTGCTCCGGCTGGCCGCCGGGGCCGACGTGCTCCTGCACAACTACCGGCCGCCGGCGGCGCGGCGGCTGGGGATGTCGTACGAGGCGTTTCGCGCGGTCAACCCGGGCCTCGTCTACGTCGGCACCTACGGCTTCCGCGCCGCCGGCCCGTACGGCGACAAGCCGGCGTACGACGACATCATCCAGGCCGCCTCCGGGGTGGCGTCGCTGCAGACCGCGCTCGCCGGCGAGCCCCGCTACGTGCCGACCATCGTCGCCGACAAGACCAGCTCGATGACGGTGCTGGTGGCGGTGCTGGCCGCGCTCCACCACAAGGCGCGCACCGGCGAGGGGCAGGAGGTCGAGGTGCCGATGTTCGAGAGCATGGCCGCCTGGGTCATGCTCGAACACCTCTACGGCGAGACGTTCGTGCCGGCCGCGGAGACGGTCGGCTACAAGCGGATCCTCAACCGCTACCGGCGTCCGTTCAAGACCAGGGACGGCTACCTCGCGATCCTGCCCTACACCGACCAGAACTGGCGCGACTTCTTCACGCTGGCCGGGCGGCCCGACCTCCTCGACGACCCCCGCTACAAGACGCTCGGCGCCCGGCTCGAGCACATCGAGACGCTCTACGAGGAGCTGGGCAAGATCGCCACCACCCGCACCAACGCCGAGTGGCTGGCCGAGCTGGATCGCCGCAACATCCCGGGCATGATCGTGAACTCGCTGGAGTCGCTGCTGCACGACCCGCACCTGGAGGCCACCGGCTTCTGGCAGGTGGTGGAGCATCCCAGCGAGGGCACGCTGCGCCTGCCCGGCGTTCCGGCGACCTACAGCCGGACCCCGGCCTCCATCCGCCGCCTGCCCCCGCGGCTGGGCGAGCACAGCGGCGAGATCCTGCGCGAGGCCGGCCTCGACGCGGCGGAGATCGAGGCGATGTTCGCCTCGGGCGCGACGCGGGGCGCGCGCTGAGGGACGCTCAGGCCCGCGGCGCCCCCGCGATGTCGCGGGCGTGCCCGAGCACGTGCACGACCGCCACCTGGTAGAAGACCTCGGCGAGCGGGCCGACCACGCCGCCGGCCGACCGGATCCGACGGCCGAGCAGGTCCTCGTCCGCGCCCTCGACCGCCCGGATGGTGGCGGCGCGGTTGCGCTCGAACTCCTCGAGCAGCTCGGTCGCCGACAGGTGTGCGCGTTTGGCGATCTGGCGCGCGTTGTAGTCGTCGTTGCCGCCCCGCATGGTCCGGGTCGGCGGGGCGGCGGTGGGCGCGGCCGGCCCGGCCTCGGGCGGCGGCGTGTCGCGGGCGATGTCGACGAGCCGCGGGTACGTCCACTCGATCGAGGCGATGTGGGCCAGGATCTCGCGGCCGTTCCAGCCGCGCTCGTACCGCCCTTCCTCCAGGCGCGCGGGCGGCAGCGCCCGCACGAGCGCGACGACCTCGTCGCGGCTGCGCCGCAGCGCCGCCAGCAGCTCGGGCTTGGAGGGCACGGGCTCGGCCACGCGGTCATCATACGGCAGCGAGGCGTCGGCTATCATCGGGCCGCGATGACGCCGGCGGATCCGGGCTTCCGCAGCCTGCTCTACACCGAGCCGCGTCTCTACGACCTCGTGTTTCCCGACCCCGAGGGAACGACCGCGCGCATGTGTCGCGAGGCGTTTCGCCGCTACCTGCCGGCCCCGCCCGGCTCGGCGCTCGACGTCGGGTGCGGGACGGGCCGTGACCTGGCGGCGCTGGCGACGACCGTCGCCGAGTGCTGGGGCATCGACCTGCTCGAGTCCAACGTCGCCTACGCCAGGGCCGTGCGGCCGCAGCTCCGCGTCGCCGTGGGCGACATGCGCACCGCGCGGCTCGGACGGACGTTCGACGTCGTCACGAGCCTCGGCAACGCGCTCTCGTACGCGCTGACGGACGCCGACCTGGCCCGCACCGCCGACACGTATGCGGTGCACGCCCGGCCCGGCGCGCTGCTCGTGCTGGACGCGCTCAACGCGCGCGCCTATCTCGACGGTGCCGGCTTCCGCGAGCGGATCGAGGCGCGCGTGGACACCCCCGAGCTCACCGCGACCACGGTCTCCCTCCACGCGCTGGACCGGGCGGCGCGCCGGCTCACGCGGACGCGCGTGTGGCGCATCCCCGGCCGGGCCGACGTCGAGGACTACGCGGAGTACCGGCTGCTCGACCCGGACGAGTTACGCACGGTGCTGGGGCGGGCGGGCTTCGAGGTGGTCGGACTCTACGACAACCGGGAGTTCCGGGACTCCGCGCTCACCGGCGGGCCGGGCGCGGCACACGACCCCGGCGGCATGGGCGGCCGCAAGCTCTACGCGTTCGCGCTGCGGCGCTGACCACGCTTCCGCCGCACGGCGAGGGCGTCAGCTGGGGAGGGTAGCGCGCAGCCGCTTCGCCGCCTCCACCATGGCCGTGAGCTTGGCGAATGCGACGTCGCGGGGCAGGTACTTCATCCCGCAGTCGGGGGCGAGCACGACCCGGTCCGGGCTCACGTAGCGCAGGGCGCGCTCGATGCGCTCGACGATCGTCTGCGGCGTCTCGACGGCCGGGTCGTTCAGGTCCAGGCAGCCCACCATGATCGTCTTGCCCGCGAGGGCAGCGAGCACCGAGCAGTCGAGCTTCGCCTGCGCGGTCTCGACAGAGACCTGGGCCACCGGGCAGCCGGCCAGCTCGGGGAGAAAGGAGTAGCCCGACGGCCGCTGGCGGATGATCGCCGCGTAGCCGAAGCAGATGTGCACGGCGGTGGTGCCGGTGACGCCCTCCAGCGCCCGGACGAGCGCCCGGAGGCCGAACTGCCGGGCCTTCTCGGGCCGGGCCTGCATGTAGGGCTCGTCGATCTGCACGACGTCGGCGCCGGCGGCGAAGAGGTCCCGGATCTCCTCGTTCACCGCGGCGGCGTAGTCCATCGCCGCCGCCTCCTCGCTCGGGTAGTAGTCGTTCTGGGCCTGCTGCGCCATCGTGAACGGTCCCGGCACGGTCATCTTGATCGCCCGGCTCGTGTGCGCGCGCAGGAAGCGCACGTCGTCCACCTCGACGGGGCGCGTGCGGCGGATGGGCCCCACGATGCGCGGGACCGGGTTGGGGTGGCCCGAGCGGTCCAGCGCGGTGCCGGGGTTGTCGAGGTCCACGCCGGCCAGCGCGGTGGCGAAGCGGTTGGAGTAGCTCTCGCGCCGGATCTCGCCGTCCGTGACGATGTCGAGCCCGGCCGCCTCCTGGGCCCGGATGGCCAGCAGGGTGGCGTCGTCCTGCGCGCCGGCGAGCCAGGGCTCGGCCACGCGCCAGAGCTCACGGGCCCGCACGCGCGGGGGAAACCGGCCGGCCAGCCGGGCGCGGTCGATCAGCCACTCGGGCTGCGGATAGCTGCCGACGAGCGTGGTCGGGAAGCGCATCGGCCGGTGTCCTCCCCGGCCATAGTTTAAAATGCCGGACCATGGTGAGTCCCGTCCGCGTGCACCTGCGCATCCCCGGCACCGCGCCCGTGCCCGAGCTCGTGCGCTTCATCCGCGCCGTGGAGGCGGCCGGCTTCGACGGCGCCGGCATTCTCGACAGCCAGCTGCTGAGCCGCGACACCTTCGTCATCCTCGGCCAGGCCGCCGCCCACACCTCGCGGCTGACCCTGTTCCCGGCGGTGACGAACCCGTTCACCCGCCACGCCTCGGTGCTGGCGGGCGCCATCCAGACCGTGGAGGAGATGGCGCCGGGGCGCGTGCGGTTCGTGATCGGCACCGGCTACACCTCGGCCAGCACCATCGGCCGCAAGCCGGCCACGCTCGGCGAGATGCGCGAGTGCATCCGCACCGTGCGGGCGCTGCTCGCCCGCGAGAGCGTCGATTTCGGCGGGACGCCGGGGCGCCTGGGCTACGCCGCCGGGCGGCCGATCCCGGTGCTGATGGCCGCCTCGGGGCCGAAGGCGATCGAGGTGGCCGGAGAGATCGCCGACGGGGCGCTGCTGCTGGTCGGGTTCAACCGCGGCATCGTCGAGCGGGCGCTCGACCACCTCGAGCGCGGCGCCAGGCGAAGCGGCCGGAGGCTCGAGGACCTCGAGATCGTGTGGGCCGTGCGCATCGGGACGGCGGCGACCACCGTGGAGGCGCGGCGGCTCGCGCGGCCGACGGCCGTGCACTGGGGCATCCTGCGCTGGGGCGGCTACTGGCTGGAGCCGGCCGGATTGTCATTGCCCAAGCTCGACGTTCCCGACGCGGTCTGGAAGATCTACCCCGACCTCTCGCACGCCCACGACTGGGAGGCGGCCATCGCGGCGACCTCGTTCGTGCCCGACGAGGTCGCCGCCCAGCTCTGCGAGGCGATCGGGCTCATCGGCACGCCGGCCGACTGCGCGGCGCGGATCGTGGAGACGACGAAGCTCGGCGTGCGCAACCTCTACCTGATGCCGCTCCTGACCTTCGGCCTGCCCGAGTCGGAGCTGGCGGCGTTCCGCGACGTCGTGTTCCCGCGGCTGCAAGCGTGCGCAGCACCCGCAGGCTCGGCCAGGACGGCGGGCGTGACCGCCGCCAGCAGGCCCGACCAGAGCGATCAGAGGCCTCGCCAGTAGCGCCGCCCCTCCAGGCGCACGATCCGGCCGAAGCCCGGCGCCGCGAAGTGGCCGGCCGCCACGACGATCTCCTCCCGCTCCAGGCGGTCGAGCAGCGCGCGCCGCGTCTGCCGCGTGAGGTCGGGGTCCATGTCGGCGCGCGAGCACCAGTCCGGCTCCTCGACCTGGGCCGGGCTGTGGGCGGCGTCGCCGAGGACCAGCGCTCGCTGGCCCTGCGAGGTGATCAGGATGCTCACGTGGCCCGGCGTGTGGCCGGGCGTCGGCACCGCGGTCAGCTCGCGCGTCAGGCTGTGCTCGCCGTGCATGAACTCGATCAGGTTCAGCTCCTCCAGCGGCCAGACGCAGGTCGGCGCGTTCGGGTAGCGCTGGGGCTGGACGTCGGGCTGGTGGCAGGTCTCCCAGTCCTTGGCGGTCATCCAGTACCGGGCGTTCGGGAAGGTCGGCACGTACCGCTCGCCCTGACGCAGCAGGTTCCAGCCGACGTGGTCGCGGTGCAGGTGCGTCATCACGACCATGTCGACCTCCTCCGGCCGCACGCCGTTGGCCTGCAACTCGCGCAGCAGCTCGCCCCAGGGGACGTCGGGCGCGTCGGCCGGCCGGGGGCCGAGTCCGGTGTCCACGAGGATCGTCCTCCCCGACGACCGGATCAGGTAGGAGCCGAGGTTGAAGCGGACCTTGTGCTCGTGCGTGAGGTGCGACTCGTAGGGCTTCCACTCCTCACCCGGGATGGTCGGGAAGAAGTTGCAGAGGTCGAACTCCAGCATGCCGTCCGACAGCGCCACGATCTCGACGTCGCCCACGCGGATGATGTGGTTCTTCGCCATGTCAGACTCCTCGAGCCCCGGCGGCGCGGGCGTCGGCCTCGGATTGTAGCGGAGCCGAGCAGGAGACGGTGGGAATCGGTGGCGCCCAGGTAGGTCTGGACTCTGGCACTCGCGCACGGTCTGATCTACGCTGTGCTCCTCGAAAGGAGCGGGCCATGACGGCGAAGAAGGGGACCGGGCTCTTGATGGTGTGGGCGGACGTGCCGGCCGACAAGGAAGCGGAGTTCAACCGCTGGTACAACGAGGAGCACCTGGCCGAACGGCTGGCCGTGCCGGGGTTCCTGAACGGTGCCCGCTACGAGGCGGTGAAGGGCGGGCCCAAGCATCTGGCCGTCTACGAGCTGGAGAGCGCCGCCGTGATGGAGAGCCCGGCCTACAAGAAGGTGCAGGCCACCCCCACGCCGTGGACGCAGCGCTCGGGCCCCCAGGCGATCGCCACCACGTTCATCCGGAACATCTACACGATGATCCACCCGCGCGCGGTGACGCCCCCGGTGGCCGCCAGCGGGATGGCGCCGGCGCTGCAGCTCGGCCGCATGGACGTGCCGCGCGAGGTCGACGCCGAGTGGAACGACTGGTACAACACGATCTACGTGCCGAACTACGAGAAGGTGCCGGGCGTCATCCGCGGCCGGCGGTACCGCGCCGTCGAGGGCACGCCGACCTACCTGACGTTCTACGAGTTCGAGCACCCCAAGGTCTCGGAGACCGCCGCCTGGAACGCCCAGCGCGACGCCGTCCCGGCGTCCGAGCGCATGCGAGCGCACATGCGCCACGCCCCGGGCTCGCCCGGGGTCTACGTCAAGACGTTCGAGCTCTGATGCCGCCGCTCATGCGGGCTGCGGTCATGCGAGACCGCGGGCTGCTGGTCGCCGAGATCCCGGTGCCGGAGCCGGGGCCGGGCGAGGTGCTGGTCCGCACGCTGGCGTGCGGGATCTGCGGCTCGGATCTCCACGCGCTCGAGCACGCCGACCGGTTCGTCGAGACGTCGCGCCGGGCCGGCAACGCGTTCGTCATGGACCTCGCCCGCGACGTCGTCATGGGCCACGAGTTCTGCGCCGAGATCGTCGACCACGGGCCCGGGACCACGCGGGCGCTCGCGACCGGCACCCGGGTGTGCTCGCGGCCCGTGCTGATGCGGCCGACCGGACCGCAGACGGTCGGGTATTCCAACGATCACCCGGGTGGCTACGGTGAGTACATGCGGTTGACGGAGGCGTTGCTGCTCGAGGTGCCGCACGACCTCCCCACCGAGCTGGCGGCGCTGACCGAGCCGCTGGCCGTCGGGCTCCACGCGGTGAACAGGGCGCGCCTGGAGCGGGACGACGCGCCGCTCGTCATCGGCTGCGGTCCGGTCGGCCTGGCGGTGATCGCGGCGCTGCGCCTGCGCGACGTGCGGCCGATCGTGGCCGCGGACTTCTCGCGGCGCCGGCGTGAGCTGGCCGGCGCGCTCGGCGCCGACGTGGTCGTCGATCCCGCGAAGACCACCCCCTGGCAGAGCTGGCGCGACGCGGCTGTCTGGCGCGACGCGAGCCGAGCGCCGCAGCTCCCGCCCTGGCTGCCGGGCCCGCCCGTCCGCCCGGCCGTGGTCTTCGAGTGCGTCGGCGTGCCCGGCGTCCTCGACCAGGTCATGGCCGCCGCGCCCCGGAACACGCGCATCGTGGTGGTAGGCGTGTGCATGGAGGCCGACACCATCCACCCGATGCTCGGCATCAGCAAGGAGCTGAGCCTCCAGTTCGTGCTCGGCTACACGCAGGACGAGTTCGGGGCGACGCTCGGCCACATCGCCGCGGGCAGGCTCCCGGTCGCGCCCCTGATCACGGGGACGGTGGGAATCGACGGCGTGGCCGGGGCGTTCCAGGATCTCGCCTCACCGGATCAGCACGCGAAGATCATGGTCCACCCCTGACCAGGACCCGCTGACCGATGCCGCCGCGGAGTCGCACGCTGGGGGCGCTGCTCGACGAGATCGCGGCGGCCCGCCCGGACGCCGGGGCGGTGGTTTCCCGCGGCGAGCGCCTCACGTACGCGGGCCTCCGTGACCGGGCGGACACGCTGGCCCGGGCGCTGCTGGCGCTCGGCGTGGCCCGCGGCGATCGCGTCGCGCTGCTGCTGCCCAACCGGCCCGAGTGGCTGATCGGCGCCTTCGCCGCCGCCAAGGTCGGCGCGGTGACGGTGGCCGTCAGCACGTTCTCGGCGCCGCGGGAGATCGCCTGGACGCTCGAGCACGCCCGGCCGCGCGTCATCCTGACCATGGAGGCCTTCCGGGGACGCGCCTACCTGAGCGCGATCCACGACGCTTGCCCGGAGCTGGCGCGCTCGGCGCCGGGCGCGCTCCGCAGCGAGCGGCTGCCGGAGCTGCGCGCGGTGGTCTCGGTGGACGAGCGGCGCCACGATGGCGTGTATCGCTGGGGCGAGCTGCTCGGGCGCGCCGGAGAAGTGCGCGTGCCGGCGCTGGCCGCGGCGCAGGCGGCCGTGGCGCCGTCCGACCCGTGCTTCATCCTCTACACGTCGGGCTCGACGGCCACGCCCAAGGGCGTCGCGCTCGCCCACGGCGGCGTGATCGCCAACGGCTTCGACATCGGCGAGCGCCAGCGCTTGACCGGCGCCGACCGCGTGTGGCTGGCCGTCCCGCTCTTCTGGTCGTTCGGCTCCGCCAATGCGCTGCCCGCCATCCTCACCCACGGCGGCGCCCTCGTGCTGCAGGAGGGCTTCGAGGCCGGCGAGGCGCTGGCGCTCCTGGACAGCGAGCGGTGCACCGTCTACTACGGCATGGCGAACATGGCCCGCGCGATGCTCGAGCACCCGGACCGCCCCCGGTACGCGCTGGCGGCCATGCGGACCGGTCTCACCATCGGCCTGCCCGAGGACATCCGGATGACGATCGAGGCGGTGAACGCGCGCCAGCTCTGCAACGTCTACGGTCTCACCGAGACCTACGGCAACTGCGCGGTGACCGACGCCCACGACCCGCTCCAGCAGCGCCTGACCACGCAGGGCCTGCCGCTGCCGGGAATGCAGATCCGCGTCGTGGAGCCGGCCACGGGGCGGCCACTGCCGGCCGGCGAGGTGGGAGAGCTGCGCGTCCGCGGATACCTGACGCCGGGCTACTACCGCGATCCCGAGCTGACGCGCGCGGCGTTCGACACCGAGGGCTGGTTCGTCACCGGCGACCTCGGCCTGCTCGGCGAGGACGGGCGCGTGCGCTTCCGCGGCCGCCTCAAGGAGCTGATCAAGACCGGCGGCGCCAACGTGGCGCCGCTGGAGGTGGAGGCCGTGTTGATGTCGCACGCCGGTGTCAAGCAAGCCTACGTCGTCGGCGTGCCCGACCCGGCCCGGGGCGAGGTCGGCGTGGCGGTCGTCGAGCTGCACGAGGGCGCGACGGCGACGGCCGAGGCGCTGAGCGCCTACTGCCGAGAGCGCCTGGCGAGCTACAAGGTGCCCGCCCGCGTCGTCTTCCGGAAGGCCGACGAGTTCCCGCGCACGGCGACCGGCAAGGTGCAGAAGCCCCGCCTGCGGGAGGAGCTGGAATGAGGGCGGTGATCTGCCGGGCGTGGGGCGAGGTGGACAGTCTCGAGATCGCCGACGTCGCGCCGCCGAAGCCGGGGCCGGGCGAGGTGCTGATCGAGGTGCGGGCGACCGGCGTCAACTACGCGGACGCGCTCATGGTCGCCGGCCGCTATCAGACGAAGCCGCCGCTGCCGTTCAGCCCCGGGCTGGAGACGGCGGGCGTCGTGGCGGCCCGCGGCGACAGCGTGACGCGCTTCAAGCCCGGCGACCGGGTGATGGCCATCGTGCCCTACGGGGGCATGGCGGAGCTCGCGATCGCCCCCGAGGCCGAGACGTTTCCGATCCCGGAACGCATGAGCTTCGAGGAGGCGGGCGCCTTCCCCATCGCCTACATCTCGAGCGACGTGGCCATCCGCTGGCAAGGCAGGCTCGAGCCGGGCGAGACGCTGCTCGTGCTGGGCGCCGCCGGCGGTGTGGGGCTCACGGCGGTGGAGATCGGCAAGGCGATGGGTGCCCGCGTCATCGCCGCCGCCAGCACGGCCGAGAAGCTGGCGGTGGCCGGCGAGCGCGGCGCCGACGATCTCATCAACTATGCGACCGAGAAGCTCGCCGAGCGTGTCATGGCGCTGACCGGGGACAAGGGTGCGGACGTCTGCTTCGACCCCGTCGGCGGCGAGCTGTTCGACGCCGCGCTCTCCTCGCTGGGCTGGGGCGGGCGCATCCTGCTCGTCGGGTTCGTCGGCGGCGTGCCGCAGATTCCCGCCAACCGGCTGCTGGTCAAGCATCGGGCCGCGCTCGGCTCCTCGCTGCGCTACTTCCGCTGGCACGCGCCCGACAAGCTGCGGCGCTCCGTCGAGGCGCTCTTCGACTGGCACCGCGAGGGCAAGCTCCGGCCGCTCGTCAGCCAGCGGCTGCCGCTGGCCCGCAGCGTGGAGGCCATCAAGCTGCTCACCGACCGCAAGGCGCACGGCAAGATCGTCGTGGTCCCGGGCGGGCGATAGGCATGGAGATCCGCGTCCAGGCCCACGGCCCGCACGTCGTCGTCCTCACCATCGACAACCAGCCCCGCCTCAACGCGCTGACGCGGGCGATGCTGGCCGACCTGGTCCGGCTCTGGGACGAGCTGGAGGGGGGGCCGTGCCGCTGCGTCGTGGTCACCGGCGCCGGCGAGCGCGCCTTCAGCGCCGGCGCCGACATGAGCGGCGACCTCTCGGCCCGCGCCGAGATGGCGAGAACGATCAACCGCGCGCTGCTCAAGGACCGCCCGTACACCAAGCCCATCGTGGCCGCCGTCAACGGCACCTGCGCCGGCGGCGGCGTCGAGCTGCTGCTGGCCACCGACATCCGCGCCGCCGCGCCCCACGCACGCTTCGGCCTGCCGGAGGTGAAGTGGTCGATCTACCCGTTCGGCGGGGCGACGATCAAGCTGATCCAGCAAATCGGCTACGTCCACGCCATGGACCTGCTGCTCACGGCGCGGCTGATCGACGCTGACGAGGCGGCACGCCTGGGGCTCGTCAACCGCGTGGTGCCCGCCGAGGACCTGATGGCGTGGGCGCTGGAGACCGCCGAGCGTATCGCCGCCAACAGCCCCTCGGCGGTGCAGGCGGTGAAGCAGCAGATCAGCGCCACGCTCGCCGAGCACGCGCGCTCGCGCGAGGCCCTGGAGCAGGAGCTGGGCGACCGCGTGCGGGCGAGCGCCCACTTCCAGGAAGGCGTCGCCGCGTTCAGGGAGAAGCGCCAGCCGCGCTACGAGTGAGGAGGAGGGAGAGCGCCATGAGCGACCAGACGAAGAGCCTCTACGAGCGCCTTGGTGGTTACGACGCGATCACGGCGGTGGCGAACGATCTGCTACCCCGGCTGCAGGCCGATCCGCAGCTGGGCCGCTTCTGGGCGCATCGCGGGGAGGACGGCGTCAAGCGTGAGAAGCAGCTCCTGATCGACTTCCTCTGCGCGAGCGCAGGCGGACCGATGTACTACCGCGGCCGGGACATGGCGCTCTGCCACCGAGGCATGCGCATCAGCGAGAGCGACTGGAACGTGTTCCTCGGGCACGCCGCCGCGACACTGGCGAAGCTCCGGGTGCCGGAGGCGGAACAGCGCGAGGTCGTCGCGTTTGTCCAGGGCCTCAAGAAGGAAATCGTCGAATAGCGTTCGCCTCCCGGCCATTGCCCACGCGCCCTCCGGCCGAGGGCGGACCGTCGTGGTGCTCCGTGCTAGGCTGGCCGCATGTTGGGCGCGCTTCGTCAAGCCCTCGAAGCCGAGCCGGGTGTCGGGTACGCCCTGCTCTTCGGGTCCCGCGCCCGAGGGACGGAACACCCTGGTAGCGACGCCGACGTCGCGGTCGGGCTGACTGCCGGCGCGGCGCGGGACGTGCAGACACTCGGAGGGCTGGCGGCACGTCTGGAATCCGCCGCCGGACGCCGCGTCGATCTCGTACTCCTCGACGAAGCACCCGCACCGCTCGCCTACCGGATCTTCCGGGACGGCTGGCTGCTCGTCGAGCGTGACCGCGCCGCGCTCGTGGCCCGCAAGGCGCGAGTGATTCTCGACTACCTCGACTTCAAGCCCGTCGAGGATCTGTGCGCCGCCGGGGTCCTGCGCGCCGCGGCCCGTGGTCGATAGCGCCCTCGTCGCCGCGAAGATCGCCGCCGTCCGCGACGCCACCGGCCGCGTGTGCGCCGTGCTCCCCGGCTCGGTGGACGAGTTTTCGGCTGACCGCACCGCCCGCGAGGTCGTCACCCTCAATCTGCTGATCGCGATCCAGGCCTGCCTCGACCTGGCGACGCACTGGCTCGCCGACGCAGGGTGGGAGGTGCCGGCCACCTACGGAGATGTGTTCACCGCCCTCGCCCGCCACGACGTCATCCCGCCTGAGCTGGCCGCGCGGCTGGCCGCCGCCGCCGCGTTCCGCAACCTCGTCGCGCACCAGTACGGCGCGCTCGACTGGCGCCGTGTCTACGCCCTCGCGTCATCCGACCTTGGCGATCTCGACACATTCTGCGCGATGCTCGCCGGCCGCGCGCGGGGGTCAGCCTGACGAAGGGCTGGAAGTTGGAGCCGAACTTCACGCCGTAGGGCGGGTCCATGTTAGATCGACCTGGCCGCCGAGGCCCTCGTAGTGTAGGAGGGACTTCATCACGACGAGCGAGTCGCCGAGGACGAGACGGTCAGCTCGAACATGTCCGCTGCTTGTCGCGACGGTGGCCGGTCAGCGTCTCCGCGATGGCCTTGGTGGAGAGGCGCTCGTGGATGAACAGCGGCAGCGTGGGGACGTCGAACGACAGGCGCTCGGCCTTGCCGGTCCAGTCGAGGAACGGACGACCCAGGCGGCGGAGCAGCTCGACCGCCTCGTGCAGCGTCGTCACGGCAGGCGAGCACGGTGCCGTGTCGTACCGATAGGTCACCGGCGGACTCTTCGCCTCGTAGTGGGCGTAGCTCTCGGCGACGCGCCCCGTCCTGGCCGCCGTCCGAGCTCGACGGAGACGGGGACTGTCTCGTTGGTGTATTTAAGGGAATTCACCTCGTGGCTAGCAGTTTCCGCTTGACACCTCTCCGCGTGTGCAGCGGCCGTCGATCCGCAGTGCGCGCTGGACGGTGGCCCTGCGGTCCGCAGAAGACCACCGGCGCCCGGCGAGTGGGCTCGCCGCGAAAAGTTTCGTTTGCGTCGTGATCGCCGCGCATCGAGCTTCCCAGGGGGCTCAAGAAGTGGGGTGTAGAGTCGGCCCAGGACAGGGGGACTCGCCATGGAACTCGGCACGCCCGAGATCTCTACGACTATCGAGCTTGACCGGCTGGGCGACGAGATCGCCGAGCTGGCGGCGCACCTCGACGCCGCCACCGCCCGCCTCCTCGGACTCATCCGGGAGTTCGACGCCCGGGAGGGCTGGAACACCGGCTTCCGCTCCTGCGCCGCCTGGCTCACCTGGCGCACGGGGCCCAGCCCGTGCGCCGCCCGCGAGCACGTGCGCGTGGCGCGCGCCGCGCGCCGGCACGGCCGAGCACGTCGAGCGCATCGTCCGGGGCTGGCGCCGGGTGGACCGACAGGCCGAGGCCCGCGAGGCCGCCCGGCGGCATGCCAGCCGGGCGTTGCACGTGTATCCGGACAGTGACGGCACGGTGCGCGTCAAGGGGCGGCTGAGCCCGGAGGTCGGCGCGCTGCTCGTGCAGGCCCTGGCCGCCGCGCGCGAGACCCTGTACCAGCGGCGGCGTGATCGGCCGCTGGACGGCGACCCGCCGACGATGGAGCAGCAGCAAGCCGACGCGCTGGCGCTGCTGGCGGAGACGGCCCTGCATCACGGCATCGATCCCGGGGCCCCGGGCGAGCGGTACCAGGTGGTGGTCCACGTCGACGCCGAGGTGCTGGCCGATCCGGATGCGCCCGGCCAGTCCGCTCTCGAGGACGGCGCGCGCGTTCCAGCTGGAACGTCCCAGCGCCTGGCGTGCGATGCCAGCCGGGTGGTGATGCGGCACGGCCAGGACGGCCGCGTCGTGGAGGTCGATGCCCGCACCCGGACGATTCCCCCGGCGCTGCGGCGGGCGCTGCACCATCGCGACCGTGGCTGCCGATTCCCTGGTTGCGGAGTCCGGTTCGGCCAGGGCCATCACATCCGCCACTGGGGTCACGGCGGGCCCACCACGCTGTCGAACCTCGCCCTGCTCTGTCGCCGACATCACCGGGCGGTCACGAGGAGGGTTACCAGCTCGATCGACAGCCCGACGGCGCGCTTCGATTCAGGCGCCCGGACGGCGGGCTCTTGCCCGAAGTCCCGCCGCCGCCCGCGGTGCCCGCGGATCCGGTGGAGGTCCTCCGAGCACAGCACGTGGCCAACGGACTG
>DASTOJ010000008.1:0-14650 GCA_035762565.1 Candidatus Methylomirabilota bacterium | reverse complement strand
TGCGGCTCTGGATCGGGCTCGGCGCCCTCGGCGCGATGGCGGTGGTCTCGATGGTCGGTTTCACGCCGGTGGCCCGGGGCGACGTCAGGGCGCTGGCCAGCCGCCGGTGGGAGGCGATGGTCGCTGCCCGGCCGGGCCGTCGATGAGCCCGCTCACCCGGAGCCTGGCCCTCATCGCGCACGACAACCGCAAGGTCGATCTCGTCGCCTGGGCGACGTTCAACCGCGAGACGCTCGCGCAGTTCACGCTGATGGCCACGCGGCAGACCGCCCGGCTCATGCGGGAGAAGGTCGGCCTCGACGTCGAGGCACTGCTCGGCGGGCCGGAGGGCGGCGACGCGCAGATCGCGGCGCGCGTGGCGACGGGCGGGGTGGAGGGCGTCTTCTTCTTCGTCGATCCGCTCACCGCACAGCCGCACGATCCCGACATCCGCGCGCTGCTGCGCGTCTGCAACGTCCACAACGTGCCGCTGGCGACCAACGTCGCCTCGGCCGACCTCATCATCGCCGCGCTGTCGCAGGCCGGCGCTGCCTGCGCCCGGGCCGCGGCCGACGGCTGAGCCCGGCCCGGCGCGGATCGGTCAGCGGGCCGCGCCGCCGAGCGGCGGCAGGGGCGCGCTGCGCTGCAGATACCGGCCGAAGCCGGGCTTCTGGTGGAGCGTGCCGCTCTCGAGCAGGATCTCGCCGCGGAGCAGCGTCATCCACGGCCGGCCCTTCGTCTTGCGGCCCTCGTACAGGGTCCAGCCGGCCATGCCCCGGTGGTCGGCGACGCGGATCTCGCCCTCGCCCTCGGGATCCCAGATGAGGAGGTCGGCGTCGGCGCCGGGGCGGATGGCGCCCTTGCGGGGGTAGAGTCCGAACATGCGCGCGGGGTTCTCGGCGAGCACGCGGGCCATCCACGTGAGCGGGAAGCCGCGGGCCACCACGCCCTCGGAGTAGACGAGCGGGACCAGTGTCTCCAGCCCCGGGCTGCCGAACGGGATCACGTTGCCCTTGTCGTCCTGGAAGATGTTCTTCCAGCCGGGCTCCTTCAGCGCCTTCGCGCGCGGCGAGTGGTCGCTCGCCACCGCGGCGATCGCGCCCTGGGCCAGGCCACCCCACAGCGCCTCGCGGTCGGGCCCGGCGGCCGGCCGGAGTGGCGGGCCGATCTTCGCGAGCGGCCCCCAGCGCTCCATCTCGTCCTCGCTCAGCAGCAGGTACTGCGGACACGTCTCCGTGTAGACCGGCTGGCCGAGCGCCTGCGCCTGCTTGATGCGCTCCAGCCCGAGACGGGTGGAGAGGTGCACGACGTAGACCGGGCACGTCGTCATGCGCCCGATGAGGATGGCCCGGTTGACCGCCTCTTCCTCCGTCCAGTCGGGGCAGGTGGCGGGGAAGTCGCGCGGGTGCACGCACCCGGCGGCCAGCGCGCGGTCCTCCAGCCAGGCGATGACGTCGCCGTTCTCGCAGTGCAGCTGGCAGAGGCCGCCGTGGGCGCCGATGAGGTCCATGGCGCCGGCGATCATCTCGTCGGAGCACATGCGCGTCTTGCGCTTCTTGTAGGTCATGAACAGCTTGAACGAGGTGACGCCGAGGCCGATCGCCTCGGGGATGCCCTCGAGGATCCACGGCTGGTTGCCGAGGATGAAGTGAAAGCCGAAGTCGAGCACCGACATCGCCGAGGTCTCCTCGCGCAGCCGGTGGACGGCGCTCGGCAGCGGCTCGCGCGCGCCCTCGTCGGCCATCACGAAGCCGAGCAGCGTGGTGAGCCCGGCGTGGGCGGCGGCCAGCGGACCGCCGCGCCAGTCGTCGTACTCGGGCCCGAGGTGCACGTGACAGTCGATGGCGCCGGGGAACACGAGCTTGCCGGAGGCGTCGATGGTGCGCGCGGCCGGGGGCAGGTCCCCGGGTGGCGCCACCGCGACGATGCGTCCGCCCCTGATGCCGACGGCGGCGTCGAGGACGTCGGTGGCGGTCACGACCCGCCCGCCGGCGACGACGAGGTCGAGCGCGCGGGGCGTCATGATTTTTCGACCGGCTGGGTGATGAGCCCGTAGTGCTGCGGGTGGCGGCGGCTGAAGAAGTCCCAGCGCTTGCGGGCCGGCGTCATCCAGTCGAGGTCGATGCGCGCCGACACCAGCTCGTCGCCGGTCGTCGCGGCCTTCGCCAGCACCTGGCCCAGCGGGCCCACGATGCACGAGCCGCCGATCAGCTCCAGGCCGTCCTCGACGCCGGCCTTGGCCACGCCGACGACGAACAGGCTGTTCTCGTAGGCGCCAGCGCGCAGGACCAGCTCGTTCTGGTCGAGGGCCAGCGGCGACAGCGGCGTGTTGTAGCCGATGAGGACGATGTCGGCGCCCTGCAGACCGAGGCACCGGTAGGTCTCCGGGTAGCGGCGGTCCTGGCAGATGGCGATGCCGACCTTCGCCTTGCGGGTGGGGAACACGCGGTAGCCGGTGTCGCCCGTCTCGAAGTAGCGCACCTCGTAAACCTGGGCGACGCCGTCGGGCGAGGGCCGACCGGGCAGGTGGATCTTGCGGTACGTGCCGATGAGCGCGCCGGTCTCGTCGGTCAGGAGCGCCGTGTTGAAGCAGTGGCGGCCGGCCTTCTCGCAGAAGCCCACGTGGACCGCCACCCCCGCCTCGCGCGCGCGCCGCAGCACGGGCTCCAGTGCCTTGGGCGGGACCTCCGTCTCGAAGAACTGGTCGTAGTCGTCACGGATGCGCTTGGGGAAGTAGGTCGTCAGCGCCATCTCGGGGTAGGCGATGATCTCGACGTGCTCGGCGACGGCCTGCTCGAGCAGGACCAGCATCCGCTCGACGACCTCGTCCCGGCTGGTCCCCTCGTTGATCGGCCCCAGCTGGGCCGCCGCGACTTTCACGTGACGGGCCATGGCGTCCTCCTCCGCGCCCCGTACGTTACCACCGGTCCACTCGGAGTGCCGTCCACCGCTGTGACGGTTCACCTCGACGCGGCGGTGCCGTCGTTTCCCCGCCGAGCCTCGCAACGTCCCGTCCGGTTGGTGCCCCCTCGCGGCCGACACCCAGCAGCCAGCGACGAGCCGATATTCCGAGGGGAGGGCCTATTATGTCGGCGACGGAATCCTGCTGGCCGGGCTGGCGGCCAAGGCCAAGAGCCCCAAAGACTACGAGGTGGTGGGAGACTTCTTCTCGAAGGAGCACTATTCGTGCGCGACCTCGTGAACCACACCTTCATGGAGCTGATCGATAGCGGGAAGTTCTTCGAGCTCTACGAGAAGTGGTTCGGAGAGCGCGGCGTAGTTCCCTATCCCATGTCGGACAAGATCCGCAACTACATGCTCATGCAGTCCGTGCCGGAGTAGCGGAACTCGGCGGTGGCCGACCCCCGTCAGATGCACACACTCGTGTTTCTCGACCCCGGTCACTTCCACGCGGCGCTCACGCTGCGGGAGCGGCATCCCCTGGTGCGCGACGAGATCGTCGTGTACGCCCCGGCGGGGCCCGACGACGCGCGCCGCGGCCGCGAGGTCGCCGAGTTCCTGGCGTTGCTCGAGGCGTTCAACCGGCGGCCCCGGCGTCCGACCCGGTGGCGGGCCGAGGTGCGCGCCGGCGAGGATCCGCTCGGGCGCCTGCTCGGGGAGCGGCCCGGCGACGTCGTGATCCTCGCGGGGAGGAACGACCGCAAGATGACGCTCATCCGCGGGCTCCACGACGCCGGCTTTCACGTCCTGGCCGACAAGCCGTGGATCACGACGGCGACGGCGGTGGGCGACGTCCGCCACGTGCTGGGCGGCGGGGCACGGGTCATGGAGATGATGACCGGGCGGCATGCTCCCGCGTCGATGGTCGCCGAGCGGATCGTGCGCGAGCCGGAGATCTTCGGCGAGTTCTGGCCCGGCGATGGGGGGCCGGCCATCCGGCTCGCCAGCGTGCACCACCTGGAGAAACGGGTGAACGGCGCGCCCCTGCGACGGCCGCCCTGGTTCTTCGACGTGCGTGTCCAGGGCGATGGCCTCGCCGACATTCCCACCCACCTCGTCGACCAGGCCCAGCGGTTCCTGGCGACGACGGGCGCACGGAGCGGCCACGAGGCCGAGCTCCTCGCCGCGCGCCGCTGGTCGACGCCGGTGCCCCGCGCGCTGTTCGGGCGCGTCACCGGCCTGGCCGACTTTCCCGCGGAGCTGGCCGCTGCCGTCGACGGCGACACGCTCGCGTACGCGGGGAACGCCGAGATGTCCTTCCGCCTCCGGGGTGTCGAGGTCCACCTGACGACGCGCTGGGATCTGACGGAGGCGGCCGGCGCCGGCGACGCGCACGTCACGACGCTCAGCGGCACGGTGTCGCGCCTGCGCGTCGAGCAGGGACCGGAGACCGGCCATCGGCGGCGGCTGCGCGTCGAGCCGCGGGCGGGGGGATCGCGGCTCGCCGCGGCGCTCGAGCGAGCGGTGGCCGCGTGGCAGCCCGAGCATCCCGGGCTTCGGGTGGCGGCGGCGCCGGACGGATTCGAGATCGAGGTTCCCGGCGGCCGGGGGACCGCGCACGAGAGTCAGTTTCCGCTGGTCCTCGACGAGTTCCTCCAGAGCCTTGGCCGCGGGCGCTGGCCCGACGAGCGCGCCGCCGGCACGCTTGCCAAGTACGAGCTGCTGGCGCGCGCCCTCGCGAGCGGCGGCTAGGCTACCGGAGCGGCGAGCCGCTCGACCTCGGCCTCGGTCACGCGCACCGGCCCGCTCATGTCCGGTCCCCGCGCGAAGCGACGTAGGCGCGCCAGCCGCCGTGGCGCGTGATCTCCGGCTGGCCCTCGCAGAGCGCGGGTTCGCCGAGCACGCCGAGGGTCTCCTCGCCGCCGGCCAGGCGGACCTTGCCGATGCAGAGGCCGGGCGGCTCCGACAGCAAGATCTGCGCGAGGCCGGCCGCCGGCACCTGCCAGACCTCCACGGCCAGCGCGGCGCCGCCGGCGCCGGAGCGGAGCATCGCCGGATGCCGGTCGCCGATCGACCACAAGCGGTACTCGGGCGCCGTGGTCGTCTCGCGCACGAAGCGGGCGCCGGCGGCGAGCAGGTTGCCATTGAGCTCGAGCCCGCGCATCAGGGTGCCGTTAACGGCCAGCAGGATTTCCAAGCGCTCTCCGGCGAACGCAAAGTGGCAGGCGACGGCGTGCTCGGGCGCCGGCCCCGGGCGCAGGACCGGCATCTCGCGCGTGCAGCGCTCGACGCCGACGGCTGCGATGGCAAGGCGTGTGCCGGGCGTGGCGGTCAGGGAATTCGTGTGGTTGACCGGATCGATCGCACGCGGGCTGCTCGCAGAACAGGCAGTGGGGCGCGGCCTGCCCGCAAGAGCGGCAGCGCCCACGCCCGGCGCCGAGCTGGCAAATCCGCTTGACGATTGCGCTGTGCGTGTCGGTGGGGTGCGGCATGACGCTTGCTGATTCTGGCGCGGTCACCCGCGACAAAGGCGTCGCAGCCCGCGATCAACGGCGATCAGCGAATGCCGAAGCTCGAGAGGAGGCGACGATGCGTGAATGGGAAGCTCCTCCACTACACGGAGCTCCAGCCATGGCGCTCCGAGTTGGCTCGTTCGTGGTCATCCTGGCGTTGGTGGTCGGCGCCGCCACCGCCTTCGCCCAGGCTCCCGCCGCACCGGCCGACCCGCTGAAGGACCTCACCGCCAAGGTCGGCGACGTCAAGGTCGCGATGGACACGATGTGGGTCCTGGTCGCGGCGTTCCTGGTGTTCTTCATGAACCTCGGCTTCGCCAGCGTCGAGTCCGGGTTCTGCCGGGCCAAGAACACCGTGACGATCATGGCGAAGAACTTCATCGTGTTCGCGGTGTCGTCGATCGCCTTCCTGGTGCTCGGGTTCGGCCTGATGTTCGGCGACGGCAACGCGCTCTTCGGCACCCAGGGCCTGTTGATCGCCGGCGGAGCCGACAACAGCCCGGCCATGGGCGATGCCTACAAGGGCGCGTACTCGGCGCTCAACTGGACGGGCGTGCCGCTGTGGGCGAAGTTCTTCTTCCAGCTCGTGTTCGCCGGCACCGCCGCCACCATCGTGTCGGGCGCGGTGGCCGAGCGCGTCAAGTTCGGCGCCTTCTACCTCTTCAGCTTCGCCATGGTCGGGCTCATCTACCCGGTCGTGGGTCACTGGATCTGGGGCGGCGGCTGGCTGGCCAAGCTCGGCATGTTCGACTTCGCCGGCTCGACGGTCGTGCACTCCGTCGGCGGCTGGGCCGCGCTGGTCGGCGCCATGATGCTGGGGCCGCGCCTCGGGAAGTACGGCAAGGACGGCCGGATGCACCCGATCCCCGGCCACTCGATCGCGCTGGGGACGATCGGGGTCTTCGTGTTGTGGTTCGGCTGGTTCGGCTTCAATCCGGGTAGCACGATGGCCGCCGACCCCGGCGCCATCGCGCGCATCGCGGTGACGACGAACACGGCGGCGGCGGGCGGCGCGGTGGCGGCCTCGATCGCCGCCTGGCTGCTGCTGGGCAAGCCCGACCTGACGATGATCCTCAACGGCGCGCTGGCCGGACTGGTCGCCATCACCGCGCCCTGCGCGTTCGTGAGCATCCCGTCCTCCCTGATCATCGGCCTGCTGGCCGGCCTGCTGGTGGTCGTCTCCGTCCTCTTCTTCGACCGGATCAAGATCGACGACCCGGTGGGCGCCATCTCGGTGCACCTGGTGTGCGGCGTGTTCGGGACCGTGATGCTCGGGCTGTTCGCCCAGGACCACTTCTCGCCCAACACCACCGGCAACGGTCTCCTCTACGGCGGTGGGATGAAGCTGCTCGTTGCGCAGATCGTGGGCATCCTGGCCGTCGGCGTGTTCGTCGTGGTCACGTCGGGGATCGCGTGGGGTGTTCTCAAGGCCGTCATCGGCATCCGCGTCCCGGCCGACGAGGAGCAGGCGGGCCTCGACGTCGGCGAGCACGGCATCAGCGCGTACCCGGAGTTCCATCTGGCCGGCGGCGCCGCGGCGCCGGCGGCGGCTGCGAGCGCGCCCCGGGTGGGAGCCCCGGCGGTGGAGCGGGCGCGCTGACATGCGCAAGGTGGAGGCGATCATGATCCGAATGGCCGAATGGCTGGTCGTCGTCGCGCTCGTGATGGGGGCGGCGGCGACGGCCCACGCGCAGGCCAAGCCCGAGGAGAAGCCCAAGACGCTGTGGGACGAGGTCACGCTGTTCGGGTACGTCGAGAACAGCTACGTGTGGAACCTCGGCCACACGGGGCGCGACGACGTCAACGAGTTGCGCCTCTACGACTTCGACGCCGGCTACACGTTCAACATGGTCGAGTTCAGCCTCAAGAAGGACCCCACCGACGCCCGCCCCTGGGGCTTCGGCCTCGTCGTCACCGGCGGATCGGACGCCCAGAAGAACCACGCGGTGGGGATCTTCCGCGACGACGACGACGCGTTTCCCTTCCGCAACACCTTTCCGATGGACCTGCAGGAGGCGTATGGCTCCTACCGGATCCCGGTGGGCAGCGGGCTCACCGTCAAGGCGGGCAAGTTCGTCACGCTGCTCGGCTACGAGGTGATCGAGTCACCGCTCAACCTCAACTTCTCGCGCTCGTTCCTGTTCGGCTTCGCCATCCCGCTGACCCACGTCGGCGCGCTGGCCAGCTACGCGCCGACCGACTGGCTGTCGATCACCGCCGGACCCGTGGTCGGCTGGGACGTGGCCGACGACAACAACGACACCATGTCGGTGATGGGCCAGATCGCCTTCACCGGCGTCAAGGACCTCACGACGGCGCTCAACTTCATCACCGGCCCCGAGCAGTTCGACAAGAAGACGAACCCGCGGACGGTGCTGGACCTGACCGCCACCTACACCGGCATCCCCAAGCTGACGCTCGGCTTCAACTTCGACTACGGCTGGGAGATCGACGAGCCGTCGCTGACGGCCACCCGCGGCTCCTCCACCGACGCCCACTGGTGGGGCTATGCCGCCTACGCCGCCTATGACTGGACCGACAAGCTCCGCACGGCATTCCGCGGGGAGTACTTCAAGGACGTCGACGGCGCCCGCACGCTGGCCATCGCCCCCGGCACCTCGGTGTCGCTGTGGGAGCTGACGGCGACGGTCCAGTACAAGATCTGGAGGGGTCTGGTGGGTCGCCTCGAGTACCGCCACGACGAGGCCGAAGACAAGGTGTTCAAGATCCGCGCGCCGGGCCTGGTGCCGACCTCGAAGTCGCAGGACACCGTCACCCTGGCGCTCCACTACCTGTTCTTCTGAGTGGGGGCCCCGACATGGCCCCCCTCGATATCGCGATGAACGGGACGGACGACGGCATCGCGCGCGGCCAGCTCTCCACGCTGGCCCGAATCGTTGCCGACGCCGTCCCTGCCCTCGTCGATCACCTCGCTGGCGCCCACCCGCGGCGCGTCTACCGCGAGGCGATGGCCATGATGGAGCGCCCGCTGCTCCGGCACGCCTTGAGCCTGACCGGCGGCAACCAGCTGCGCGCCGCTCGCCTGCTGGGCGTCAACCGCAACACGCTGCGCAAGCGCTGCCGCGACCTGGGCCTCGACGTCGGCCGCCGGCCCGCGCCGGCGCGCTAGGGGTCCGCGCCCGTTCCGACCCGCCGTACAATACCGGCGGCATGCCTCCGATCCGGGTGCTGGTGGCGAAGGTCGGCCTCGACGGGCACGACCGCGGGGTGAAGATCGTGGCGCGGGCGCTGCGCGACGCCGGCATGGACGTCATCTACACGGGGCTGCACCGCACGCCGGAGGAAGTGGTGGCGGCGGCCGTGCAGGAGGACGTCGACGTCATCGGTGTCAGCCTGCTGTCGGGCGCCCACCTGACGCTCATCCCGCGCATCACGGCGCTGATGCGGGAGGCCAGCTCCGACGCCGCGCTGGTGGTGGGCGGCGTGATCCCCGACGAGGACGTGCCCGCCCTTCGGGCCGCCGGCGCGGCCGACGTCGTGCTCCAGGATACGCCGCCCGACGAGGTCGTGAGCCGCGTCCGCGCGGTGGCCGCCGCGAGGAGCGTGTGACCTCCACCTGGCCGCCGCGCTACGACCCCGCCTGGCGGCCCGCCGCGGGCGCCGAGCACTGGGCGCCCCAGCTGGAGTGCGCGCAGCCGGCGGAGCGGGAGCAAGTCATCCTCGCCAAGCTCGCCGCTCAGGTGGCGTGGGCGTGGGAGCGCAGTCCCTTCTACCGGCGCCACTGGCAGCAGGCGGGCGTGTCGCCAGCCACCCTGGCGACCCTCGCCGACCTCCGCCGCTTTCCCGTCGTGCGCAAGGAGGACCTGCGCGCCGCGCAGGCGGCGCACCCGCCGTTCGGCGACTACCTCTGCGTCGAGCCGGGCGAGGTCGCGCGCATCCACGGCACCAGCGGCACCACCGGCCGGCCCACCGTGTTCGGCGTGGGTCGTGACGACTGGGGCCGCATCGGCGAGGCCCACGCGCGCATCCTGTGGGGGACCGGCATCCGCCCCCACGACACCGTGCTCATCGCCTCGTTCTTCAGCCTCTACCTCGGCTCGTGGGGCGCCCTCGCCGGCTGTGAGCGGCTGGGCGCGACCGTCTTCCCGTTCGGCGCCGGGCTGCCAGGCCAGACGCTCATGGCCGTGCAGTGGGCGCGCGACCTCCGGCCCACGGCGTTCTACGGCACGCCGTCCTACGCGCTGCACTTCGCCGAGACGGCACGGCGGGAGGGTATCGACCCCCGTTCCCTCGGCTTCGGCACGCTCTTCTTCTCGGGCGAGCCCGGGGCCGGCATCCCCGCCACCAAGCGGCTCATCGAGCAGACGTTCGGCGGGCGCTGCATCGACATGGGCAGCATGGCGGAGATGACGCCCTGGATGACCAATGCCGAGTGCCGCCACCGGACGGGCATGCACCTGTGGCAGGACATCGTCTACACGGAGGTGTGCGACCCCGCCACCTGGCAGCCGGTGCCGTTCGGCGGCGAGGGCACGCCGGTCTACACGCACCTGGAGCGCACGTCGCAGCCGATGATCCGGCTCGTCTCGGGCGACGTCGCGCGATGGACGGACGAACCCTGTCCATGTGGACGCACGTATCCGCGGCTGCCCCACGGACTCTACGGCCGGCTCGACGACATGTTCATCGTGCGCGGCGAGAACGTCTATCCGAGCGCGATCGAGGACACGCTGCGGGCGATCTCCGGGTTCGGCGGCGAGTTCCGGGTGATCGTCTCGCGCCGCGAGGCCATGGACGAGCTGCTCGTGCGGGCCGAGCACGCCGCGGCCGTCGGCGACGGGCCCGCCCGCGCCCGCCTGGCGGCCACGATGAAGGAGCGGCTGCGCGCCCGCCTCGGCGTCACGCCGGTCGTGGAGCTGGTGCCGGAGGGCACGCTGCCCCGCACCGAGTTCAAGGCGCGACGGGTCATCGACGACCGCGACCTGTATCACAGGGGGACCCAGCATGTTTGATCCCGAGGCGATCGAGGGCATCCGCGCCCGGCACGCGGCGTGGGAGGCCCGGGAGCTACGCGACTTCGTGACCCGGCAGCCGGAGGGACAGGCCGAGTACCGCACGCTGTCCGGCCTGCCGCTGCGACGCGTCTACACGCCGGCCGACGTCGCGGGCACACCGTTCGAGGCCATCGGCCTGCCGGGCCAGTACCCGTTCACCCGCGGCCCCTATCCGACGATGTACCGGGGCCGCCAGTGGACGATGCGACAGATCGCCGGCTACGGCACCGGAGAGGACACGAACCAGCGTTTCCGCTACCTGATCGAGCAGGGCCAGACGGGGCTCTCGGTCGATTTCGACATGCCCACGCTGATGGGTTACGACTCCGACGATCCGCGCGCGCTCGGCGAGGTCGGGCGCGAGGGGGTCGCGATCGACACGCTGGACGACATGGAGGCCCTGTTCGCGGGCGTCGACCTCGAGCGGATCTCGGTGTCGATGACGATCAACCCGACCGCGTGGATCCTGCTCGCCATGTACGTGGCGCTGGCGCGGAGTCGCGGCCACGACTTGAACCGCCTGTCGGGCACGGTCCAGGCCGACATCCTGAAGGAGTACGTGGCCCAGAAGGAGTGGATCTTCCCGATCCGTGCCTCCCTGCGCCTGGTGCGCGACATGATCGTCTACGGCGCCGGCCACCTGGCGCGCTACAACCCGATCAACATCTCCGGCTATCACATCTCCGAGGCGGGGGCGACCTCCGTGCAGGAGGTGGCCTTCACCATGGCCAACGGCATCGCCTACGTGGAGGAGGTCACGCGGAGCGGGGTGGCGGTCGATCACTTCGCGCCGCGCCTGGCCTTCTACTTCGTGGCCCAGGCCGACTTCTTCGAGGAAGTGGCCAAGTTCCGGGCGGCCCGCCGCGTGTGGGCGCGCCTCATGAAGGAGCGGTTCGGGGCGACGCGGCCGGAGTCGATGCGGCTGCGCTTCCACTGCCAGACGGCGGCGGCGACGCTGACCAAGGCCCAGCCCATGAACAACATCGTGCGCACGGCGCTGCAGGCGCTGTCGGCGGTGCTGGGCGGCGCGCAGTCGCTGCACACCAACGGCCTCGACGAGGCGTACGCGATCCCGTCCGAGCTGGCCATGAAGCTTGCCCTGCGGACCCAGCAGATCATCGCCGACGAGACGCGGGTGACCAGCGTCGTCGATCCGCTGGGGGGCTCCTGGTACGTCGAGTCGCTGACCGACGAGATCGAGGCCGCCGTGCTCGACATCCTTCGCCGCGTCGACGAGATGGGCGGCACCGTCACCGCCATCGAGGAGGGCTGGTTCCAGCGCGAGATCGCCGAGTCCGCCTATGCCACCGCCCGCCGGCGGGCGTCGGGCGAGCTGCCGGTCATCGGGGTCAACAAGCACGGCGAGCCGCCGGAGCCGTCGCCGGTCGAGATCCACCGGGTGGACCCCGGGGTCGAGGCCCGCCAGATCGCGCGGCTCACCGCTACCCGGGCTCGCCGGGACGCCGGACGCGTGAACGCGCTGCTCGACCGTCTGGCGGCCGAGGCGCGCGATCCGGCCGCCAATCTGATGCCGGTCACGATCGAGCTCGTGCAGGCGCGGGCCTCGCTTGGGGAGATCGTCGCCCGACTACGCAACATCTGGGGGTCGTACGTCGAGCGGCCGATGTTCTAGTTACATGGGGGGCCCCGAGATGGCCCCCCAAGCCCCCCATGCGCTCGTCGCGGCCCGGCGGAGCCGGGCCGCTCCTCGATCATCCGCGCGGGCCTCGAGGTGGCCCCATCTCCGTACCCCGGCGGAGCCAGGTCAGCTTCCTTAGTGATCTGGTGGGGGCGTTGCTATTCTGGTTGGGCAGCTCCACGTGGGAGGCTAAGTGGCCGTCCAGGAATCGGTTCTGAGTCTGCAGGAACGGCTGGCCAACGAGCAGCGGCTCGTCCACCTGATCGACCGCATCCACTCGGCCAAGACCCTGGACTCGATCTTCATCGAGGTCCAGGCCGAGCTGCTGACCTTCTTCGACGCCGACCGGATGACCCTCTACGCGGTCGACTTCGAGCGCAAGGAGATCTATTCCAAGTTCCTGGCCCTCGACTCGGTGAAGGAGATCCGCGTCCCCATCAGCCCCAAGTCGGTGGCCGGCTTCGTCGCGCTCACCAGGCAAACCGTCAACATCGCCGACGCCTACAACGCCTCCGAGCTCAGCCGCCTGTCGCCCGAGCTGCACTTCGACGGCTCGTTCGACAAGCGGACGGGATTCCGGACGATGCAGATCCTCTGCATGCCGGTCCTGCACGAGGGCCGGGTCCTCGGGGTCGTGCAGATCCTCAACAAGAAGCACGGCTCCCGCTTCACCAAGGACGACGAGGCCAGCGTCGCCCGGATCGCCCGCACGCTGGGTATCGCGTTCAACAACCAGGCCCAGCTGGGCGCCCAGCGGCGGGGAACGAAGTTCGACTACCTGATCGCCCAGGGCCTGCTGAGCCAGGACGAGGTGAACCAGGCCATCGGGGTCGCGCGGCAGACGAACGTGGACGTCGAGTCGGTCGTGCTGGAGCAGTTCAGGGTGCCCAAGGCCGAGCTGGGGGTCTCGCTCAGCCAGTACTACCGGGTGCCGTTCCTCGAGTTCGACCCCAAGATCGTTCCGCCGCCGGACCTCATGAAGGATCTCAAGCTCGAGTTCCTCAAGCGGAACGTCTGGCTGCCGGTCCGCCGCGAGGACACCGCCATCCTCGTCCTCATCGACAATCCACAAGACTTGCAGCGGGTGGACGCGATTCACCAGCTGCTGCGCGGCCAGCAGGTCAGGCTGGCGGTGGGCCTGCGCAAGGACATCAACACGTTCCTGGCGGTGGCCGGTGGCGAGCTGCAGTCGAAGGACAGCATCGGCAACATCATCAGCGACCTGGGCGCCGAGGCCGCGTTCGAGAAGGACGAGGTGTCCGGCGCCGACATCGACGAGAACGACAGCGCCGTCATCCGGCTGGCCAACCAGATCATCATCGACGCCTTCAAGGCGCGCGCCTCGGACATCCACGTCGAGCCCTACGGCCCCCAGCGTGACACGATGATCAGGCTGCGCATCGACGGGCTGTGTCGCGAGTACCAGCGCATCCCGGGCGGCTACCGCCGGGCCCTGGCGGCGCGGCTCAAGATCATGGCCCAGCTGGACATCGCCGAGCGCCGCAAGCCCCAGGACGGCAAGATCAAGTTCCGCCTGCCGGACGGGCGCGACGCCGAGCTGCGGGTGGCGACCCTGCCCACCCAGGGCGGCAACGAGGACGTGGTGCTGCGGCTCCTCACGAGCACCGACCCGATCCCGCTCGACAGGCTCGGGATGCTCGAGCGCAATCTGCGGGAGACGAAGGCCGCCGCCGACAAACCCTACGGCCTGATCCTGGTCGTGGGACCGACCGGCTCCGGCAAGACGACCACGCTGCACTCCGTGCTCAGCCACATCAACCGGCCCGAGCGAAAGATCTGGACGGCCGAGGATCCGGTCGAGATCACGCAGTACGGACTGCGGCAGGTGCAGGTGCAGCCCAAGATCGGCTTCACGTTCGCCCAGGCCATGCGCGCCTTCCTGCGCGCCGATCCCGACGTGATCATGGTCGGTGAGATGCGCGACGAGGAGACGGCGTCCGTCGGCATCGAGGCCTCGCTGACCGGCCACCTGGTCTTCTCCACCCTGCACACGAACAGCGCCGTGGAGACCGTCATCCGGCTCCTCGACATGGGCCTGGATCCGTTCAACTTCGCCGATGCGCTGCTGGCGGTGGTCGCCCAGCGCCTCGTGCGCTGCATCTGCACCGATTGCAAGGAGGAGTACCACCCCGACCAGGACGAGTTCGACGAGCTGGTCCACGCCTACGGGGTGGACGACTTCCAGAAGCTCGGCGTGAAGTACGACGACAACTTCGTCCTCTATCGCGGCCGGGGCTGTGCGTCGTGCGACAGTACCGGGTTCAGCGGCCGCAGCGGCCTGCACGAGCTGCTGGTCGCCACCGAGCCGATGAAGAAGCTCATCCAGTCCAAGGCCCGCGTCGCCGAGATGGTCAGGGTGGCCAGGGACGAGGGGATGACGACGCTGGCCCAGGACGGCATCCTCAAGGTTCTCGACGGGCTCACCGACCTCAAGCAGGTTCGCTCCGTCGCGATCAAGTAGCGGTCTGCTCTGCCCCCGGGCGCGGGGGTGGGCCGGGGTCGCTCGGCGGTCCGCGTGGTTCGTTTCGCGAGGCGAAACTCGGTCGGAGCCTGTCACGGTCTTCGCCACTACATCATCGAAG
>DASTOJ010000007.1:0-2870 GCA_035762565.1 Candidatus Methylomirabilota bacterium | reverse complement strand
GCGGAGCGCGTAGCCGAGATTCTCGGTGCGCGAGCCGAACTCGGCCTTGTCCTCGGGGCGGCCCTTCTCGGGGATGACCGGCACCGAGCTGGAGAACTCGCGCTCCTCGCCGCTCTCGTGCAGCAGCAGGTAGCGCGCGAGGATGCGCCGTGGGACCTCGATGAACTCATCCCCCTTCTCGCCGGCCCACGCGTGCCCAGGCTGTCCTGGGTCGCGGTCGATGCTCAGCGGGAACACCGCCAGCCCCTCGGCCGCCAGGGCCTCGCGCGCCTCGGCGATCAGCGACTCGGCCGACGCGTACTTGTACTTGTGAAACGCGTTCGTGGCGTCCTTCTCGACGGCCTGCGCGCGTCGCTGCGCCGCCGCGAGGGCTTTGTTGAGCGCCGGGGTGCTCGGACGGCGCTCGGGCAGCCCACCGCGCGGTCGCGTTTCCTCGGCCCACTTGTCGAACAGCATTCGCAGGCCGGCGGGGATCTCGTTGTCGTCGCTCGTCTCCATGCTCATCCCTCCTGTTGGTCGTCCTCGGTCCTCGGGCACCGGCAGTCCGCCAGCGCCCGCCAGCAGCGCTGGCACATCGGCGCCGTCACCTCGTCATCGGGGATCGGGGTGTCACGCCCGTCGGGGTCCCCGCTCACCATCTCGGCCATGGTCAGGCGTGGGATGGGCCTCGTGGGCTCGTCGGTCCAGTCCATCACGGGCGACTCCACGGCGCTGACCAAGCCAGGTAGTCCACGCGCCTGGCACCGTCGTCCACCATCCACCGCGTGCTCCAACTGTCATCGCCCCATGACGACAGTTCAGCGAACGCTTGCACGCGGACTGACTGGTCGTTCTTGCTGCCCACGTACACCCAGCCAAATCCGTAACGCTCGGCCCTCCACGCCCAAGTGGGATTCTCCTCGCGCAGTCTGCGGATAGACATGGTCACCATGACAGTTGCCCCGTCGCGCACACCCGCCACCCGCCCTCCTCGTCGTCTCCCCGCCCGTCGGGGTCCCCCGACACCATCTGGGCCATGGTCAGGCGTGGCACGCGGACGGTGGGCTCGTCGTCGGAGCCGAGCAGGTACGTCACCTGAGCACCTGGGGACGGGGGTAGGCGCGCGGCGTCCTGATGAGGTCGCACAGCTCGCGCCGTGCTCGCGAGCCGGCGTCGTCGGCGGCGTAGGCGGCGTAGGCGGCGGCGTAGGCGGCGTAGGCGGCGGCGTCGGCGGCGTAGGCGGCGGCGTCGTCGGCGGCGTAGGCGGCGTAGGCGGCGGCGTCGGCGGCGTAGGCGGCGGCGTAGGCGGCGTCGGAGGCGGCGTCGGCGGCGTAGGCGGAGTAGGCGGCGGCGGCGTCTCGCGCCTCGCGCACCTCCTCGATCGTCGCCTGCCCGTGCGTCCACGCTTCTGTGGTCTGGATGCACGCGAGCGAGACGGCGGCCGTCTCCTCGTCCTGGATGTACGGCAGCGCCGTCCGCGCGCACTCGCACGCGACGCGCACCAGCTTGCGGTGCGCGCGCGACCCCGGCGTCACCGTGCGCGCCACGAGCCACAGCATCCAGTCTGGCCTCTCGCACGCGTCCCACGCTGCCTGCGGAGACAGCGACCCGACGGATAGCACGGCCTCGTCGCAGGCCCCGAAGCGCCGCAGGATTTCCGCCGCGGTCACCACGACAGCACCCCCGAGATCGCGCACACCCGCCACCCGCCCTCCTCGTCGATCACCACCTCGAGCCCCCGCGGCGCCAGGTAGCAGTTGACCTCGCGCGCCTCGAACGGCAGGAGCTGGGTCAGCGAGATCACCCCCGCTTCGAGCATGCTCGCCGCGCGCTCGTACGCTCCGGCCGTGAGGGCGAGAACGAAGCGGCCGTGGAGGTCGGGCCGGTTGGTGATCGCGGCGGCCATCTACGCCACCTCCCGGCGACACACGCCCTCGCCCCGGCACGACGAGCACTCGAGCCCGTGGCGCCACCCGGCCCCCAGGCACGCCGGGCACTTGACCAGCGGGGCCTCGCCGGCCTCAGTCCGCCCCGTCCCGCCACACTCCCCACACGGCACCTCGTCGGTGACGTGGGCCGCTAGTTGCCAGTCGTACCCGTCGGTCCAGCGGACGCCGCTGCCGCCGCAGGCGCCGCACTCGGTCGTGTTCGTCGTGTCGTCCATCAGGCCACCTCCAGGCAGCGATAGGCATCGCGCATCGCCGTCATCAGGAGCAGCGTCGGCCGGTAGGCCCCGCCGCGAAACTCGGCAAGGCCCTTGCGGGTCAGCGCGGCCATGGCGTTCATCTCCGCGGCGGTGAGACCGCCGATGCCCACCGGCCGCTCCAGCAGGTGGCACACGGCCTCGGACTCGGTGTCGTTTATCCAGCGCCCTGCGATCGTCATCGGCGCTCCTCCGTGTCGACCAGGTCGATGTCCACGCCGCCGCACTTGGGGCAGCCCGCGCTGGTGGCCTTCTCCGCGGCCTTAACGGTGCGAAACTTCTTGCCGCACTCCAGGCAGGTCCAGCAGCTAGTCACCCTCGGCGTCGTGTTCGTCGTGTAGTCCATGGCCTACCCTCGGCGAACAGCGCAGGACATCCCGAGGGCGAGTTGCATCCGCACCGCCGGAGCAATGCCTGGCCCCTCGCCGGTGTAGTGCCCGGGCGGGTCGCAGACCACGACCTCGAAGGACTTCTGCCAGTCCTCCAGTTCCTTGACCGGGAACTGCTCGCCTGTGGGCCTGGCCGTGAACTTCTTCCGGCCGCCGCCGCGCAGCCCGGTAGCCCTGAACCAGTCGTCCTTGTCGATGGTGTAGCAGGCGGGGCCCGTGTGCTCGTGCTTGTGGGGTTTGTCGCCGCCCTCGTGAGAGTGGACGAATGAGTTGCGCCCGAACCAGTTGGCGCGTGGCCC
>DASTOJ010000006.1:0-9858 GCA_035762565.1 Candidatus Methylomirabilota bacterium | reverse complement strand
CAGCTCGGGCTTGCTCTTCTCCGGCGTCTCGTGGCCGAGCTGGTACAGCGTCTCGCGCAGGAAGTCGACGGCGTTCCAGCTGGGATTGGTGAGCAGGCCGATCTCGTAGCGCTCGGCCTCCAGGCGCTGGATCAGCGCCCGTGACAGCGTCGTCTTGCCGCAGCCGTACTCGCCCGTCAGCATGCCGCAACCCTTGCGGTGGCGCACGGTGTAGACGAGTCGGACCAGCGCCTCCTCGTGCTCGGGCGACAGGTAGAAGAACTTCGGATTCGGCGAGTTGTCGAAGGGGGGTTCGCTCAGCTGCCAGTAGGCTTCGTACATCGCTAGTTGTCGTTGTTGTTGTTCCCGACCGACCCGTTGAACAGGATGAAGATACCCGTGTAGGCCGTGATGAGGCTGGCCAGGAGCTGGGCGATCTGCACGTAATCCTGCCACCACTTCACGGACACCTCGGGCACCGTCACCACCGCCCCGGGCTCCAGCGGCGGGGCGTCGGCCATCGCGTAGGTGCGCCCGTTGCGGAAGGTCACGGTGGCCGCCGGCAGCTTGGCCCGGTTGCCGGGGCCGCCGGCCAGCGCCAGGTACTCGCGGGGCGTGAGATCGGGCCGGAAGTCCTGCGCGCCCGGTGTCTTGACCTCGCCGACGACGTAGACCTTGTCCTCGGCCACGGGCACCGTCAGCACGTCGCCGTTCTGGAGCAGGACGTTCTGCGTCTCGTCCTTCTCGACCAGCAGGCGCTGCAGGTCGAGGGGGATTCGCTGCCGCGGTCCGCTGGTGCCGCCGCGGTCGACGAACGCCAGCCGCAGGTCGGCGTGGGCCGCCGTTCCCCCCGCCTTGACGACCACGTCACGCACCCGCTCGCCCTGGGCCAGCTCGAGGCGCTGCACCACGGTCGGCTTGCCGGCCGTCGTCGTCTTGCTGCCGTCGGGAGCGCCGACCAGGGCGCCCCGAACCTCCACCACGTCCTGGAGGACCGACAGTGGGGGCACGAAGAGCGTGTCGGCGTTCTGCAGCGTCACGTCGGAGGGTGGCGTCAGCGCGGCCCGGAGATCGACCGAGACCGTCTCCTTGAGGCCGTCGGGCCGGATCCGGGTGAGCCGGGCGTCCGAGCCGGCGCCCCCCGGTGCCAGCCCGCCCGTCAGCTCGAGCAGCTCCCGCAGCGAGGCTCCCGGACCCAGCTCGTACTCGCCCGGGCGGCGGACGGCCCCGGCCAGCGTCGCGGCGGGGCCTCGCGGCGGCACGTGCACACGCATGCCATCCTGCACGTATGGGTTCTGCTCGACGTCGCCCCGGAGCTCGAATTGCAGGAGATCCACCTCGCGGCCGGCGGCACCCTGGGTCACGCGCACGTGCCGCGCGCTGCCCCGGGAGGTGATGCCGCCCGCGTTCAGGATCAGCTCGTGCAGGCGCTGGGTGGCCTGCGCCTGGGCGGTCCCCGGCCGCTCGACCTCGCCGGAGACCGTCACGTCGAACACGCGAGGCGCCGACACCGCGATGCTGACGTCGGCGAACCGGAGGAGCGCGCGGGCTCGCTCGGCGATCCGCCGGTTCGCCTCCAGCAGCGTCAGGCCGCCGACCTCGATGCCGCCCAGCGGTGGGATGTTGACGAGCCCCTCGGGATCGACGATCACCTGGAGCCGGGTGACGTCGAGGCGGCCGGCGACCTGAACGTCGAGGACGTCGCCGTTGCCGAGGCGGTAGTCTGGGCCGGCGACATTACGCGGGAGGGCGAAGCCGGGCTGAAGGACGGATCTGGCCCCCGGGGCCGTCGGAGAGCTCGCCGGCGGAGGCAGCGGCTGTTGCTGCTGGGACTGGTGCGGCGGCGGCATCGGCACGCCGGGAGCCTGGGCGGCGGCGGGCGACGGTACGAGCAGACACACCACGAGCAGGAGACTTAATGCCCTGCAAATCGGACGTTTAGGCGATGGGGCTGGACGGAATTTGCGCAATGGCGTATTGTCCCTTTTTCGCAATCGAAGCGTCAAGGAAAAAGGCCGACTTTTTGCGTAGTTTTGCGTTAGTTTCGCGGGTTCACGTCGGGCCGCCATGACACCACAGGCGGCGCGCGCCATCCTCCTCGCCGGGGTCCTTTTCGCCTTGGCCGGCACCGGTTTCGGGCTCTACGGCTGGCTCACGCTCGCGCGCCGGTCGGCGCCCGTCGTCTCGTCCCCCGTGGCGACGGCGGACGCGCTCCAGGCCGCCTTCGTCGCCGTGGCCGAGCAGGTGCGGCCGGCCGTGGTGAACATCGGCACCGTGCAGGTCGCCCGCAGCCGGCGCGCGCCGGCCGTTCCCGGCCCGGGGACCGACGATCCCTTCTTCAAGGACTTCTTCGACCAGTTCTTCGGCCGGGGCGGGCCGGGCCGCCGCGAGGAGTTCCGTCAGCCGGGCCTGGGCTCGGGCGTCATCATCGACAAGCGGGGGTACGTCCTCACCAACTTCCACGTGATCCGCGGCGCGGACAGCGTGACGGTGAAGCTACCGTCGAAGCAGGAATTCCAGGGACGGATCGTGGGCACCGACGCCAAGACCGATCTCGCGGTGGTGCGGTTCCAGCCCGAGGGCGACGTACGCGTGGCAGCCCTGGGCGACTCCGACACGCTCCGGGTCGGAGAGTGGGCGATCGCCATCGGCAACCCCTTCGGACTGGACCAGACCGTGACCGTCGGGGTGATCAGCGCGACGGGCCGCGCCGAGGTGGGCATCGCAACGTACGAAAACTTCATCCAGACGGACGCCTCGATCAATCCCGGCAACTCGGGCGGTCCCCTCGTCAATCTGAAGGGGGAGGTCATCGGGATCAACACCGCGATCGTGGCGACCGGTCAGGGGATCGGGTTCGCCATCCCGGCCAACATGGTCAAGCGCGTCACGGCCCAGCTGATCGATCGCGGCAAGGTGACCCGCGGCTGGATCGGCGTGTCCTTGCAGCCCCTGACGGCCGAGCTGGCCCAGTCCCTCGGCCTGGACGGCACGCGCGGCGCCATCGTCGCCCGCGTCCACCCCGGCAGCCCGGCCGACGTCGCCGGCGTGCAGCCCAACGACGTCATCGTGAAGTTCGGCCCTACCGCGATCGACGACTACCACCACCTCCAGCGCCTGTCGTCCGAGGCCGAGCCCGGCACCACCGTCGCCCTGGAGATCGTCCGCAAGAAGGGCCGGCGGAGCCTCGAGCTGAAGATCACCGAGTCCCCCGACACCACGCCCGCCACCGCCCCCACGCCCTCGGCACCTCCCCGTCCGCGGTAGTGCGAAGCGCGACGGGGCGGGAGGGCGGACCGCCTACGCCACGAACGGCGGAATCGGCGGTATCTCGACCTGCTGGGTCCGCACGTCACGCACGCCGGGCACGCCGCGCGCGACCTCGACCGCGCGGTCGAGCGCCGTCGTCCCCTCGAGCGTCACGACGCCCCCCTGGGCCTCGACCGTGATGCGGTACCGCCGGGTCTCCGGATGCGTCGCCAGCGCGACCTGGACCCGCGAGGCGAGCGCCCGCGAGCTGATGATCTGCCGGCCGGCGTCGGTGGTGACCATCTCGGGCCGTCGCGTGAGGCCCTCGACCATCTGGACCACCGCGTCGTAGCGGAGCTGCTCGGTGTTGACGATGAGCTCGTAGAGCATCGGGTCGGACAGCTCCACCTCGTAGAGGTAGCGCATCCGCCCGGCCTTCTCGTTGTCGTCGCTGCGGACGAGGTGGGCGGCCGCCCGCTGGTTGTATGTCTCGCGGCTGGTCTCGGCCTGCCGCTTGATCCACTGCCTCACCCGGTGCTCGAACGGCGCGATGACGCGCAGGCGCAGGACGTGCGGCACGCCGCGCAGGAGCCACTGGCCGCCCCCGCGCATCAGCACGGCGTTGTCCAGCTCGGCCAGCTCCAGGAGCGTGGTCTGCAGCACGGTGATGTGGTGGCGTGTCTCGGTGTCGAAGCGCTCGAAGAACGACGGCTTGGAGTCGTCGAGGTGCGACAGCTTCTCCTCGGCGAGCCCGTAGCGCCGGCCCGCGTCCTGGAGCAGCTCCTGGTCCACGTAGCGATAGCCGAGTCGCTGCGCCAGGGCCAGACCGATCTCCGGCCCGCCGGCGCCGAGCTGATGCGACAGCACGATGATGGCCATGGCTCACCCCCGCCGATACTTTTCCTTGAGCGCCGTCGGCGCGATCGCGATCCGCTTGCCCGCCACGTCGTCGAGGATGTAGACCTCGTCTGTGAGCGATCCGCTGGCGAAGACCTCGAACACGTCCAGCGCGCTCTCCAGGCTGCGATCGGCCCGCTCCTGCACGAGCGCTTCGACCGCGGCGCGCGCCAGTCTCGTCACTCCGCCTCCCCCGAAAGTGGCGCCAAGCCTAACACAGGAGCACGGCCGCGGCGGCCCCCCTCCCTCGCGTCGTTCACCCGGCCCGCCGGCCCACCCCGTCGAAGGCTTGTGAGGGCATCCGCAGGGGCAGCGTGCGGTCGAACTCCGGCACGAACGAGTACGGCGGCCACGGTCCGGTGGGAACGACGGCGACGCCGGCCGCATGGGAGGCGACCGGCGCGATGCGGGCCAGGAATCCGGCCACCTCCGTACGCGGCACCAGGAACGCGAGCGCCGCCGCCACGTTCCCCGCGCTCCCCGCCGGCCGATAACGCCACCGGGGCAGCGCGGCGCGCTCGGCGATGGCGTCGGCCAGCGCCTGGAGCTCGCGCGCACCGGGTCCGGCGGGGGCGCCGGCCGGACGTCGCCGCCGATCACGGGCGGCCAGCTGGCGGTCGATCGCGCAGTCCAGGCGCAGCAGCTTCACGCTCATCTCCACGCAGCCGCGCACGGCGGCCAGCGCCCCCCTCACCTCGATGCGATGCGCCGCCAGCCAGTCGGGCAACCCGGCGGCGGGGACCGCCATGCCATACGCGAACGGCAGGGTGGCGGTGGCGTCCATCAGCGTGGCGACGACGTCCTGGTGCAGCGCGAGGGTCCGGGGACCGGCGGCGGGTACGCCGTCGAGCAGGCTGCCGAGCACGACCAGATCGTCCACGCGCCGTGGCACCACCGAGGCGCCCGCGAGGCCGGCCACCGGCGGACGCCAGCCGGACGGCAGCCCATCGACGATCGCGTAGAGGTAGTGGTTCATCCCTGCTCCTGCGCCCCTGCGGGCTGGGACGGTTCGCGATGGCCGGGGGCCAGTCCGCCCGAGCGTACCGGGCGCCGGCGGCGGCCGTCAAGGGCGAACCCCCAAGCCCAACGCGCCAGCGTGCCATAATCGGGAAGTCGTGAGTCTCCGGCGCTCGGTTCGCTCGCTGCTCCTGCTCCTCGTGATCGGTGTGAGTACGGTCGCCGCGGCGGCCGGGCCGCTCGCGCTGCCGTCCCAGGTGCCGCCTCCCGCTCGCGCGCGCGTCCAGCCGGTGACCGACAACCCCTCGCTTGCGGTGAAGGTCGACGGCGAGCCGTTCGTGGCGCGGCGGGACCTGTTCGAGTACCTGCTCGATCACCCCGACTTCACCACGCACGTCACCCGCGTGCTCAAGCTAGCCCGCTATCGGATCTGGCGGACGCCGGACGGGCTGGCGATCGACGACGGCTGGGGCACGGTCGGGACGTTCGAGCTGGTCCACGCCGCGGACGGCCTGCGCCTGATGTACGCCCGCGGCGTCTACCAGCAGAAGATCCTGCCCGACATCCACGGCCAGGCCGTCGTCGTCATCGACTACGGCGTCCAGCCGGCCGCCGGCGGCCGCAGCGCCATCCACGCCGCCGTCACCGGGTTCGTCAAGCTCGACAGCCGCATCCTCAACCTCGCCAGCAAGCTGGCGACCTCGGTGGCGACGGCGAAGGGCGAGAAGGAAGCGCGGCGACTGGTCAAGCTCTTCGCGCGGACGACGCGCGCCGTCGAGGCCGACCCCGCCGCCGTCTTCGACAAGGTGCGACAGAGCCCGGACGTGCCCGCGCGTGAGCTCGAGGGATTCCGCCGCCTGCTCAACCTCGGGACCTCCGCGGTGACCGCGCCGGCTTCCGCCCGCTGACGGCGCGCGCCCGGCGCGCCTGCTCGTGGAGCGCCCTGGCCAGCCGCGCGCGCGCGTCGGCATGGTCCGGCCGAGCGGCGAGAAACGCACGCGCGGCCTCCTCGAGCTCCGGCCACTTGTCCTGCGCCTCCAGCGCCTGCCAGAGATCGAAGTGCGCCTGCGCGGCCTCGAAGCTCAGGCCCAGGACCGCGCGCGCCGCCGCTTCGGCCTCCGCCCAGCGCGCCTGGGCCACCAGCACCCGGGCCAGCCCCGAGCGCGCCGCCAGCGAGTCGGGCTTGAGGTCCACGGCCGCGCGGTAGGCGCGCTCGGCCTCGGCCAGCCGCCGGTTCTCCGACAGGACCTCGCCGAGGTCGCAGTGAGCCCGCACGTAGTCGGGCTTGAGCCGGATCGCCGCCTCGAATGCCCGCTGGGCGTCGGCGTGGCGTCCCTGCCAGTAGAGCGACACGCCCAGGCCCCGGTGCAGCGCCGGATGCTCGGGCGCCAGCCCGAGCGCCTCGCGGTAGGCAGCCTCGGCGTCGGCGTGCCGCCCCTGCCGCCCGAGGCCGAGGGCGACGTTGGCCCGGGCGCGAACGTGCTCCGGCTCGACCCGGATGGCCTCGCGCAGCGCGCGCTCGGCGTCGGCGTGACGGCCCTGCCGGCCAAGGGCGACGCCGAGCTCGTAGTGCAGATCGCCGTCGTCGGGGCGCAGGGCCACCGCGCACCGAAACGCGTGCTCCGCCTCGGCGTACTGACCGAGAGCGCCGAACGCCAGGCCGCGCCCGGCGTGCAGGTCGGCGTCGTCGGGGCGCAGGCCGAGCGCGTCGGCATAGGCGACGGCGGCCGCCGCCCACCGCCCCTGGCGCCGCAACGTCACCGCGAGCGCCACGTGGGCGGCGGCGAAGCGCGGGCGCAACCGGCGCGCCGTCTCGAAGGCCGCCGCCGCCTCGTCGTAGCGGCCCTGCCGCTCGAGCACGACGCCGAGGTGATAGTGGGCACGGGCCTCGCCAGGGGCCAGGCGGAGCGCCTCGCGGAACGCCTGGCCGGCCTCGGCGTAGCGGTGACGCCGCTCGAGATTCAGCGCGAGCGCCTCACGAAGCGCGGGGTCGTCGGGGCGGCGCCGCAGCGCCAGCCGCAGCGCGGGCGTGGCCGCGGCCGAGCGCCCCTGGCGCTCGAGGGCCAGGCCCAGGCCGAGGTGGGCGCGGCCGTCCTGGGGCCGCGCCTCGATCGCCGCGCGAAACGCCTCGGCGGCCTCGGTGTGCCGCCGCGCCTCGAGCAGCGCGCCCGCCAGCTCGAGCCGGAGGGCCGCGGCGCTCGGGCCGGCGCCGGCGGACGAGCCGGCCTGGTCCAGGGCCATGCCGGCCACCGCGGCGGCGTCGGCGGGACGGCGCAGGCGCCGAAGCACGCGCGCCAGGTTCGTCGCGGCGAGCGCGTCCGACGGCCTGAGTCGCAGCGCGTCGCGCAGCGAGACCTCGGCCCCGGCGAAGTCGCCCTGCGCCTCGAGCGCCAGGGCAAGGGCCAGGTGGGCCTTGGCGAAGTCGGGCCGCAGCCGGACGGCGTCGCGGTAGGCCGCCGCGGACTCCGCGAAGCGCTGCTGCTCGAAGAGCACGGCTCCGAGGTCGGCGTGAGTGGAGGCGATGGCGGGCGCGCGCCCGAGCGAGACACGCAGCAACCCCTCGGCTTCTCGCGGACGCCGCAGCCGGCGCAGCACCCCGGCCAGCTCCCCGCCGACGCGCGGATCGTCCGGTCGCCGGCGCAGCGCCTCGCGGAAGGCCGCCTCGGCCTCCGCCCAGCGTCCCCCGACCGCGCTCGCGCGGGCCCGATCACACCAGCGCTGGAAGTCGTCCATGGCGTCCGCGCCCCGGGGCGGCTCCCCGGCGACGCGGACGCTATCCTAGCAAGCGGGCGTGCGGCGCCGGTAGCGGCTCACGCCACCCGCGCGCCGGCCGAGGCGTCGACGTCCAGGCGGTCGACGATCACCACGTCCGAACGGATCTGCCGGGCCTCCCGCTCGATGAGCCGCAGCGCCCGCTCGCGCGTCCCCGGCGTGGGCACGCGGCCGACCACGTCCAGGCGCACCGGGCCGCCCGACCACCACGGCACGTACGCCGTGGGCGTCACCGCCAGCCCGAACAGGCCGGGGTCGCGCAGCAGCGCGTCGGAGATTTGCGCCTGCAGCTGGACGCCTTCCGCCTCGCGCGTGCGCTTGAGGTCGTAGAGCTTGACGCCGACGCCCACCAGCACGAGCAGACCCAGGAGCAGACCAATGACGATCGCGGTCGATCCGGCTCCTTGCATGGCCTTTTCCCCCCGATGCGAGCGAGCAGCAAGGCAGGTGCCAGTGGGTCGCGAGGAGTTGAAAGACTTACGTCAGCGAAGCCGCGGGCGGTCGAGGAGCGTGGCCACCATGTGATCCAGGTAACGGAAGTCGAACGGCTTGGGCACGTAGCCGAACGCGCCGTGCTTGAGGGCCTCGGCGGCCAGGGCGACCTGCTCGTTGGCCGTCACCATGATGACTGCGATCGAGTCGTCGATCTGCTTGATGTCCTTCAGCACCTCCACGCCGTTCATGCGGGGCATCGTGATGTCGAGCATGACGACGTCGGGGCGCGCCCGGACGATGGCACCGAGGGCGTCGGCGCCGTTGAGGGCGGTCTCCACGTCGTAGTCGGCCCTGAAGTGCTCGCGGAGAACCTCGAGGATGAGCGGCTCGTCGTCCACGATGAGGAGGCGCCGGCGGCGGCTGGCCATGGAGCGACGTTAGTCCCGGCCCGCGCCGCAGGTCAAGTTTGCCGTCAGTCGGCGTGCGGCGCGCGCGGGCCCGGGCCGGTGAACAGGTCCTCGAGTGACTGGCGCACCGGCTGGACGCTGACGAGCCGCGCGCCGCACACGCGCGCGGCGGCCAGGGCGGCGTCCACGTCCTGCTCGGTGGGCACGTCGATGCGCGCGCCGGCCGGGGTGGCGCTCACGCGGGCTCCCTCCACCTTGCGCAGGGCGTCCTCGAGGAAGGCGGCGCCGGCGCCCACGACGGTGATCTCGAGATGGCCGGCCGCGTCCACCCGCTGCCGCAGCTCGTCGAGCCGGCCCAGGTGGGCCAGCCGCCCCCGGGTGAGGATGGCGACGCGATCGCAGAGCACCTCGATGTCCGCGATGATGTGCGAGGAAAAGAACACGGTGGCGCCGCCGGAGCGCAGCACGGCGATGAGGTCACGCACCTGCCGCCGGCCGATCGGGTCGAGCCCGCTCATCGGCTCGTCGAGGACCACGACCTCGGGGTCGTTGACCAGCGCCTGGGCGAGCCCCACGCGCTGCAGCATGCCCTTGGAGAACTTCCGCAGCTGGCGATCCCACGCCGCCTCGTCGAGATGGACCCGGCGGAGGAGATCGCCCGCCCGCGCCCGGCGGGCGGCGCGCGGATAGCCGAACAGCTCCGCGCAATACTCGAGCAGCTCGCGCGCGGTCAGGTAGTCGTAGAAGTACGGCTGCTCGGGCAGGTACCCGATGCGCGCGTGCATGGCGACGTCGGCCACGTCGTCACCGAGGATGCGCGCGCGCCCGGCGGTCGGCGCCATCAGGCGCATGAGGATCTTGATCGTGGTCGTCTTGCCGGCGCCGTTGCCGCCGAGGAAGCCGAAGATCTCGCCGCGCTGCACGGTGAGCGACAGGCCGTCGAGCGCCCGCACCCGCCGGAGCTGCAGGAAGCCGGCCGGGTAGTCCTTGGTGAGCCCCTCGATCTCGATCGCGCTCATCCGCGCGGCACCGCGGACGAGGGATGCAGGCCGACGTCGCAGCCGGCCGGGCCGACGAGCAACAGGTAGGGCGCGCCCGCCGGATCCAGCGGCGGTCCCTCGGGATGGACGGTGAGGCCGGCGGCGCGCAGCGGCGCGCCCAC
>DASTOJ010000005.1:0-119526 GCA_035762565.1 Candidatus Methylomirabilota bacterium | reverse complement strand
GAGCGCGCCGCGCCCGGAGCGACTTACGCCGACAGGCGAGCCATGCGGGCGCGCCGGAGGTGCCCACGCCCGGCCCACGGCGGCACGTCGTTCGGCGCAGGTCATCAGCCGGTGCCCCGCTCGAGGCGCGGATCGAGGGTGTCGCGCAGCCAGTCGCCGACGACGTTGATGCCGAGCACGACGCCCAGGATGGCCAGGCCGGGGAAGAGCGCCAGCCACCAGCCGGTCGTCAGGTAGTTGCGGCCCTCGTCCAGCATCGCCCCCCAGCTCGGCGCCGGCGGCGGGATCCCCAGTCCCAGGAACGAGAGCGAGGCCTCGGCGATGATCGTGCGCGCCACGGAGAACGTGGCGACCACGACGAGCGGCGGCAGCACGTTGGGCAGGACGTGGCGCCACAGGATGGCGCCGTCGCGAGCGCCGAGGGCGCGGGCGCTCTCGACGAACTCGCGATGCCGCAGCGAGAGCGTCTCGGCCCGGGCGATCCGCGCATACGTGACCCAGCCGGTCACGCCGAGCACGAGCACGACGTTGACGAGCCCGGCGCCCAGCACCGCCAGCACGGCGATGGCGAGGACAAGCGCCGGAAACGCGAGCTGGACGTCGCCCAGGCGCATGAGGACCTCGTCGAGCCGGCCGCCGTAGTACCCGGCCACCAGGCCGAGCGCCACCCCGAGCGCGCCGGCCACGACGACCGCCGAGAATCCCACGATCAGCGACACCCGGGCGCCGTAGAGCAGGCGGCTCACGACGTCGCGCCCGAGCGTGTCGGTGCCCAGGGGATGGCGCCAGCTTCCGCCCTCGAGCCACGCAGGCGGCGTCAGGCGCTCGAGCAGGTCGTTGCGGACGGGATCGTCGGGCGCCAGGGCCGGCGCCAGCACGGCCAGCGCGGCGCTGGCCACGATGACGGCCAGCCCCAGCAGCGCGACCCCGTGCCGGCGGGCGCTGATCACGCCGCGCCCTCGAACACGCGCACCCGCGGATCGAGCAGCCCCTGCAGCAGGTCCACGACGAGGTTGACCGCCACGAACAGGACCGCGAAGAGGAAGACGGCGGCCTGGATCACGGGAAAGTCCCGCCCCGGCACGGCCTGCACGATGAGCCGTCCCATCCCCGGCCACGAGAAGACCGTCTCGATCACGATCGTGCCGCTCAGCATGAAGCCGAGCGACAGCCCGCTCACGGTCAGGAACGGGACGGCGGCGTTCTTCAGCGCGTGACGGTAGACGACGCGGCGCTCGGCCAGGCCCTTGGCGCGGGCCGTGCGGACGTAGTCGTGCTGGAGGACCTCCAGCATCCCGGCGCGGATCAGCCGGACGTTCTGCGCCAGCGGTGCGGCGGCCAGCGTGAGCGCGGGCAGGATCAGGTGGCTGAGCGTCCCCCGGCCGTAGGCGGGCAGCAGCCCGCCCAGGGCGACCGCGAAGAGGAGGATGAGCATGAGGCCCAGCCAGAAGCTGGGCATCGACTGCAAGAACAGCGAGCCCAGGCGGCTCGCGTGATCGACCACGCCGTCGCGGTGCGTGGCGGCGACGACGCCGAGCGGGATGGGCAGCACGGTCGCCAGCACGATCGCGGCGAAGGCCAGCTGGGCCGTGGCCGGCCAGAAGTGCTCGAGCACCATGCGCATGGCCGGGCGCCGCTCGCGGATGGACAGGCCGAAGTCGCCGCGCGGTGCGGCGCCGAGGAAGTCGAGATACTGCGCGTAGAGCGGGCGGTCCAGCCCGAGCAGCTGGCGGGTGCGCGCCACCTCCTCGCGCGTCGCCGTCTGGTCCACGAGCAGCGCCGCGGGATCGCCGGTCAGCCGGACCAGGAAGAAGACGACGGTGACGACGCCCCAGACCACGAAGACGGCGTGGACGAGGCGCCGCAGCAGGAAGGCGCGCACGCGGCGGTTCGGTCAGCGCTTCAGCGCGACGCCGCGGAAGTCCATGTTCAGCTCCTGGGTGGGGGTGAAGCGGAGCACGCGCGGGGAGTGCGCATAGGCTTTCTTTTCCTGGTAGAGCGAGACGACCGGCGCCCAGTCACGGACCTGGCGCTGGAGGTCGGCGAGCGCGGCCAGCCGCTTCTTCGCGTCGACCTGGCGCCGCGTCGCCTGGTAGAGGCCGAGCAGCTCGGGCGGGTACGGCGTCCAGTTCACCAGCGTGGTGGAGGCCCAGTCGCGGACGTAGTCGTCGCCATCGAGGTTGTTGCTGGTGCGGCAGGCGGCAAAGCCGCCGTTGGGCGGCAGGGTGCCCTTGGTCAGCGTCTGCAGCAGCGAGCCGAAGTCGAGCGTCTGGACCGTCACCTGCACGCCGACCGCCTTGAGCATCTCGACCACCGCCGTGACGGTCTCGTCGAAGGCCTGGCCGTAGTGCTTGGCGGGTAGCAGCAGCTGCAGCGTCAGGGCCTCGCCCCCGGCGTTGACGAGCCCCCTGGGCGTGGCCTTCCAGCCCGCCTCGGCGAGCAGCGCCCGGGCCTGGGCCGGGTCGTACGGATAGGGCGCCTGCGGCGCGTGGCCGTAGGAGACCGTGGCCACCGGCGAGGCGTTCGGCAGCGCCAGGCCGTGGAAGATCTTCTTGATGATCGCGTCGCGGTTCACCGCGTAGTTCAGGGCCAGGCGCACGCGGGGATCGACGAAGGCCCCGTCGCGCCCGCCCGAATCGTACTTGTCCTTCGTCCGGCCGTTGAGGTAGATGCGGCAGGCGAGCTTCTGCACGCTCGACACCACGCGGACGGCCGCATCACGCCCGAGCACCTCGGCGTCGAGCGGCGGGACGGCCTCGACGAGGTGGACCTGGCCGGCCCGCAGCGCGGCCAGGCGCGCCGCGGCCTCGGGGATGACCTGGAGCCGCAGGCGCTTGGTGAGCGGCGGCGTCCCCCAGTAGCCGTCGTGGCGCTCGAAGCGCATGTGGTCCTTGCGCTTCCACTCGACGAGCTTCCACGGCCCGGTGCCGACCGGCTTCTCGTTCAGCGCCTCCACACCGTGCTTGATCGTCCACGCCCGCGGCACCAGCGGCTCGCGGCCGAGGAAGTCCCACAGGGTCGGCGCCGGCTCCGTCGTGTGCACGCGCACGGTGTGGTCGTCGACCTTCTCCCAGCGCGACACGAAGGGGTAGACCTTCTCGAACGAGGTGCCGGCGGGGACGTCCTTGATCCCCAGCTTGTCGAGGTTGCGGCGGAACATCCGGTCGAGGTTGAACAGCACCGTGTCGGCGTTGAAGGGTTCGCCGTCGTGGAAGGTCACGTTGCGGCGCAGCCCGAACTCCCAGGTGAGGTCGTCGACCGGCTTCCACGACACGGCCAGGCCCGGCACCGGCTTGCCGTCGCGGTCGACATCCACCAGGCTTTCGAAGACCTGGCGGATGTAGTTGGACCGGATCGAGCCCATGCCGAGCCGCGGGTCCAGGTTGGTGGTGTCGGCGGTCAGCGCCACGACCAGCTCGGCCTCGGGGTCGATGGCGATCCCGTCGACGCTGGCCGGCGGCTGGGCGCCCCCGACTCCCGGGAGGAATGACAGCGGCAGCACGACGGCGGCCCACAGAACGGCGCGGTATGGGAGTCTCATGGCGCGTTATCATACGCGCGGCAGGCAGGCAGATCACCAGGGAGGTTTCCATGGCATCCTCGAAGGCTTCCAGGTCGGCGGCGGTGCGGGCGCGGCTCGACCATCCGGTGATCGACGGCGACGGCCACTGGCTGGAGCCGATCCCGATCTTCCTCGACTACTTGAAGGACACGGCCGGCGCCGCGGTCGTGGACAAGTTCGTCGAGCGGGCGAAGGACACCACCTGGTACGACCTGGCGCCGGCCGAGCGCATCCGCCGGCGCCTGCACCGCCCGACCTGGTGGGGGGAGCCGGCGAACACGCTGGACCGCGCGACTGCCATGGTGCCGCGCCTCTTCTACGAGCGCCTGGACGACTTCGGCATCGACTACTGCGTGCTCTACACCTCGCTGGGGCTGTTCTTCGTCAGCAACCCCGACGAGGAGATCCGTCGCGGGGTGTCGCGCGCCGTCAACCGCATGAACGCGGAGATGTTCAAGCCTTACGCGCACCGGATCACCCCGGCGGCGGTGGTGCCCGTCCACACGCCCGAGGAGGCGATCGAGGAGGCCACCTACGCCGTGCGCGAGCTGGGCCTCAAGGTCGTCATGATCGCCAACCACGTGCGGCGTCCGGTCCCGGCCTTCGCCCGCGAGGGCGCGCCGCCGAGCGAGGTGCGGACCTACGTCGACTCGCTCGGCTTCGAGAGCGCCCACGACTACGACCCGTTCTGGCAGCGCTGCGCCGACCTCAAGGTCGCGGTGACCGCGCACTCGGGCAGCATGGGCACGCACTGGCGGGAGTCGGTCTGGAGCTTCACCTACAATCACATCGGCCACTTCGCCAACGCCAGCCACGCCTTCGCCAAGGCGCTGATTCTCGGCGGCGTCACCCACCGCTTCCCGCAGCTGCGCTTCGCCTTCCTGGAGGGCGGGGTGGGCTGGGCGTGCAACCTCCTGACCGACCTCGTCGGGCACTGGGAGCGCCGGCGGCGGGTGGCCATGGAGGCGCAGACGCGGCCGTCCAACCTCGACCGCGCCCAGCTCGAGCGGCTGTTCCGCGAGTACGGCGGGCGCGTCTACGAGGAGAAGCTGGACGAGCTGTTCCGGTGCATCAACCTCGCCGAGCCCTTCACCAGCGCCGAGGAGGCCACCGAGCGGGCCTACCGGCAGGAGCGCTTCGACGACTTCGCCGAGGTCCCCGTGCGCTCGGCCGACGAGCTGCGCCGGCATTTCGCCGAGCGGTTCTTCTTCGGCTGCGAGGCCGACGACCCCATGACGGCGTGGGCCTTCGACCGGCACGGCCACCACCGCCTGCACCCGATCTTCAGCTCGGACGTCGGCCACTTCGACGTCACCGACATGTCGGAGGTGCTGGAGGAGGCCTGGGAGCTGGTCGAGCACGGCCTCGTCGGCGAGGAGGACTTCAAGGAGCTCGTGTTCGCCAACCCCGTGCGCCTGCACACCGCGCTGAACCCCGACTTCTTCAAGGGCACGGTGGTGGAGGACGCCGTGGGCAAGGCGGTCAGCGCCTGACGGTCAGGCCGTCCAGGTCGAGGTCGGGCATGCGGCCGGTCATGAGATCGGCGACGATGCGGGCGGTGCCGCACGCCATCGTCCAGCCCATGTGGCCGTGGCCGCAGTTCAGGAACAGGTTGCGGTGGCGGGCGAGGCCCAGGATCGGCGGCCCGTCGGGCGTGAGCGGCCGCAGGCACGCGCGGTACTCCCCGCGCTCGTAGTCGGCGGCGTCGGGGAAGAGGTCGCGGGCCAGCCGCCGGATGTTGTTGAAGTCGCGCGGCGTCCAGCCCCAGTCGTAGCCGGCGAACTCCGCGGTCGAGGTCAGCCGCAGCCGGTCGCCGAGCCGTGACCAGCCGACCAGCCATTGCTCGTCGACGCCGGGGACGGTCGGGGCCAGGCCGCCCGGCCGGAGCGGAAACGTCGACGAATAACCCTTGGCGGGATAGATCGGCAGGCGGACACCCGCCGTGCGCGCGACGGTGGGCGCGCCGACGCCGAGCGCGAGCACGTAGGCGTCGGCGGTGAGCACGCCGGCGCTCGTCACGACACCGTCGAGGCGGTCGCCGGCCGCCTTCAGCGCCGTGACGCGGGTGTCGAGCTTCACGACGACGCCGTGCTTGTCACGACACACGCGCGCCAGCGCCTCCGAGAACACGCGCGAATCGCCGCTCGAGTCCCCCAGGTCACGTATGGCGCCGGCGATCTTCGCCCGCACGGGCTCGAACACCGGATCGAGCCGGGCCACCGCGCCCGCGTCGAGGATCTCCTGCTTCTGCCCGTGCTCGGCCAGCAACGCCATCTTCTTGACGCCCGCCTCGAGCAGGGCGGGATCGCGGTACAGGTAGAGCGCGCCGCGGCTGATCGCGTGATACTCGAGCCCCTCGGCCCGCACCAGCTCGTTCATCACCGCCTGGCTGTACTGGCACAGGCGCAGCTTCACGAGCGTGTTGCGACGCGCCCGCGGCGCGGTGCACTCGCGCAGAAAGCGCAGGCCCCAGGCGTAGAGCGCGGGGTCGGACGACAGGCGCAGGCGGATGGCGGTCTCGGCGCCGCGCAGCGACTGCCAGAGCATGCGGGGCGCCTTCGGTGACGCCCACGCGAACGAGTGTCCGGGCGCGATGATCCCGGCGTTGCCGGCGGAGGCCTCCAGCCCCAGGCCGTCCTTCTCCTCGACGAGCGTGACCTCGTGACCGGCCTTGGCCAGGAAGTACGCCGTCGTGACGCCGACGACGCCGCCACCCATGACCAGGGTTTTCATCGCCCCATGGTATAGGATGCCGCGTCATGGCGGCAGCCCCCACCCCGGACCTTCCGGCCCGCGACGTCGAGCGCTACCACGCGGCGGCCGTCGAGCTGGCCGACGAGACGCGCCGGATCGTCCGGCCGGCGCTCGCGCGCGGGCTCGACGTGCAGACCAAGGCCGACGCCTCACTCGTCACCGACGTGGACCAGGCGGTCGAGCGCCGCCTGCGCGAGCTGATCGCCCGCTGGTTCCCCGACCACGGCGTCATCGGCGAGGAGTACCCGCCCACGCAGCCGGACAGCGCCTTCCAGTGGATCCTCGACCCGATCGACGGCACCGAAGAACTCGTGCACGGCGTCCCGACCTTCGGCGCCATGCTCGCCTTGCACCATCGCGGCGTGCCGGTCGTCGGCGTCATCGACCACCCCGCGCTCGATCTCCGGGTGGACGCGGGCGTCGGGCGGGGCGCCTACCGCAACGGCGAGCGCATCCGGCTCGCCAACGCGCCTGCCGGCGGGCCGCCCGAGAAGCTCCGGCTCGTGCTGAGCGCGCGGATCAACTTCACCCGCCACCTCGACGAGGGACACCTGTTCGAGGCCCTGACCCGCCACTACCCCAACCATCGGATCTATCGCGCCGCCTATGCGCACACTGCCGCCGTCACCGGCGGCGCCGACGCAATGGTGGCCATGCACAACCACGTCTGGGACCTGGCGCCGAGCCAGGTGCTCATCGAGGAGGCAGGCGGCCGCTACGCGGTCGTGCGGGACTTCCCGGGGCCCGACGGCGCCCGCATCCTGAGCGCGGTCTTCGGCCGGGCGGCCGCGGTCGACCGCCTGCTCCCGCTGTTCGGCGACCGCGCTACTTGCTGAGGAAGTCGCGGACCAGCGGCGCTACCGTCGCGGGCTGCTCGAGCTGCGGCAGGTGGCCAGCGCGGTCGACCATCTCGACGCGGCTGACCGGCAGGCGGCCGGCGAACTCCCCGGCGTAGACCGGCGGCACCAGGCGGTCGTCCGTGCCCCACACGAGCAGCGCCGGCGTCTTCACGCGATGGATCCGCTTCTTCAGCCCCTTGTCGGGAAGGGGCCAGATGAACTTGCCGGTCGTGCCCATCGCCCAAGTCATGCGCACGCGCGTCGCCACGCCGCCGTCCGGGTCCTCGGCGCCCCCGAACATGCGCGCCGCGGCCGGCCCCTGGGGGACGTGGAACATCCGCCGGCGCATCTCGTCCGGCTCCAGGAGCATCCAGTTGACGACGGGCTCGCTGTCGCGCCAGAAGCCAAGCGGGGCGAGGAGCGCCAGGCGGCGCGCGCGGGCCGGATGCGCGGCGGCCAGCTCGCAGGCGACCATCCCACCGAACGAATGGCCGACGAGCGCGGCGTCGCCGACACCGAGCGCCTCCAGCAGCTCGTCGTAGCAGAGCACGAGGTCCCACAGCCCGTCGAGGTGGTAGACGTCGTCCGGCGTGCCGGGCGTCGTCCCCGGATGCTCGGGCGCGTGCACGGTGAAGCTCCGGGCCAGCTCGTCGAGAAACGGATCCCACGTGAGCCCCCACGGACCGTGGAAGAACACCAGGGCGGGACCGTGGCCCTTCGAGAGCACCCGCATGCGCACGCGGCCCTGCCAGACGGAGACGGTGCGTTCCGAGGTCATGCGCCGCCCGCCGCCACGCCCGCCGCGACCGGCGCCGCCTTCGGCTGCCGCAGCCGTTCGGGCCACCAGTGGTTGACCCAGCCCTCGTCGCCCCAGTGACCGCGGAGGTCGGGCAGCACCTCGCGGGCGAAGAGGTCGATGTTCTCGAGCGTCAGCTCGTGCGGCATCGAGCCGATCTGCAGGAGCACCATGAGGTTGCCCACCCGCAGGCCCTTGATCACTTCCTCTTTCAGGCGGTCCCGCACCGTGGCCGGGCTGCCCGCGATGACGTAGCCCTTGTCCACGAAGTCGCGGTAGCGCAGCGTCTTGGTATCGAGCACCCGGCGGATGGGGTTGTTCATCGTCGCGACGAGGCTCTTGTAGTCCTGGTTGCCCGGCGGCGCGAACCACACCGGCGGCACGTGCAGGCACTTGTGGTAGAAGTACTCGACGTGCCGCGCGAACTTCTCCTCGGCGCGCGCGTCGCTCTCGGCCACCGCGACCAGCTGCAGGAAGCCCGCGCGATACGGGTTCGGCTCCCGGCCCTTGTCGGCGACCACCTGCCAGTAGCCGTCCATCATGGTCTTCGCCGAGCGCGCGCCCGAGTAGCTCAGGAAGCAGTAGCAGACGTCGTGCTCGACGGCGAAGTCGAACGTGCTGATGCTGCCCGAGCCCGGCACCCACACCGGCGGGTGCGGCTGCTGGACCGGCCGCGGCCACAGGTTCACGCTGGCCAGCTGGAAGTACCGCCCGTTCCACGCGAAGATCTCCCTCGCCTGCCAGGCCTTCAGCGTCAGCGCGAAGGCCTCCCGGTAGCGCTCGCGGTGCTCCAGCGGCGTGATGCCGTAGCAGAGGTTGACGTCCATCGGGCTGCCCAGCGGCAGCCCGGCCACGAGCCGTCCGTCGCTGATGCAGTCGAGCATCGCGTACTCCTCGGCCACGCGCAGCGGCGGATTCGAGGTGGGTAGCGTCGCGCCCATCTGCACGACGGCGACGTCGGTGCCGTTCGTCGCGCGGGCCAGCACGCTGCCCATGAGGTTGGGGCTCGGCATGAAGCCGTAGGCGTTCTGGTGATGCTCGTTGGTGCACACGCCGTCGAACCCCGCCCGGGCGGCGTAGATCAGCTCGTCGAGCGTCCAGTTGTAGTACTGCCCGACCCGGCGCGCGTCGGCCAGCTCCCACCACGGCGGCGTCACCCAGACGGACTCGTAGCGCTGCTCGAAGTCGGCCGGCAGCTCGCGGTGTGGCATCAGGTGGAACGCGCTGATCTTCATGGGGCCTGTCTCCTCACCGGAAGCGCGGGATGACCTTGTCGGCGAACAGCTCGAGCGTCTTCAGACACCGGTCGCGCGCCAGGATGCCCTGGCCGAAGAGCAGGAACATCTCGTTGAAGGAAACGTGACGGGCGCCGGGCACGGCCGCGTAGTTCTCGAACCAGCGCGCCTGGTAGCCTCGCACGAACGCCACGTTGAGCCGGCCGTCGAGCAAGTGGTCGAGCGTGGCCGTGTGCTCGGCCACGCGCAGCGGGTTGTGCGTGGGCAGCACATAGCCGAACTGGTCGATGCGCAGCCGGGGGGCGTGGCGGCCGAGGAACATGGCCATGAGCCCGGGATCCTGGCCCATGCGCTGGTAGAGCACGGGGTCCTTGCCGGCCAAGCCCCGCTCCAGCTCGTGGCGCCGGCCGATCGTGACGTACATGAAGGCGTGGAAGTCCATGGGTGTGCTGCCCATATACAATGGCCCGACACCAATGTCGATCCTTCTCATCCGCCATGGCGAGACGGTCGGCAACGCCTCCCGCGTCGTCCAGCGGCCGGACAGCCCGCTCTCGCCCCGCGGCGTGGCCCAGGCCGAGCGGCTGGCCCGGCGCCTCGCCCCGGAGGGCATCGCGCAGATCGTGTCCAGCGACCTCGCTCGCGCGCTCGGCACTGCCGAGCCCTTGCAGCGATTGACCGGCGCGCCCCTCGCCGTCGAGCCGCTGCTGCAGGAGCGCGACTTCGGCGATCTCCGCGGCACGCCCTACGCCGAGCTGGGGCTGGACATGTTCGCGCCCGACTACGCGCCGCCCAACGGCGAGAGCTGGCCGGCGTTCCACGCGCGCGTCGACCGGGCGTGGGCGCGGGTGCAGGCACTGGCCGCGGCGACCGCCGGTCACCTGGCCGTGGTGACGCACGGGCTCGTGTGCCGCTCGCTCGCCGCTCGGCACCTCCGCCTCCCCGAGGGCGAGACGGCGCCGGAACGCTGGGAGAACACGGCGCTGACGATCGTGGAGTGTCCCGCGCCCTGGCGCGTGCGGCTGCTCAACTGCATCGCGCACCTCGAGGGCCTGGACGTCGCCTCCCCCGCCGAATCCGGCACCGTCTGATCCTCGATCGCCGGCGATTCGTTCAACGGACTCCGACGCGGCCGGCTACCGCGGCGGCGGGTCGCCCACCAGGAACGTCGTCGGCTCGATTCCCGCGAGCTTGACGTACAGGCGCCACGGCGGCGGGCCCGCCGAGCCGAGCGGAAACCAGGCGAGCGTGTTGCCCGCGACACGGGTCGAGCCGCCGCCGACCGGGATCCCGACGCTCACGCCGGTCCCCACGCCGCCGCGGCTGCCCCACGTTCCCCCGCCGATCCCGATACCGACGCTGGACGATGAGCCGCTCACCACCGGCGGCGCGTCGATCGCCTGCGGCGCCACCGCCGCGCCGTCCGGCTTCATGATCCAGGCCTGCTCCAGCGGCCGCCCGTCGGTGTCGATCTCGATGCCCAGCCGGTCGCCGACGACCTGGTAGGCCGCCGAGACGCGCGCGCCCTCCGGTTGCGACTCGGGCTTGTAGGGAAGCGTCGCGCGCGCGCATCCGGCCAGGACGAGCAGCGCGGCAACGCTGAGCGCTCGACGCAGCATACGGAAACCTCCCTGACCCTCAGCGTACAACGGCCGGCCGCGGAGGCCGACCTGGCGCAGCGGGTGTCCAGACGAGGCGAGCAAAGGACGTCACCGACGGCGGCGGTCCTCGGGCGCGCTGTCTTTCTGCCAGTCCCGTGACGTTGTGTCACGCCGGCCGTCGGCCTCCTGCCCCGCGCTCGCGCGGTTCCACGGGACTTTCCCCGACGCTCTGCGGGCCGCTCGTGTGGCACCTCGCTTGCGATAGCGTGCGCTGCCCGGCTTCGCAATGGCCGCGGCGCACGCGGGTGCCCGAACGATTGCGGCCCTGGTCCGACTCACAGAGGAGCCACACCAGTGCTTGCCGGCGAACCCTGCGCCCGTGTCCGGAGACCGCGTCACGCGAGCACCCGCCTCTGGCTCTCTGCGCTGCTGCTCGCCACGTTCGTCGGCGGGGCCGCGGGCACCGAGGCGGCGTCGCTGAACCTTGCGTGGACGGGACCGAGCACGAACGCGGACGGGACCCCGCTCAGCGATCTCGCCGGCTACCGGGTGTATCTCGCGACCGCGGCGCCGTCGTGCCCGGGCTCGTCATTCCATAGCGTGACCACGGCGAATCCGGCACCCTCGACCGGCGAGACGCTCGCGTATCGCATCTCCAGTCTGGCCCCCGGCACCACGTACTTCGCGGTGGTCACCGCCGTCGATTTCACCGGGAACGAGAGCGGGTGCACCAACCCGGCGAGCGGCGTCGCCCTGGCCGATCTGAGCGTCAGCCCCGCCACCGCGGTGAACCTGGGCAGCACGACGACGGGGACGACGATCGACACGACGTTCACGGTCCAGAATCCGACGACGTCCAGTATCGCGGGGACAGCCACCGTGGGGTCGCCCTTCAGCGTCGTCTCCGGCGCGGCGTTCACCCTGGCGCCCGGTGCGAGCCAGGCCGTGGTCGTCCGCTTCCTCCCGACCACCTCCGGGAGCTTCGCGAGCAACGTGACGTTCACGGCCAATGGCGACACGCTGTCGCGGACCGTATCGGCCACCGCGACCGCCACCACCGCAACGCTGGCGGTCACCAGGAGCGGCACCGGCGGCGGGACGGTCACCAGTGCGCCGGCCGGCATCGCCTGTGGCACCGACTGCACGGAGACGCTCGCCGTCGGCACCGCCCTGACGCTGACGGCGACGGCCGCGGCCGGCTCGACCTTCGCCGGCTGGAGCGGCGGTGGCTGCGGCGGCGCCGGGACGTGCGCCGTGGCCGTGAACGCGAACACGACGGTCACCGCGGCGTTCAACGCCAGCACCCTCTCCGACGCGCCGGCGCCCGTCCTGAGCAGCCTCTCGCCGTCGAGCGCGATCGCCGGCTCGACCGGTTTCATGCTCACGGTGAATGGCAGCGGCTTCGCGTCCGCCTCGGTGGTGCGGTGGAACGGCGTCGACCGGACCACCACGTTCGTCAGCGCCAGCCAGCTCCGGATCGCGATCGCCGCCGCGGACATCGCGACGCCGGGCTCGGCCGCAGTGAGCGCTTTCACCCCCGCCCCCGGCGGCGGAACCTCCGGTTCGAAGACGTTCGCCGTGACTCAGCCCATCGCGCCCGGCGAGATCATCGTCGACAATGCCATGCCGGGCGAGCAGGACGCGGCCGGCGGGCGGACGTTCACGGGAAGCTGGTGTCTGGGGAACGCCGCGAACGAGTTCGGCGGCGACTCGCTCCGAAGCTGCGGCAAGGCCAGCGCCACGTACCGGTGGAACCCGCGGATCCCGGTCGCCGGCGCCTACGACGTCTACGTGTGGATCCCGACGCACAGCGCCCGCTCCACCACGGTGCCGATCACGGTGGCCCATGCGACCGGGGCGACGACGCAGCTGTTCAACGAGCGAAAGGCTCCGGGGTCGTGGGTGCTCCACGGCCGGTACACCTTCAACGCCGGCACGGCCGGCTACGTGCAGGCCAGCAACGCCTACGGGACCGTGGCCGCCGACGCGGTCCGTTTCGTCCCGGCCCAGTAGCCGGCGACATCCGCCGGCGGGCGTGGAAGTGCGCTGGCACGAGACCGTTTGCGACCTGACCGGGCGTCGTTCCACGAGCGGTCGCTTCCGGCCCAGATCCGGCGGCTACCTGGCGATGATCTGGTCGACGAGGCCGTAGTCGAGCGCTTCCCGCGCGTCGAGATAGCGCCCGCGCCGCATGTCCTCGGCGATCTCCTCGGCGGGCCGGCCCGTGCACCGGGCCAGGCGCCCGTAGAGCTTCCAGAGCAGTTCCTGTTGCTGGCGGCTCTGCGCCGCGATCTCCTCCGGGCTGCCGGTGAAGCGCGCGTGCGGCTGGGAGAGGTGAAACCGCGCGTGTGGCGCGGCGACGCGGTGATCGGCGGCCGCGACCACGCCGATGGCCGGGCCGCCGACTTGACCCCGGCAGAGGACGCGCAGCTCCGAGCGCAGCGTGTCGGCCGTGTCGAGCAGGACGAAGGCCGCTCCCAGCGCGCCGTCGGGGCTGTCCAGGTGGAGCTCGATGGGCCGGTCTCCGCCGGCGTCGAGCGCCAGTAGCGCGGCCGCCGCCTTCGCGGCCGCCGCATCGTCGAGCCGACCCGTCACGAGCACGATGCGACGCCGCAACAGCTGTTCCTCCAGCCAGTCCCCGAGGCTCATGCCCCGAGCGTACTGGAGTCCGCCGACTACCGTAGAGTCCCGCGACCGAATCGGCCACGTCCTTCCCAGCTGCCGCCGAAGCGGTCGGCCGCCATCCCGAAGCGCGCGGCAAACGCTCGGCCTCGGGCTCGGCTGCCCCTGGTTGCGGGCATCGGAGGCCAGCACCGTCGTGTTGTCGATGCGGAAGGCCGCACGAGCCACTGCGAGTCAGAGCAGCTGTCTCGCCCACGGCGTCGGCGGGAGAGCCCGGACCGGGCTCACCGGTTGTAGCTGTCCGGGTCGCACGGCAAGATCCACGAGCCAGGCTGGCAGGGCAGGAACAGCGAGGCCAAGAAGAGTAGGCCCAGCAGGAGGAGCCCGATCCCGAGGACCCTTACGAGCCTAGGCATCTCTCCGGTTATCGCTGTGGTGACCCCGGCGGGATTCGAACCCGCGATCTCGACCTTGAAAGGGTCGCGTCCTGGGCCTGGCTAGACGACGGGGTCAGCGAGCGCAGTATACAGGATCGCGCCCGCCCTCGACGCGCAGGCGCGCGGTGAAGTCCCGCACGGGCGCGCCCCTCCGGAGCGGCGCGATGGCGGCGTCGCGCCGCCGGGGTCGATCCAGAGCCCCAGCTCGAGGACGTGGCGTCCCACGACCTCCTCGCGGGCGAAGCCGTGAAGCTGCAGGAAGGCGTCGTTGACCTCGCGCACGCGCCATCGGCGTCCGGCCGCTGCATGCCCCTGATGTTATCCTGGGGCGCCATGACCCCCCGCATCGTGTACGAGACGCCGCGCCGGGCGCCCGCCCCCGGCGAGACCGTCGTCACCAGCACCTGCGGCCACAACTGCGGCGGGCGCTGCGTGGTCAACGCCCACGTGCGTGAGGGGCGCATCGTGAAGATCAGCACCGATCCCCGCAAGTGGACGCCGGAGGTGCCGCCGCTGCACGCGTGCGTGCGCGGCTTCGGTCAGCTCGAGCGGGTCAACCATCCCGACCGGCTGCGCCACCCGCTGCGCCGGGTGGGGCCGCGGGGCAGCGGCCGGTTCGAGCGGATCGGCTGGGACGAGGCGCTCGACGAGGTCGCGCGCCAGCTGCGGCGCGTGCGCGACACCCACGGGCCGGCCGCCATCCTCGACTGCTCGCGCACCGGCAGCCTCTCGATGCTGCACGGCCGGGGCCCGGTCCAGCGCATGCTCCACATGTTCGGGGGGTGCACCGAGCTGTGGTCGAACATCTCGGCCGAGGCCGAGGTGTTCGCGGTGCGCGCCACCTACGGCGCCAAGGCCGACTACAAGAGCGCCGGGCGCGAGCCGGGCGACTACGTCAACTCGCGGCTCATGCTCCTGTGGGGATGGAGCCCGGCCGACGGCACGTTCGGCACCGGCACGCTGCAATATCTGAAGCTGGCCAGGAAGCACGGTGTCCGCATGGTCTGCGTCGACCCGCGGGTGACGCGCACCAGCCACGACCTCGCCGACGAGCACGTCTTCATCCGCCCCTCCACCGACACCGCCGCGCTGCTCGCCATGGCGTACGTGGTCGCCGCCGAGGGCCTGCACGACCAGGCGTACCTCGACCGCCACGTGCTCGGCTTCGACGAGGCGCACCTGCCGCCCGGCGCGCCGCCGGGCGCGTCGTACTGGTCCTATCTGATGGGCCAGGCCGACGGTGTCCGCAAGACGCCCGAGTGGGCGGAGGCGATCACCGGCATTCCGGCCGCGACCCTGCGGCGGCTGGCCGTCGAGTTCGCCACCACCAAGCCGGCGGCGCTGCACACGGGTTACGCGCCCGGGCGCACGATCCACGGCGAGCAGTTCCACCGCGCGGCTTACGCGCTGGCCGCCATGACGGGCAACGTCGGCGTCCCCGGCGGCAACTCCGGCACCAGCAACGGCGCCACCGGCCGCGGCGGGATCCGGCCCATGCCGGTGGGCCCCAACCCGGCCGGCGCGCGCGTGGCCTCGTCGCTGCTGGCGGATCTGCTCGACCGCGGCGCGGCGGGCGGCTACCCGGCCGACGTCAAGCTCATCTATTCCGCGGCCGGCGACCTGTTCAACCAGCTGCCGAACATCAACAAGATCCTCGCCGCCGCCGAGCGGCTGGAGTTCATGGTCGTCCACGACCACTTCGTCACGCCGACGGCCCGCTACGCCGACATCCTGCTGCCGGCCACCACCTTCTGGGAGCGCAACGACGTCCACACGCCGTGGGCGGGCGCGGGCCACTACGCCATCTTCATGCGCCAGGCGATCGCGCCGGTGGACGAGTGCCGCAACGACCTCGACATCTGCACCGAGCTGGCGCGGCGGCTGGGGATCGCGGGCTACAACGACAAGACGGAAGAGCAGTGGCTGCGCGAGCTGACGCGGGGGCCGATCGACGACTTCGAGACCTTCCGCGAGCGCGGGCTGGCCCGCCTGCCCGCGCCCGAGGACGCCGTCGCGTTCGCTAGGGAGATCCGCGACCCCGCGCGGCATCCGTTCACGACGCCCTCGGGCAGGATCGAGATCTACTCGATGGCGCTGGCGGCGAACCCCGATCCGTACGGCCTCGGCGCGATCCCGCCGATCCCCACGTGGATCCCCATCGTCGAGGACGGGCGCCATCCGCTGCGCCTGGTGAGCCCGAAGTCGCGCGCCCGCACGCACTCGATCCACGGCAACCAGCCGATCCTGGCCCGCGCCGACCGCGACGACGTGTGGATCAACCCGGCCGACGCGCGGGCCCGCGGGATCGCCGACGGTCGGCCGGTGCGCGTGTTCAACGACCGGGGCGAGACCGTGCTGCCCGCCCGGGTGACCGACCGCATCGCGCCCGGCGTGGTCTCGATCAAGGAGGGCGCCTGGTTCACGCCCGACGCCGCCGGACGCGACACGCGCGGCTGCGCCAACGTCCTCACCTCCGATCGCGCGTCGCCGGCGGGCGCCAGCACCTTCAACACCTGCTTCGTGGAGATCGCGCCGGCCGGGTAGCTTAGGCGCCGCGCAGCTCGACGGTGATGCGGTTGCGATCGCCGCTGCGCGTGTAGTCGCAGCGCGCGGCCAGCGCGGTGATGAGGAACACACCCAGGTGACCGACGCCGCGCGCCTCCAGCGAGGCCGCCGGATCGGGGCCCTCCACGGCAGCGAACGGGTCGAAGGGCGGGGCGGCGTCCACGTAGATCAGCACGACGCGGTCCTCCTCGACGTGGACCTCCACCTCCACCGGCGCGTCGGTGTCACCGCCGTGGCCGTGGGTGACCGTGTTGAGGAACAGCTCCTCGATCGCCAGCCGCAGCTTCGTGACGAGCCGCTCGTCCATCCCCTGCACGGCCGACTCGACGAAGGTCAGCACGTCGGGCCACTGCTCACGCCGGGCGTGAAAGCCTCGCGTCCGCTGGCTCCGCATCGGCACTAGTATATGGGCCGGAGCGCCGGCGGCCCACACTCGCCGCACGGCGGCAGGAGGCTCGCGATGCACCTGGGGCTCGTGATGGTGCTCGGCGTCGTCGCCGCGCTGGTCCCGGTGATGGCCGGCGCGGCCGACATCGGGCGGATCAAGGTGGTGAAGGGGGACGTCCGCGTCCAGCGCGCGGCGGCCGCGATGCCGGCCGCCGTGGGCACTCGGCTGCAGCAGGGCGACGTCGTCGTGACCGGGCGCGACGGCGCCGTCGGCATCACCCTGAACGACGACAGCCTGCTCTCGGCTGGACCGGACAGCATGCTGGCCCTCGACCATTTCGCGTTCGACTCGACGACACACGCCGGGCGGCTCGAGACCACGCTGCGCCGGGGTACGCTGGCCGCGGTGTCCGGCAAGATCGCCCGGCAAACGCCGGGCGCGATGCAGGTGCGCACCCCGTGGACGATCCTCGGCGTGCGCGGCACCGAGCTCGCCGTCCGCTCGCTGCCGGCCGGCCCGTAGCCCGCGCCGATGCGCCGCCCGCTGCTCGTGCTGCTGGCGCTCGCGGCCGCGGCGACCGGGTGCGCCCCGGCGGCGCGGCCCGTGGTGGCGCCGGCGCCGTCCCCCGCGCGGGACGACCTAGTCGTCCTCTTGCCGGCCCGGGACGGCACGGCCGGCGCGCTGACCGTCACGCACGAGGGCCGGCAGCTCACGCTGGACCAGCCCCACGCCACCGCGAGCGTGACGCAGCAAGGCCGGCTGGACGCCGGGCGCACCACCGCCGAGGAGGTCCGCCGGACGTTCGGGCCGGCGCTGGACGCCTTGCCGTCACGGCCGGTGACGTTCCTGCTCTACTTCATGGGCAACAGCGACGAGCTGACGCCCGAGTCGAAGGGCGAGATCGTAAAGCTCTTCGCGGAGATCGCCGGGCGCTCGGACCCCGAGGTCGTCGTGGTCGGCCACACGGATCGGCAGGGAACCCTCGAGTACAACGACGCGCTCTCCCGGCGGCGCGCCGAGCGGGTTCGCACCGACCTGATCGGGCGCGGCATCGCGGCCGACAAGATCCAGGTGGCCGGGCGCGGCGAGCGCGAGCCGCTCGTCCCGACGGAGGACGAGGTGGTGGAGCCGCGCAATCGCCGCGTGGAGATCACCGTCCGCTAGCCTGACCGGGCTTTCGGCGCGCCGTCCCAGCGCAGCACCATGATGGCGAGGTCGTCCGCCGGCTCGGCGCCCGCCACGAACCGGTTCACGTCCGCCCGGATGGCGGTGACGAACGCCTTGGCGCCGGCCCCCGCCGGGATCGCCGCCAGCAGCGCCTCCAGCCTCGCCCGGCCGTACCACTCGCCGGCGGCGTTGGCGGCCTCGGTCACGCCGTCGGTCACCAGGCACAGCGTGTCGCCGGGCCGCAGGGCGATCCGCGCCGCCTCGTACGCGAACGCCTCGTCAACGCACAGCGGGACCCCGTGGCCCCCGGCGAGCCGGGAGAGCGGCCCGTGGTCCCTGGGGATGACGTACGGCGGGTCGTGGCCCGCGTTGCAGTACTCGAGCGTGCCGGCGGCGAGGTCGAGCACGGCCGCGAACATGGTCACGAACTGCGCTCCGGAGTTGTCCCGCGAGATCTCGCCGTTGGCCTCGCGCATCATCGTGGCCACCGACGCTCCGCGCCGCAGCGCCGTGCTCTTGTAGAGAGCCTTGCTCACGGCCATGAACAGGCTGGCGGGCACCCCCTTGCCGGTGACGTCGCCGAGCAGGAGGAAGAAACGGTCACCGTCCAGCCGGAAGAAATCGTAGAGGTCGCCGCCGACCTCGCGGGCAGGCTCCAGCACGGCATCGAGGTCGAGCCGTGTCTCGCCGGCCAGCACGTTGGCGGGCCTGGGCAGGCTCTTCATCTGGATCTCCCGGGCTGCCGACAGCTCGCCCTCCACCCGGGCCGCGGCCTCACGCTGCTGCTCCACCTGCCGCCGGAGCGCGCGCCGCTGCCGCTCGGCCTCCGCCAACGCCACGCCGAGCATGGCCCCGAAGAGCACGATCAGGCGCAGCGACGGCGTGGCGGCGTCGAGCAGCAGGAGGCGCCAGTGATACAGGGCGAGGCTGCCGCCGCCGGCGAGCGCGAGCAGCGGCAGGAGGACGGCCAGGGTGGCCCGGGCGCGCCAGATGGGAACCGTGAGGATCACGACGACGCCGCCGGCGAGCAGGAACAGCCGCTCCGCGCCCCACGCCCACCACGGCCGCGCGAGCAGCGCACCTTCGAGGACGCTGTCGATCAGCTCGGCGTGGATCTCCACGCCGTTGCGGCGGCCGCCGCCGGCGACCACCGGGCGGTCGCCCACGGCCAGGGCGGTGACGCCGACGAGCACCAGCTTGCCCGCGAAGACGTCGCGAACGGTGACGCCGTCCAGGACGTCGGCGGCGGACACGAATCGGTCGGGCGTGGGTCGCGCGTAGCGCAGCCACACCGAGCCGTCGGGGTTGGTGGCGACGACCAGATCCGCCACCTGCACGCCGGCGATGCCGTCGGCTCCGGCGGCAAGGGCGAAGCCGGGCTGCCGGCGCGCCACCCGGAGCAGCTCGAGCCCGAAGGCCGGCGTGATCAGGTCGCCAACACGGACGACGGTCGGCACCCGCCGGACGACGCCGCCATCGAGCGGGACGTCGAGCAGGCCGTGGCCGGAGGCGGCCCGGTCGATCGTGTCCACGCTGCGCAGCGTGGCGCCGAAACGCGGCAGGAACGGCATCGGATCTGCGCCGACCACCCGCACCGGCGTGGTTCGTTCGGGCGCGCCCGACCCAGCGCCGCCGCCGCCGGCCACGCCCACGACGCCGAGCACCACGGGCCGGCCGCGCAGCGCCCCGGCCAGGATCACCTCGTTGCTCGGCAAGGCGGCCAGTCGCGCGGCGAGGTCGGGGTCGATGGAGCGAATCAGGTCGGGCAGGCGGTTCGGCGACAGGCGGTCGGGCTCGGACATCACGAACCCGAGGCCGATCACGGCCGGCCCGGCCACGGCAATCTGATCCACGAGGTCAGCGAGGAGCGTCCGGGGCCACGGCCACTGCCCGCGGCGGGTGAGGCTCCGCTCGTCCACCTCCACGATGACGATCTGGTCCGACAGCCGTGGCCGCGGCGCCAGCCACTGGCAGAGGTCGAACCACATGATGCGCGGGCTACCGAGCCAGAGGACGTCGGGCACGAAGTCGAGCAACAGCAGTGCGGCCAGCAGCGCGCCCCCGAGCAGCCGGCCGTGCCGGAGGCGTGCGGACCGCCCGACTCCGGACTCGGGGCGCGCCCGCGTCATGGGCTAGAGATCGATCTCCATCCCGTCCCAGGCGGCCGATACCCGCACCGCGTGATCGCCGCGGGTGATCTCCTCGAGCCGCCGCGTCTCGGCCAGGACGGCGGCGATCTTCTCGTCGTCCCAGGTGGGCTCGTGGTGGAACATGCACAGGTGCCGGGCCCGGGCCATCTGGCAGAGCTCGACGCCCACCACGTTGCTCGAGTGCCCCCAGTCCTCCTTGATCGAGATCGCCTCGGCCAGCGAGTACTGGGCGTCGAAGATCACGAGGTCGGCGTCGCGGAAGAACTCCGCGAAGGCGGTGGCCTGGGCGGGGTCGTCCAGCTTGTGCTCGGAGTCGGTGGAGTAGACGACCACGCGGCCCTCCCGCTCGAAGCGGTAGCCGTAGGAATCGCCCGTGTGGTGCTGGCGCCGGGCGCTCACCCGGAAGCCCCCCAGCTCGTACGGGCGGCCGGGCTCGAGCGTCACGAAGCGGATGTCCGCCCCCAGCCGGGCCCACTCCACCGGGAACGAGGGCGCGCCGTGCTGGCGCCGGAAGGCCTCTTCGAGCCAAGCGTGGCAGCCGTAGACGTGGATGGTGTTGCCGGGGATGTAGGCCGGCAGGAAGAACGGGAACCCCGCGATGTGGTCCCAGTGCGTGTGGGACATGAACACGTGGTACACGGCGGGCACGCCGCGGCGCGCAGCCAGCACGTGGTTGCCGAAGACGCGGGCGCCGCTGCCCATGTCGCACAGCACGTACTCGTCGCCCCCCCAGTCCAGCTGCACGCACGAGGAGTCGCCGCCGAAGGTGTGGCGCACCGTGAAGTCCAGCTCCTGCTCGACGAATGCCTCGATCGCGGCCGGCGTGTCGAAGCGGCGGCCGCCGGCCTGGCCCAGCGCGGCGATCAGCTTGCCCTTGAGCGCCGCCGCCGTCATGGGCGTGGGGATGGAGCCGCGCGTGCCCCAGAACCGGACGCGCACGCCGCCTCAGCCTCGCTCGAAGGCCGCCAGCCCCGCCGGCGACGCCGCGGTCACCGCGTCGCGCACCGTGGGCAGGGTGCGGAGGACGAGCGTGAACTTGCTGATCTCGAGGATCTCGAGGACGAGCGGCTGGGCGGCCGCCACGGCGAAGAACCCCTGCTGGACCCTGGCCTGCTTGGCGGCCAGCATGAGCACGCGCAGGCCGGCGCTGCTGATGTACTCCACGCCGGCCAGGTCGAGGACGACGCGGTCTCCGTCGGCGGTGCAGCGCGCCAGGAACGGCGCCAGCGCCTCGCGAACGCCCTCCGACGTCGCGTGGTCGATGCGCCCCCGGGGCGCGACCACCACGACGTCGGCGAAGCGTGTATGGTCGAGGACCATCGGGCGCTGACCTCCCCCTGCGCGGCGGACGGCCCGGCAGCGGCGAGATCGTAGCACGCCCGCGGGGCCGCCGCGGCGGCTCAGGTCGTGGATTCGGGTGCGAGTCGTACGCGGCGAGGTCGGCCAGGCGCTCGTCGGGGATGGCCGTCGGGCTTCCTCAGCCTCGACACGGCGCAGATTCAGGCGGCGCGCGAGCTTGGGCTGCCCCTGTAGCGCTCGACGCGCGAGCGCGATGGTCCCGGCGGGTGGCCCGCCCTGACGTGGCTCTTGCCGGGCCGGAGTGAGCGGCGCCTACTCCGGCAACCCGTTCAGCAGGTACATCGACTGCAGCGCCGGATTGGGCTTGCCGAACGTGCCGAACCACCGGTCGTAGAGCGCCGAGACCTTGCCCGAGCGATAGAGCTCGGCCAGCGCCCGGTTGACGGCCAGCCGGAACGCGGCGTCGTTGCGGCGCAGCATCAGTGCGTACGGCTCGTAGGAGAACAGCACGTTGGCCACGGCGAAACGGCGTGGGTCGCCCGTGGTGAGGGCCAGGCCCAGCAGGATCCCCCGGTCCGACGCGTAGGCGTCGATCCTGCGCGCCTGCAGAGCCGCCAGCCCCTCGGCGTGGTCCTTGACGTTGACCATCTGCACCTTGACGCCCTCCTTGGCCAGGAACGCCGTCAGGGCCTTCTCCGTCGTGGTGCCGCGAACGACGCCGATCCGCTGGTTGCCCAGCTCGCCGAGGCCGCGCAGCGTCCCGGCCGCGGTGGTCATGAGACTGCCGCCGTCCACGAACGTCATCAGGCTGAAGTCCACCTGCTCCTGGCGCGACAGGCTGGCCGTGGTGGAGCCGCACTCGATGTCCACGGTGCCCCGCACCACCGCCGAAATCCGTGTCTCCGGCGTCACCGGCACCCAGCCGAGCTTGAGGTCCGCCAGCCCGAGCTGCCTCTGGATGGCGCCGGCGACGTGGAGGCACAGGTCGATGGAATAGCCCACCGGCCGCTTGTCCTGGCCGACGAACGAGAACGGCGGCGAGGACTCCCGGTACCCGATCGCGAACGTTCCCGAGGTCTTGATCTTCTTGAGCGTGCCGTCCAGCTCCTGCCCGAGCGCCGGGCCCGTCCAGGCCACCGCCACCAGGAGCACGCCGACCACGGACGTCCGCGACCGCGAGCGCAGCCGTGAGCGCATGAGGATCCTCCGGGAGGCGCCGCGCGGCCGGCCTCCGTCTCGTGGTTGGTAAAGGTTACGCAGCGGTGCGCACCGTCGTGCGGACCAGGATCCAGTCACCTACCTTGTAGCGCGTCCCGTCGGCCGCGAGCACCTGGATGGGGCCGGTCGGCGACTCCACGACGAGCACGCCGCCGGGGTTGATCCCGATGATGCGGCCCGTGACGACGGCGTGATCGCCCGGCTCGCTCGACGGTGATGCCGCCGGCGCGGTGACGGGCGCCGGGGCCGGCGTGGCGGGCGTGGCGGCGGGCACCAGATCGACCGGCTGCACGCTCATCCACACGGTCACCGGCGCGCCCGCGGGGAAGCGCTTGTCGGCGCCGGCGGCGCCCCACAGGTGGATCGGACCACGGGCGGAGCCGACGGCGATCCGTCCGTTGGGGTCGGCCGACGTCACGGTACCCTTGAGCTCCACCACTTCGGGCTGACCCTTTGGCACCGGGTTGACCGGGCCGACGGGGCCGAGGGTCACGACGAGGTCGGCCGGCGGCGCCGGGGTTCCCGTGACGCGCACCCGCTCGTGAAGGCGCAGCCCGCGGACCTGGTCGGGCGTGGTCTTGACCCGGATGTGCTGGCCACCCTGGACCAGCGTCACGGTCGACTCCCGGTCGTCCCAGCTCCAGACCTCGCCGGTGAACGTCTGCGTCCCCGCGGCCGGCGCGGGAGATGGTGTGGTCGCGCACCCGGCGAGCAGGGCGATGATCCAGGCAACGATGAGCATTTTCATGACGCACCTCCTCTCGCACACAATACAAACACGATGCCACACGCCGGGGGCGCACGCCCAGGCGCCTAGCCTTGCGCGATCCCGAGAGGTGGCCAGCCGGTCCCCCGGGCGCCGAGAGATCCGGGTCGCCGACGACGCCGGCCTCGCGGTACCCCCGGCGAGGGGGGGTGAGCTGCAGGCGCGCGGCTCGGACACGATCCGGGGGTACTATCGGGCCGAGCCGCACGAGCGGCTGCCGCTGACGGCCCTGGGCAAGATGGGCAAGGCTGTGCTGCGCGAGGAGGTGCGGCGGCGGATGGAGACCGCGTGAGCGACATCGTGGAGGAGATCCGGGCCGCGTACGGGCGCGTCGGCATCGCACTTGACCGGCCGGCAACCTACGGCACGTACTATCGGCTCCTGTGCGGCAGGTGCGGGCGCATGGTCGGCAACGTCGGCGACCGCCTGCTGCCGGACATGGCGGCGGCGCTCGTCGAGCAGCAGTTCGACCTCTACGCGACGGGGCTGCTCGGCTGTCCGTGCGGTCACCAGCGCGAGGTCACCCGCGGGCTCGACGCCGCGCGATGGGAGGCGGCCCGGCGCCGCCACGGAGACCCGGTGTGATGGGGAACACGGACCACGAGACGAGCGTCATCGAGGATGCCGAGCGGCGGGGACGGACCGAGCTGTGGCCGTTCTGGCGGCGGCTCTACGCGCACGGCGATCCCCTGCCGCAGTTCACGCCGCCGGCGGGCCGGCCGGCCCACCGGTTCGACGAGGGCGAGCCGCTGCCGGCGGAGTACCGCGAGCTGCTCCTCAAGATGCTCCGCCACGAGGGCGAGCGGGCCGGCAACAAGAGCTTCCTGGGCCTGATGGCCACCTGCCTGGACCTGGCCGAGGCCATCTTCCCCGACGCCGAGTCCAAGCTGCTCAAGGCCGAGTACCTGGCCGAGGAGCTGAAGCACGCGATCATGTTCCATCGCCTGGCCGTCGGCCTCGAGCGCGACTTCGCGCTGCGCGACGTGCCCTACGTGCACTACACCTTCCACCTGCCCCGCGAGACGTGGGCCGACGACGCGTTGTTCCACTTCCTGGTCGACCTCAACGGCGCCTTCCACGCCCGCGACTGGCGCGAGTCGTCCTACGTGCCGCTGGCCAAGATGTCGGCGACGGTCGAGCGCGACGAGGTCGGGCACTCCGAGATGGGCTATCACTTCCTGCGGCAGATCTGCGCGGAGCCGCGAGGTCGGGCGCTGGTCCAGCACCTGCTCGGCAAGTGGTACCCGGCCGGGCTCGACATGTTTGGCCGCTCCGACTCCCGGAACGCTCCCCGCTTCATCCAGTGGGGGCTCAAGTCTGTGGGCAACGCCGAGATCCGCGAGGCCTACAAGGCCTACGTCGACCGCAAGCTGATCGCGCTCGGCCTCGACCCGCCCGACGAGCGCAAGAACCGCCGCTTTCTGTGAGCGGAGGGGGTCCCTGACCTGCCCCCCCACCCCCCACGGCCCGGTGTGCCCCGACCCCCCGACGCGGGGAACTGACAGCCGGCACGGGCTGTTGTTGACAGGACGGGATTGCTGTACAGTGTCGCGCAATCGTCGTGGCCGTCGCTCTCGACAGTCCCGCTCAGCCTGAGACCACGTAGGGAGGGAAGACGCTATGCGCCTACGAACTTTCCCCAGGTCACTCGCCGCCGTCCTCGCGCTCGCCGTCGCCGCAAGCCTCACCCTCCCGCCACCCGCCGAAGCGCAGGCACCGAAGCGGGGCGGCACGCTGCGCGTCTCTTACGGCAACGAGATCGCCAACCTCGACTTCCACACCGCCCCCGGCTACGAAATGATGTGGGTCGCCATGAACGTCGGCTGCAGCCTCACCAACCTCACGCCCGACGGCAAGTTCGTGGGCGATGCCGCCGAGTCGTGGACGACCTCGACCGACGGCCTGCTCTACACCTTCAAGCTCCGCAGGAACGTCGTCTTCCACGACGGCACGCCGGTCGATGCCGCCGCGGTCAAGTTCAACATCGACCGCATGAGAGACCCGGCCACCAAGTCCGGCATGCGGCCCTTCTACGAGCCGGTCCACAGCGTCGAGGTGGTGGACCCGCAGACGCTCCAGGTCCGGCTCAAGCACCCCTACGCCTTCTTCCTGCACATGCTCTCCGCGTACCGGACGGGCCTGATCCTCCTCTCGCCGGCCTCCCTCCAGAAGTTCACCGTCGACGACCGCAAGCAGGGCAAGCCGGGGGCGATCGTCGGCTGCGGTCCGTTCAAGTACGTCGAGTGGGTGAAGGGCAGCCACCTGGCGATGGAGCGGTTCGACAAGTACTTCGTGCCCGGGCTCCCCTACCTCGACAAGGTGATCGTCCGGGTGATCAAGGACCCGGTCACCGAGATGGCGGCGTTCAAGGCCGGCGAGATCGACTTCATCGCCTCCTTCTCGCCCGAGCACGTCGACACGATGAAGGCGCAGAACCCGAAGGCCCAGATCCTGACCGGCAAAGAGACGACGCCGATGATGGCGGCGATGAAGGTCACCATCCCGAAGGACGGCAAGCCGATGTCGCCGGACCGCGTTCCGCACCCGATCTTCGGCGATCTCCGGGTGCGCAAGGCGATCGGCTGCTACGGCATCGACCGGCAGGAGATCGTGAAGATCGCCTTCAAGGGCCAGGCGACCCCCTGGGTCGGGATGGCGCCCCCGGGCACCCTGGAGTCGGTCAACGTGAACCACCTGTGCCCCCACGACCAGGCCAAGGCCAAGGCCCTGCTCGCCGAGGCGGGCTGGGGTCCGTCGAAGCCGCTGACCCTGGAGCTGATGACGAACACCGAGAAGAGCGTGTTCAACGTCATCGCCACGGTCATCAAGGAGCAGCTGGCGCGCATCGGCGTGACCGCGAACATCCGGCTCGTGGACAAGGTCTCCTGGATGAACACGACGCTGGGGGACGGCCCCTGGGACATGTACGTCGAGGATCTCCTGTCCCTGCTGACCATCGACAGCAACGGCTATCTCGCGAGCGCGTACGTGTCGACCAAGTCGTCCGCGTGGAGCCACCCGCGCCATACCGACACGAAGGTCGACGACTACTTCACCCGGTACGCGAAGGAGCTGGACCCCGTCAAGCGCAAGGCGCTCGCGAAGGAATTTCTCGAATACATGGCCGACAAGCTGTACTGGAACACGATCTCGGGATCGCCATTCTTCATGGTCGCGCAGCCGTGGATGAAAGATTACGTGTACAACGCCGAGTTCGAGGTTCACTACCACAAGGTGTGGCTCGACAAGTAGGCGGCGCGGGCGCCGGGGATGCGGACCTACATCCTGAGACGGCTGCTGCAGATCGTGCCGACGGTCCTCATGATCACCTTCGTGGTGTTCGTGATGATGCGGTCGGTCCCCGGCGACCCCGTCGTGTCGGTCCTCGGCGACGCCTACACCGAGGAGGACGCGATCAAGGCGCGGGAGGAGTATGGGCTGAACAAGCCGATCGTGGTCCAGTACGCGATCTGGCTGGGCAAGCTCGTGCAGGGTGACTGGGGCGCCTCGATCCTCACCGGGCGTCCGGTGCTCCAGGACGTGCTCATCCGCCTGCCGGTGACCCTGGAGCTGATCGTGCTGTCCATGGGGGTGGCCCTGGCCATCGCGATTCCGGCCGCCATCATCGGCGCCCTGCGCCAGAACACCTGGGCCGACTACACGGCCACCTCGGTGGCCATGATCGGCGTCTCCATCCCCGAGTTCTTCATCGGCGTCCTCCTGCTCCTGGTCTTCTCCATCGGCCTCGGCGGGCTGCTTCCCAGCTCGGGCTGGGTGTACCTGCCCGGCACCTGTCCGACCATGGTCTGCGGGTCGAGCTTCTGGGGCAACCTCCAGCACGTGTTCCTGCCCGCCATCGCCCTGGGCGTGGGGCGGGCCGCCATCCTCACGCGCCTGCTCCGCGCCAGCATGCTGGAGGTCATCCGCACCGAGTACGTCACCACGGCGCGGGCCAAGGGCCTGTCCGAGCGCCCGATCGTGTTCAAGCACGCGCTCAAGAACGCGCTGATCCCCACCGTGACCGTGATGGGGCTCCAGGTCGGTTTCCTCATCGGCGGCGCGATCGTGGTGGAGACGCTCTTCGCCATGCCGGGACTGGGCACCTTCGGCATCGACGCGATCATCGCGCGCGACTACCAGCAGGTGCAGGGCTTCGCCCTGCTGACGGCGCTCGCCTTCGTGGTCATGAACCTCGTGGTGGACCTGACCTACACCTTCCTGGATCCCCGCATCCGGTACGCCTGAGGAGCCCATGACGGACGGCAGCGACGCACGGACGGGGTCACGGCCGATCAGCGGCGGAAGTGTCGGCGAGGCCGATCTCCCGGTGGCCCGGGACGCCGCCTGGGCGGCGCGTGCCAGGCCTTCCGAATCGCCGCTGGTGCAGGGGCTGCGCCGGCTCCGGCGCAGCATGACCGCGCTGGTGGGCGCGGGCATCGTCGCCGTCCTGCTGGTGGTGGCGCTCTTCGCGGACGTGCTGGCCCCCCTGAGCCCGATCGCCAGCGATCACACGCGCACCTTCGCCCGGCCGAGCTGGGACCATCCGCTGGGCACGGACCAGCTGGGGCGCGACATGCTGAGCCGGGTCATCCACGGCACGCGGATCTCGCTGCTGGTGGGGGTGTCGTCGGTGCTGCTCGCGCTGTTCGTCGGCGTGCCGTTCGGCCTGATCGCCGGCTTCTACGGGGGCCGGGTCGATACCTCCATCATGCGGGTGATGGACCTGATCCTCGCCTTCCCGATCTACCTGCTCGCCATCATCCTGATGGTCATCTTCACGCCCACGGCCGGGCTGATCGGCACCATGAAGGTCACCGGCGCCATCGCCATCGTCCGCATCCCGATCTACGCGCGGCTGGTGCGGGGCAGCGTGCTGTCGATCAAGGAGAAGGAGTACGTCGAGGCCTGCCGGGCGCTCGGCGTGCGGGACCCGTGGATCCTGTTCCGCCACGTGCTGCCGAACTGCCTGGCCCCGATCATCGTGACCACCACCCTCGGCATCGCGACGTCCATCATCGTGGAGGCCACGCTGTCGTTCCTGGGCCTCGGCACCCAGCCGCCCACGCCGAGCTGGGGCTGGGATCTCAAGGCCAACGTCGCGTTCATCCAGGCCAACATGTGGCTGTCGCTCTTCCCCGGCCTGGCCATCTTCGTCACCGTGCTCGGCTTCAACCTGTTCGGCGACGGCCTGCGCGACGCGCTCGACCCGCGGCTCAAGTAGGCGATCTCCAACCTCGAGGGAGGGGACATGACAACACTGCAAACGCTCGTCGCGACTCTGGCGACCATCCTCCTGCTCGGCGCCGGGACGGCCGCAGCCCATCATCGACCCGACAACGAGGTGCTGGTCGGCGGGGCCATCTCGCAGACCGGACGCTATGCCGAGCCGGCCGGCCGGCAGGTGAACTCGATCAAGCTGTGGGTCGACGACGTCAACGGCCGCGGCGGCCTGCTGGGTCACAAGATCAAGCTGATCCTGCTCGACGACAAGTCAGACACCCAGACCGCCATCAAGCTCTACGAGAAGCTGATCACCGAGGACAAGGTCGATTTGCTGCTGGCGCCGTACTCGAGCGGCATCACCGAGGCGGTCGCCAACGTCAACGAGCGCTACAAGATGCCATTCGTGGCCTACGGGGCGGCGTCGACGCCGATCTGGGAGAAGGGCCGCAAGTACATCTTCAACATCGTGGACGTCGCCGAGAACTACCAGAAGGGCGCCGCCCATCTGGCCAAGCAGATCGGCGTGAAGAAGGCGGCCGTCATCGGCGAGGACAGCCTCTTCCCCCGCCAGTCGGGCAAGGGCGCCAAGGAGTGGGCGGCCAAGCTCGGCATCGCGATCGTCGTCGAGGAGAACTACCCGCTCAAGCAGACCGATTTCACCGCGCTGCTCCAGAAGATCCGGGCGAACGGTGCCGAGGCCATCTTCTCCAACAGCTACTTCGCCGACGCTGCCGCCCAGCTCCGGCAGCTGCGCGAGCAGAACATCAACCTCAAGCTCTTTGCGAGCACGGTCGGGCCGGGGCTGCCCAATTTCCCCGAGCAGCTCGGCACCACGGCCGAGTACGTCCTTGGCTACAGCCAGTGGGAGCCGCTCCCCCACATCCTCAAGCACCCCGGCATGAAGGAGTTCATCGAGGCCTACGAGAAGCGGTACGGCGAGAAGCCGAACTATCACGCCGGGAACGCGTACGGCGCGCTCCAGGTCACCGAGGCGGCGCTCAAGAAGGCGGGCAGCTTCGACAACGAGAAGCTGCGCGAGGCCCTGTCCACGATCGAGGTGCACTCCGTCTTCGGCCGCTACAAGGTCGACGCCAAGGGCATGAACAACCACGAGGGGCTGACCTTCCAGATTCTCCGGGGCCAGCGCAAGGTCGTGTGGCCCGAGAAATGGGCGGAGACGAAGCCCGAGCTGCCGATGCCCGACTGGAGCAGGCGGTAGCTCCACCAGTCGAGCGGCCGATCCGTCCGGAGGGCCGGGAGTGGCGTGAGCGCTCCCGGCCTTTCGCTGCCCGCCCGGCCCGAACGCCGCCCCGGAGCCCGTGACCGATGGAACGCAGCGACGTCCGGAGCCTCTACCTCCTGGCCGCGTTCCTCGCGTGCGCCTACGCCCTTCCCTTCGTGGTCGGCGTGGGGGCGGGGACCGCGCGGGGCGACGCGGCCTGGCTCTCCTACCTGGCCGCCGTGGTCCTCGGCGGGCTCATGCAGGGCGGCGTCTACGCCATGTTCGCGGTCGGGCTCACGCTGATCTTCGGCGTGATGCGCATCATCAACGCCGCTCACGGCGAGATGGTGATGATGGGCGCCTATCTCACGTGGGTGGCCTTCTTTTACCTGGGGGTCGATCCGCTGCTCGCCCTGGCGTTCACGCTGCCCCTGGCCTTCCTGTTCGGCATGGCGTTGCAGCGGGTGTTGCTGGACGCCGTCGTGGGCCAGCCCGAGCTGACCTCGCTTCTCGTCACCTTCGGCCTCGGCCTGGTGATGATCTACTCCGCCGAGCTGATATTCACGACCGACTTCCGCACGATCCCTTACGCCCCCGGCACCGTGCAGCTCACCTCCACCATCGCGATCGGCCAGAACCGCGTGATCAGCTTCGCGATGGCGGTGGTGATCACGCTCGGCGTCTTCCTGTTCCTCAAGCGCTCGCGCCTCGGCAAGGCGGTGCGGGCCACCGCGCTGAACGCCGAGGTCGCCATGGTGTGCGGGATCGACGTGCGCCGGATCTACCTGATCACGACCGGCCTCGCCACGGCGCTGGCCGTGGCGGGCGGGGCCCTGGTGTCGATCCAGTTCGGCTTCAACCCCGAGACCGGAGTGCTCTACACCCTCCAGGCGTTCGCCATCATCATCCTGGGCGGGCGCGGGCACTACGTCGGCGCGCTGATCGGGGGCCTGATGCTGGCCGTGCTCGAGAACCTCGTGTCGCTAATGGTCCCCAACGGCACCGCGATGGTCGAGCTGGCCGCCTACGGCCTGATGATCTTCGTGCTGCTGATCCGCCCCGGCGGCCTCATGGGCGTCAAGGAAGGCTGAGCCGGTCTGGTGGCGCGGCGCGAGCACATCCGCAACCTCGTCCTCCTCGGCCTCGTCGTGCTCGGTCTGGCGCTGCTGCCGTACGGGCTCAGCGTCTATCTGCGCTCGTTCGTGCTCTTCACGATGATGTACGTGGTGCTGGCGCTCTCCTGGAACATCATCAGCGGCTTCACCGGCTACACGTCGTTCGGCCACGTGGCGTTCTACGGCATCGGGGCCTACGCCTGCGCGATCCTGGTCGCGGACTACCGCTGGCACTGGCTGGCCTCGCTCGGCGTCGGGGCGGTGGTGGCCGCGGTGGTGGCGGTGATGATCGGCTACCCGGTGCTGCGTCTCAAGGGACCGTACTTCGCGATCGCCATGCTGGGGGCGGCCGAGGGGACCCGCGTCATCGCCACCGTCTGGGACGGCCTGACCCACGGCGGCCTCGGCATCAGCCTGCCCAGCGCCGAGACGTCGATGCCGACCTACTACGCGATGCTGGCGTGCATGCTGCTGACCGCCGTCGTCTGCTACGTCGTCGGCCACTCGCGGTTCGGCATCCGCCTCAACGCCATCCGCGAGGACGAGGGGGCGGCCGAGGCGCTCGGCATCGACGCCACCCGCTACAAGCTGGCGGCGTTCACGCTGTCGGCCGTGTTCCCAGCGGTGGCGGGTGGCATCCAGGCCTACAAGGTCCTCTACATCGACCCGCCGTCGGTGTTCTTCGTGCAGATCACGATCGCCATGGCGCTCATGTCGATGCTCGGGGGCAAGGGCACGGTCGCCGGCCCGATCCTGGGCGCCGTCGTGCTCTACACGGCCCAGGAGCTGACGTGGGTGAACTTCCCCTCGGCGCACCTCATCGCCTACGGCCTCTTCATCATCGTCGTCGCCCGCTTCATGCCCCGCGGCCTCATCGGCTTCGCCATCGACCGGGGCTGGGTCCGCAAGGGGATGGTCCATTGACGAGCGAGACGCCCGGCGCCATCGCGCTCGACGTGCGGGACCTACGCAAGGCGTTCGGCGGGGTACGGGCCGTGGACGGCTGCAGCTTCGCCGTCCCCCGCGGCAAGATCTCCGGCCTCATCGGCCCCAATGGCTCCGGCAAGACCACGACCTTCAACCTCCTGACCGGGGTCGTGACCCCCGATGCCGGTCAGGTGCTCTACCTGGGCGACGACATCGCGGGGCTCAAGCCATTCCAGGTGTTCCACCGGGGCATCACCCGCACGTTCCAGATCACCCGCGTCTTCCGGGAGATGACGGTGTTCGAGAACATGCTGTCCGTGACCGCGCTCGCCGTGCCCGACCGCGCCGCCCGCGCCCGCGCCGAGGAGCTGCTGGCGCTGGTGAATCTCACCCACCTGCGCACCGAATACGGCGGCCGGCTGTCGTACGGCCAGCAGAAGCTGCTGGAGTTCGCCCGCGCGCTCATGACCGATCCCGACCTCATCCTGCTCGACGAGCCGGCCGCCGGGGTCAACCGCACGCTGCTCCAGCACCTGCTCGACCACATCCACCGGCTCCAGGAGCGCGGCAAGACGATCCTCATCGTCGAGCACGACATGAACGTGATCATGAACCACTGCGAGCGGATCTTCGTGATGGACTACGGCGTGAAGATCGCCGAGGGTCCGCCCGCCGAGATCCGGCACGACGAGCGGGTCATCGACGCGTACTTCGGCCGGCGGCGGCAGCGCTGATGGCCCTGCTCGAGTTGCGCGACGTCGAGGCCGGCTACGGGTCGATCCAGATCCTGCACGGCGTCTCGCTGCGCGTCGACCCGGGCGAGGTCGTGTCCGTGATCGGCCCCAACGGTGCCGGCAAGTCCACGGCGTTCAAAGTCATCATGGGGTTCATCACCCATCTCGGCGGCGAGATCGTCTTCGACGGCAAGAGCCTGATCGGCCAGCGCCCCAACCGCGTGCTGGGCCTCGGCCTCGGCTACGTGCCCCAGGGCCGCGTGGTGTTCACCCAGATGACCGTCCGGGAGAACCTCGAGATGGGCGCCTACCTCGAGCGCGAACGGACGAAGATCCAGCAGTCGATGGACTACGTCTTCTCGCTGTTCCCGCGCCTCGGCGAGCGCCTCCGGCAGATGGCCGGCACGCTGAGCGGCGGCGAGCAGCAGATGCTCGCCATGGGCCGCGCCCTCATGATGCGCCCCCGCATGATGATGCTCGACGAGCCCTCGCTCGGCCTCAGCCCCCGGTTCGTCGACGAGGTCTTCGACAAGATCGGGGAGCTGGCCGGGGGCGGTCTCACGGTCATGCTGGTCGAGCAGAACGCCGCCCGCGCGCTCGAGATCTCCGACCGCGGCTACGTGCTCGAGCTGGGCCGCAACCGCTTCGAGGGCACCGGCCGCGACCTGCTCGCCAACCCGGAGGTACGGCGCATGTACCTCGGCGGCGAGGCGCCCGCCGGCGCCTGAGACCACGGGTGGCCGCCACGACCGCGCTCGTCGCTGCCGGAGTGCGCGACGTCTCCTTCGGCCCTCCGCGACGTCCAGGGCGGCCGGGTTGTTGCTCACGTCGGTGGGGTTGAGTAGACTCCCACCACGCTCGAGTGTCGGCCGTCAGCGGTGCCCACGCAGACACGCAGGGGGACGCCATGGCACGGGTCACGAGGCTCGGACACGTCGGCATCTACGTGCGCAACCTGGAGCGGATGGTCGCCTTCTACCGTGATCTGCTGGGCATGCACGTGACCAAGCAGAACTGGCGCGCCGGCGCCGTCTTCCTCAGCGCGGACCCGGCCGCCGTCGACCACGAGATCGCGCTGATGCGCGGCCGCCCGTCGGCGGACGATCCCCATCTCATCCAGCAGATCTCGCTGGGCGTCGACAGCCTCGACGACCTCCGCGCCTTCCACCGCCGGCTGGTGGCCGAGGGATACCGTATCGAGGGCGTCGTCAATCACGCGAGCGCCATCGGCTGCTACTTCTTCGACCCCGAGGGCAATCGCACGGAGGTGTTCTGGGTCACCGGGCGGCCGTGCTGGGTACCCACCGCCAACCCCATCGACATCCACCAGCCCGACGACGTCGTGCTGGCCGAGGTCGACCGCGTGTGGCATCGGCTCCGTCACGTGCCGGTTGGCGGCCGCCTGACCGAGGAGGCCGCCACCCTGCAGCTGGCGCGCGACTGAGGGGCGCCTAGGCGGCGCGCCTCGACCTCGCCCGGGGTTTGCTGGGCTCGGAGGTCGGCGCCGAGACCCTCTTCAGCGTGTCGTGCGTCTCCGTCGTCTTGATCTCGCCGCGGCTGACCAGGTCGGCGATCGACACGATGCCCTGGAGCCGGCCCGCGTCATCGACGACGGGAACGCGGCGGATCTGGTTCTCCTTCATCAGCTCCGTCGCCTTCTGAAGGGAGTCGTTGGCCGTGCAGGTCACCACCGTGGTCGTCATGCACGCCTCGACCGTCACGGCCGTCGGGTCCCGGCCCTCGGCGACGACGTTCATGCAGAGGTCGCGATCCGTGACGATCCCGACGACCTTCTGGTTCTGTTCGTTGTCGACGACGGGAACGCTTCCGGCGTTCTCGTTGCGCATGATGCTCGCCGCCCTCGGCGCCGTGTCGGTTGGCACACAGGAGCTCGGATCCTTCGTCATCACGTGCTTGACTCGCATGACTGCCCCCTCTTCCGTGATCGAGGTTCAGCGTCATACGAGAGCAACCCCCGTGCCGGCAGCGCGGCCGCTTGTAAATCTGTCGCGGTGGCCGTGCCCGGGCCTCCGGCGCGCGGCCGCTCGGCGGTCACCGACCCCGCGCGAGCTGCTTCTTGGCCGCCGCCACCACCGCCTCGACGGTGAACCCGAACTTCTTCTGCAGCTCCTTGAGCGGGGCGGAGGCGCCGAACGTCGTCATGCCGATGGCCTCGCCGGTGGTGCCCACGTAGCGGTGCCAGCCGAAGGTCGAGGCCTGCTCGACCGACACCCGCGCGGTGACCGACGGCGGCAGGACGCTGTCGCGGTACTCCTGGCTCTGGTGGTCGAACAGCTCCCACGAGGGCATGCTGATCACGCGGGCCTTCACGCCGTCCCTGGCCAGCGCCTCCCACGCGCTCACCGCCAGGCCGACCTCGCTGCCGGTGGCCATGAGGAGCACATCCGGCTTGCCGCCCGGCGCATCCGCCAGGACGTACGCACCCTTGGCCACGCCCGACGCGGCGCCGAACTTCGTGCGGTCGAACGTCGGCATCGCCTGGCGCGAGAGGATCAGCGCCACCGGCTCGTGCTTGAGCTGCATGACGAGCTTCCAGGCCTCCAGCACCTCGTTGGCGTCGCCGGGGCGCAGCGTGATGAGGCCGGGAATCGCGCGTAGCGAGGCCAGGTGCTCGATGGGCTGGTGGGTCGGGCCGTCCTCGCCGACGCCGATGGAGTCGTGGGTGAAGATGTAGATGACCGGGATCTCCATGATGGCGCTCAGGCGGATGGGCGCCCGCATGTAGTCGCTGAAGATCATGAAGCCGGAGCCGTAGGCGCGGACCTTCGAGAGCGCCAGCCCGTTCAGCACGGCGCCCATGGCGTGCTCGCGGATGCCGAAGTGGAAGTTGCGCCCGCCGTGGTCGTGGGGCGTGAAGTCGCCGGCGCCCTCGAAGGTCAGCCGGGTCTTGGTCGACGGCGCCAGGTCGGCCGAGCCGCCCAGCAGCCACGGCACGTTCTGGGCCAGCGTGTTGAGCACCTTGCCGGAGACGTCGCGGCCGGCCGCGCCCTTGGGGTCGGCCGGATACGGCGCGAGGTCCTTGTCCCAGCCGGCCGGCAGCTCGCGCCGCTGCATGCGGATCAGCTGGTCGGCCAGGTCAGGGTGCTTGCCGCGGTACTGCTCGTAGAGCGCCATCCATTGCTTGCGCAGACCCTTGCCGCGAGCGCCCAGGCCGGCCGCGAAGTGCTCGCGCACGCCGTCGGGCACCAGGAACTTCTCGTTCTCCGGCCAGCCGTAGTTGCGCTTGGTGAGCTTGATCTCCTCCTCGCCGAGGGGCTCGCCGTGGGCGGCGTGGGTGTCCTGCTTGTTGGGTGAGCCCCAGGCGATGTGGCTGTCGACGATGATGAGCGTCGGCCGCTCCTTCTCGTTCTTGAAGGTCTCGAGGGCGCGCTCGAGCATCTCGAGGTCGTTGGCGTCGCCGACCCGGGTCACATTCCAGCCGTAGGCGATGAAGCGGGTCGCAACATCCTCGCTGAAGGCCCATTCGGTGTGACCCTCGATCGTGATCTTGTTGTTGTCGTAGATCCAGCACAGGTTGGCGAGCCTGAGGTGGCCGGCCAGCGAGGCGGCCTCGCCCGAGATGCCCTCCATCATGCAGCCGTCCCCGGCCACCGCGTAGACGTCGTAGTCGAACATCTCGAAGCCGGGCCGGTTGAAGTGCCGGGCCTGCCACGCGCCGGCGATGGCCATGCCGACGCTCGTCGCCACGCCGGCGCCGAGCGGGCCGGTCGTGGTCTCGATGCCCGACGTCCACCGGTACTCCGGGTGGCCCGCGCACTTGCTGTCGAGCTGGCGGAAGCGCTTGATGTCGTCGAGCTTGACGGACAGCTCGCCCAGGCGCTCGTACTGCGGGTTCACGGCCTTGACGGAGGCGAGGTGCAGCAAGGAGTAGATCAGCATCGAGGCGTGGCCGGCCGAGAGCACGAACCGGTCGCGGTTCGGCCAGATCGGGTCGTCGGGATCGAAGCGGAGGCAGCGTTGCCAGAGGGTGTAGGCGACGGGCGCCAGCGCCATCGGCGTCCCCGGGTGCCCGGAGTTCGCCGCCTGCACGGCGTCCATCGAGAGCGTCCGGATCGTGTTGATCGTCAGGAGATCGAGGCGTGCCTGCTCGGTGCCGGTGCTCATGGAAAGGCTTCCCCCCGGCCGATCCTGACGTCTCGCCCGGGCGTTTGTCAACGGAATCGGCTGGAATCGGGCCCTGGACGGCACGCCGGCTGCAACGAGGAGGGCATGGCCGACGCCCCGTCGCCGTGGAACCTCGGTGGTCTCTCCGTGCGCGAGCTCGGCCGCCGCGTGTGGAGCGAGATCTCCAAGGACGAAGTGGCCGACCGCGCGGCCGCGCTCGCCTACTACTTCCTGTTCGCGCTGTTCCCGACTCTCCTGTTCCTCACCTCGCTGCTCGGCCTCCTGCCGCTGCCCGGCCTGATGGACCGCTTGCTGGCGTACGCCAACCACGCGTTGCCGGGGGACGCTTCCTCGATCGTGACCAGGACCCTCGGCGAGATCCAGGCCGGCGCCCGCGGAGGCCTGCTCTCGATCGGCGTGCTGGCCGCCCTGTGGGCGGCCTCGGCCGGCATGGCCTCGATGATGAACACGCTCAACGTCGCCTACGACGTGGAGGACCCGCGGTCGTGGTGGAAGCGCCGCCTCGTGGCGGTCCTGCTCACGATCGGCTTCTCCGTCTTCATCCTCACGGCGCTCGTGCTGATCGTGTTCGGCCCGCGCATCGGCGAGGCGCTTGCCGGCCGGATGGGGCTCGGCCCGCTGTTCACCCTGGTCTGGAACGTGGTCAGCGTGCCGGTGGTCATGGCCTTCGTCCTGATCGGCATCGCGCTCGTCTACTACTTCGCCCCGGCCACGCGGACGCACTGGCGCTGGGTGACGCCCGGGTCGGTCGTGGCGCTCGCGCTGTGGCTGGCGATGTCCCTCGGCCTGCGCTGGTACGTCGCCAACTTCGCCGATTACGGCGCGACCTACGGCTCGATCGGCGGCGTCATTCTGCTGATGCTGTGGCTCTATCTCTCCGGTTTCGTGCTGCTCGTGGGCGCGGAGATCAACGCCGAGATCGAGCACGCCGCCGCCGAGCGCGGCGCGGTGACCGCCAAGGCCCCTGGCGAGCTGGAGCCCCCCACCGACCGGGTGGCGGCGCCGGAGCCCGGCCCGGACGACGTCGCCGTCGCGGGCGAGGCCGTCGCGCGCTGGGTGGGCGAGGCGCGCCGGCGGGGATGGGGCCCGCTCGCGGTGCTGGGCGCCGGCGTGGCGGCCGGCTGGCTCCTGCGGCGCCGGCCCGTCGCGCAGGTCGCGGAGGCGGGAAGCGGGGTCGTCACGACGGCCCTGCGGGTCGCGACCGCCATCGCCGCGCTCGAGCGCTTCCACCACCCGCGGACCGACGAGGAAGCCCGCGCGCAGGCGATCGAGGAGCGGCGGGCGGCCTGATCCAGCCGCCGGGCGTCAGGCGCTGCGGTGGAGACCGTCGTCCGACAGCGTCCTGCGGGCGGCCACGAGACCGTCGAGCGCGCGCAGCAGCACCCACGGCTCCAGCGGCTTGCGCAGCGTCAGCCGGGCCCCGGCGGTGCGGGCGTCCGCTAGCGCGTCGTGCCACGCGGTGCCCATGTCGCCGGACATCGCGACGATGGTGACACCGGGAAACTCGGCGCACAGCTCACGGATGGCGGTGACGCCGCCCTTGCGGGGCATGAACAGATCCATCAACACGATGTCGGCCGGGCGCTCGCGGTAGCGCTGCACCCCCACCTCGCCGTCCTCGGCCAGCGCGACCTCGTACCCCTCGGTCTTGAGGATCGTGAACAGCAACTCACGGGTGTCGGCGTGGTCGTCGACGACCAGCACTCGGACATGGGGGACCGGCTCGGCTCGGTCATTCCGATGCGGGCGCGCCATCGGTGCAATGGGCCGTCGTTGCTGGGGACGAGGACGGGTCATTGCGTGTCCAAAGCACGCAAGCACGGTGCCAGTCACAAGGTATGGGAAAGCCGTTTCCCTCCGCCGGAAGTAGGAGAAAGTTTTCCAGAACTGGCGCGGCGAGACGCCCATCCCGGGTGCGCCGAGGCCCGTCGGCCTCGGGCCAACGAACCGCTTGACCTCGGCCGTTTCCGGCCCTAACGTCGGCAATACCCGTCCCCGCTTCCCGGGCGGCTTCCCGGCGGGCCCGAAGGGCTTACCTGCGGCCGGACTTCGAGGACACAGGAAGGGATCGCGGTGATGGAGGTTCCCAGTAGACCCGACGATATCTTGCCCTTACATCGCCCAGACATCTTGCCCCTGCGTGGTCCCGCGGAAGCAGACACGCGAGACGTTGTTGCAATGCCCTCGGGCGACGCTCGGATCGAGCATCTCCGGCGAGTCCCGCTATTCGCCGATTGCACTGATGATGAGCTGCGTCGGATCGCTGACATCTCGAAGACCGTCGAGACTCCCGCTGGGACCGTCGTGACGGAGATGGGAACACCGGGCGATTCGTTCTTCGTCATCGTCGACGGGCGTGTGTCGGTGCGGACCCCGGTCGGTGTCGTCGGCGATCCGCTACGGCCGGGGGACTTCTTCGGCGAGATGAGCCTGCTCGATGGGGAGCCCCGCTCAGCCACGGTCACCGCGGTGACGGATCTGCGGCTGCTGGTGGTCGACCGCTTGCACTTCTGGAGGCTGCTGAATGAGACACCGGATCTGGTGAGGCGCATTCTCATGGTGCTGTCACGCCGCGTGAGACGCCTCGAGCAGGCCGGAAATGCGATGCTTCACCGCATGAACCTGACCTGACGCTCCCTGGGCACCGAGCCCACGGCCGCGGCGCGGGCGTCCGTCGCGAACCCCCGCCACCATGTGAGCAGCATCCCGCGATCAGCGCCGCACTCGACGGAGCCGGTGATCGGCCCCGTCCGTACGAGGGCCAGCCGCGCCCGGTGGCGAGCGGGGGTGGCCGAACGCGCCGCCTGCGGTGACCGGCGCTGGTGCCTCGGATCTCGGGCCGGCCTGCTGATAGTGTCCGGCGGTGACGATGTGACGAGCCCTCACGACGTGCTGCTGCTCGTGCCACTCGTGATCTTCGCCGCGTACCTCGTGTTCGGCATCACGGGGTTCGGCGCGTCGCCGATCACGATTCCCATTCTTGTCCACCTCTTCCCTCTGGCCTTTGTGCTCCCCTTGGCCGCTCTCCTCGATCTCGGCTCGGCGCTGCCGCTCGGCTTCCACACGCGCCGGCAGGCCGACTCCCGAGAGCTCGTGACCCTCGTGCCCTTCACGCTCCTCGGGCTCACCCTGGGCGTCACGTTGCTCCTCCGCCTGCCGCGCGACGCGACCCTGCTGGCGCTCGGCCTGTTCGTGTGCACCTATGCCGTCAACCTGATGTTCCGTCGCGAAACCCGACGGCGACTGAGTCGGTACTGGGCGGCGCCCGCCGGCATCGTGGGCGGGCTCGTCGGAGCACTCTTCGGCATGGGCGGTCCACCGTACGTCATGTACCTCGCCGGCCGGATTGCCGAGCCGCATGCGCAACGCGCTACCATCTCGCAGATGGTGATCCTCAACGTCGGATTGCGGGTTGTCGCCTTCGCTGTCGCCGGGCTACTCGTCTCCGCCGCGCTCTGGCTCGCGCTCGCGGCCTTGCTGCCCGTGGCCTGGGCCGGGGTGTGGGTGGGTCATCGCGCCCACCTTCGTCTGGCGCCTGCCACAGCAGCGCGAATCATCGCTGCCGCACTGTTCATGGCCGGCGCGGCGCTGGTTGCACGGACTCTCTAGGAATACTGAACGACCATGAACTGCGAATTTTCTCTGGGTTTCATGCCGCGACTTTCAGGCCGGATAGCTCGGCCAGATGATCGAAGTGGGTGTTGAGGTCGACCAGGGCACGATCGAACCCATGCGACGAAGCGACGAGGGCGGAGCATAGGGCGCGATCGAGGCTGTCGAGCGTAGGCGAGAGCAGGCGCTCGTGTAGCTTGGTGCAGTACACCGTCACGCGATAGCCACGATCGGTCAGGGTATAGCGGTTCCGGCCCGCCACCTTCCGCAGCAGGCCCTTGGCCCGCAGCTTGGTGAGCTGGTAGCTCAGCCGCGCGGCCGTCACGTCGGCGGCCTCGGCGCCGAAGCCGTCGACCAACAGCGCGCGCAGCTCGGCGTGGGAGAAGGCCTTGAAGGTGAGCCCGGCACACCCGAGGGCGGCCAGCAGCCGCATGACCTGAGGGGTGCCGAACCGAAGTCCGGCGACGTGTTGCCCTCCCTCGATGGAGGGGGTGACCAGCCGCTCGAAAGTCGAGCAGTCCAAGGCGGTGGCCAGCGCCACCGCTTGCGCGTTCAAGAAGCGCGTGATCGCGTGATACGCGACCGTGCCCAAGTACCCCAGGTGCACCAGGCTCCGGCCAATCCTAAAGTCCTGAGGGTCATTCACGCAAACCTCGGTCCGCCGCACCCGGCTTGTAGAAGACCTTCAGACAGCTCACCACCCCCTGCCGGAGCAGGCGGGTCTTGAAGGTCCCCGGCGTGTTCCGCCGGATCTGGCGATCGAAGACGACCTTGAGCATGTCGGGGCGGCCGAGATGCAGGTGATCGCGGAGGAGGTCCTCGTAGACCCGATTCAGGACCTCGGTGCGATGGAAGATCACGTTGTCGCTGAATTCTGCCTGGTGAATCGACAAGCGCCAGGGATAGCCCGCGGCGCGCTCGGCGACCGTCAAGGGGTCGGGCACCCACGCCAACCAGCGGCGCGCAATCTGCTCGACCAGCTGGGCGTCGAAGTGCTGAGCGATCTCGCTCAGACTGCCGCGGCCCGACCTGCCGAGCGGCCACCCCGCGAACCAGGTCGCCACGAAGTAGGTGAACCCCGCCGCGGCGTCGCCCCTGATCCGACAGCAGATCACGCGCGTGATGGTGCGCGCCGTCAAGCGCGCGAAGCCGACCGACCTACACTGGCACGACCAGGCAGACACGTTGGCGAGCTGGGCCGTCCAGCGGCGCGCGTCGCTCTGCGAGCTGAAGGAGCTGCTGGGTCACTCGACGCCGACGACGGTCAACGGTACGCTCACCTCGCGCCCGAGCACGTGCGCGCGGTTGCGGCGAGCTGGATGGCGTCCTGGCGCCAGGCGTCCAACGAGACCGAGCGCCACAGCAGGGAGACAGCAAGCGAACGCGCATCGGAAGCTGAGTGCGCCGTAAAGTGGTGAGCCGTCTCGGGATCGAACCGAGGACCCCCTGATTAAAAGTCAGGTGCTCTACCGACTGAGCTAACGGCTCTGCGCAATCGTATCACGCGCTTGGGCGGCGCCTCTCCACGCTCCATCGCTCCGCCGGAGACCGGCTCCCAAAGGCAGTGGCCGCTGATCATCCTCGTCCACGACCTGGCCGGCGCCTCCAGGACACCGAGCATCCAGCACCTCGGCGCGATGGTGCCCAGTCTGGGCACGACGCCCGGCGACGCGACGTTCATGGCGGTGGCGGGGCAGTTCCGCGCGGCCGGCAGGTGACCGGCGGCCGGCCGTGAGGGCTGCTAGAATCCGCGCTGATGGCTCTGGTCCTCGTGGTCGATGACGACGCCGGGGTGCGGGCCGTGCTGCGCGAGGCGCTCGAGCAGGCCGGTCATCGCGTCGTGACGGCGGACGACGGACGGGAAGGGCTCCGGGTCTATCGGGCGCAGCAGCCGGACCTCGTCATCACCGACATCTTCATGCCCGGCCGCTCGGGGATCGACCTGGTGCGCGAGCTGGGCCGCATGGAGCCGCCGACGACGATGATTGCGATTTCCGGGGTGGCCGGCCAGGAGTTTCTCGACGCGGCCGGCGAGGTGCAGGTCGCGCGGACGTTCACGAAGCCGTTCAACGTGAACGATCTGGTGGAGGCCGTCGACGCGCTGGTGGGTCGTCGATAGTTTTCACTTGCGGATGTCCACAGGTCGTTGCTAGAGTGCGCCACGGCCACAACATCTTGGAGGGGCGTGCTCACTGAAACCGGTGGAGAGCCACGTCGCGTGTACCTACCTCGTCGTCGTCTCCGCCTCTGAAGAGGCGCTCTATCACTACCTGCGGGCCCGGTTCGAAGCCGACGCCGGCACCCAGGTCATCCTCGACCGACGCCGCCGAGACCTGCCGGCCGGCGGGCCCCTCGGTGAACGTCGCGCGTCACGCTCCAGGGAGCTGCTCTCGTCGCAGCGCGTCGCGGTCATCCGGCTGACCGCCGCGGCCGGCGAGGGCTACGCCACGAACCACGAACCAGCCGGCAAGGAGGTCATAACGAGCATGGAGAGCATCGAGGACCTGGAGAGCCGACAGCGCGTCGACCGGTGGCTGGAGGAGAGCCAGTATCTGATCGGTCGGCTCGTCCCCGCCTACCTGGAGGACCGGGACCGGCTCCGCGGGCGGTTGGAGGTCGTCGAGCAGGACAACGACCGGCTGAGGACGGAGCTGGCGGAGGCCCGTCGCGAGATCGCCGAGCTGCGTGGCGACCTCGAGTTCCACCGGACCGAGCGGACGAGCGTCGTCGAGACTTTCAGCGCGCTCGTCGAGCACCTGGCAGCGCTGCAGAAGCCCGTCAACGACATTTCGCGGCGGCTGCAAGCGATGCCGCAGTCTCCGAGCGAGGTCCGGGTCTGAAGGACGTGGGGGGCCCCGATATGGCCCCCCACACCCCCAACGCGCGAGCGGGCCCCAGCTCTCAGCGATGCCGGGGGTCGCGCTTCTGTGCGACGGCCACGGCCGCCATGTGGTCCATGTAGACCAGATTGAAGGGCTTGGGCACGTAGCTCAGGGCACCCTGCTTCAGGCACTCCTCGGCGACCGGGATCTCGGGGTTGGCGGTGACCATGATCACCGGAGTGCCGGGGTCGGTCTGCTTGAGGAGCTTGAGGACCTCGACACCGCTGGCGCCCGGCATGTTGATGTCGAGGAAGACGACGTCGGGACGCTGGCGGACGAAGCGCTCGATGGCGGCGGCGCCCGACGTGGCGGTGTCGACGTCGTAGCGGCCCTCGAAGTGCTCCCGGAGCAGGTCGATCAGCTCCGGCTCGTCGTCGACGATGAGGATCCGCTTCAACGCCATGGGCCCTTCACATCAGGCTCGAGCGCACCGAGGGATACCAGCGCAGCAGCGGGGAGTCCTCGCACACGATCGTCTCGTCGCGCTGGGCGCCGGTGGAGATCAGGCAGAAGGGCACGCCGATCAGCTCTTCGAGCCGCTCGAGATAGCGGCGCGCCTTGGCCGGCAGGTCGACCTCGTTCTTGGCGCCGACCGTCGAGCTCATCCATCCCGAGATCTCCTCGTAGACCGGCTCCAGCTGGGCCATGGCCGTCTCTTCCTCGGGGAAGTCGGTGATGATGTCGCCCCGCCAGCGGTAGCCCGTGCACACCTTCACCGTCTCGCACTGGTCGAGGACGTCGAGCTTGGTCAGCGCCACCGTGTCGAAGCCGTTGATGCGCACGGCGTAGCGCAGCACGACGCCGTCGAACCAGCCGCACCGGCGGGGCCGGCCGGTGGTCGAGCCGTACTCGTTGCCGCGGGCCCGGATCTGCTCGACCAGCGCGCCCTTCATCTCCGTGGGGAACGGCCCCCCGCCCACCCGCGTGGAATAGGCCTTGGCCACGCCGAGCACGCCGTGGATCTTGGTCGGCGGCACGCCGGTGCCGGTGGCGGCGCCGCCGGCGGTGGTCGACGACGAGGTGATGTAGGGGTACGTGCCGTGGTCGATGTCGAGCATCGTGGCCTGGGCGCCCTCGAACAGCACCGAGTAGCCGCTGTCGATCCACTTGCTGAGCAGCAACGCGGTGTCGGTGATGTAGGGCGCCAGCCACCCCGCGTAGCGCAGGTACTGGTTGAGGATCGCCTCCACCCCGAACGTCTCGGCGTCGTAGAACTCGCGCAGCAGCCGGTTCTTGTGGGCCAGGTTGGCCTCGAGCTTCTCCCGGAAGAGCCGCTCGTCGAGCAGGTCGGCCATGCGGATGCCGACCCGGGCCGCCTTGTCCACGTAGGCGGGGCCCACGCCCTTGCCGGTCGTGCCGATGCGGCGGGAGCCCAGCTTGGCCTCCGAGGCCCGGTCGAGCGCCGGGTGGTAGGGCATGATCAGGTGCGCGTTCTTGGAGATGTAGAGGTTGCCGTCGAGCGTGACGCCGCGCTGCACGAGCGACTCCATCTCCTCGATCAGCGAGCCCGGGTCGACGACCACGCCGCAGCCGATCACACAGCGGCAGCCGTTGTGCAAGATCCCCGAGGGGATCGTGTGCAGGACGTACTTCTCGCGGCCGACGACCACCGTGTGGCCGGCGTTGTTGCCGCCCTGGAAGCGCACGACGACGTTGACGTGGGGGGTGATGACGTCGACGACCTTGCCCTTGCCCTCGTCGCCCCACTGCGCCCCCACCACCACGATGTTAGGCATGGCTGCCCTCCTCGACTCCCCCGAAGTGTCGCTCGGGGTGGTCCAGCACCTCGCGCACCGACAGCGTCCGCTCGCCCCCGCGCACCAGGTCCAGCGCCAGCAGCTGGTCGGCGCCCGTGCGGGGGCTGCCCACGACCAGCACGTGCCGCACCCGCTGGGCGCGCGCGTAGGCGATCGACTCCTCGAGCCCGCGGCTGATGATGTCGCGCGCGACGGAGGCCCCCCGGTCGCGCAGGCGGCGGGCCAGCGACAGGGCGGCGGTCTTCTCGCGCGTGAAGTCGATGATGAAGAAGTCGGGCCCGGCCAGGGCCACGTCCACGCCCTGCGCCTCCATGACCGCCAGCACGCGGGCGACGTCGAAGGCGAAGCCGACGGCGGGACACTCGAAGCCGAACCTGCCGAGCATGTGATCGTAGCGCCCGCCGCCGGCCACCGAGGCGCCGAAGCCCGCCACGTACGCCTCGAAGTAGGTGCCCGAGTAGTAGTCGAAGCCGCGCACCTCGCCGAGGTCGATCAGCACGCCGTCGGCGAGCCCGTAGATCGTGAGCAGCCGGTAGACCTCGGAGAGGTTGGCCACCGCCCGCGCCGAGCGCTCGTTGCGGGCGTGGGTGGCCGCCTGCTCCAGCACGGCAGCGTGGCCGAACAGCGCGGGCAGGGCGCACAGCGCGTCCCCGACGTGGGCCGGCGGCGCGATCTCCCCCACCACCCGCTCCAGCGTGCCGGCGTCCTTGCGGGCCAGCGCCTCTCGCAGCTCCTGCTGCTGCGCGGCGTCGGCCTTGACCTCCTCGAGCAGGCCGCGGAAGAAATCGGGGTGGCCGAGGTCGAGCTGGAACCGCTCGAGCCCGAGGGCGCGCAGCCCCTCGATCGCCATCGCGAGGACCTCGACCTCGGCCTCCGGCTTCTCCAGGCCGAGCAGCTCGACGCCGGCCTGGTAGAACTCGCGGTAGTGCGACACCCGCGGCTCGTCGTAGCGGAAGACGTTGGTGACGTAGCCCAGGCGCAGCGGCTTGGGCTCGTCCCGCAGGCGGGTCGCGACGATGCGGGCGATCTGCGGCGTGATGTCGGCGCGCAGCGCCAGCATGCGCCCGGTCTCGCGGTCGACCAGCTTGAACATGTTCTCCTGCACCGCCACGTCGGTGCCGGCGGCGAGCACGTCGGCGTACTCGAACGACGGCGTGACGATCTCGCGATAGCCCCAGCGCCGGAAGACGTCGAAGAGCCGCGCCTCGACGTGCCGCTTGCGCGCCGCCTCGTCGGGCAGGTAGATGCGCGCGCCCTTCGGCAGCTGCGTGTGCACCGGCCTCACGCGGGCGCCTCGTCGAGCTCATCGAGATGGATGAGCGTGTTCATGCGGTGCACGGTGACCCAGTCGTCCTGGTACTCGATCTCGGTGATGCCGGCCGGCGAGGCGTCGACCGACCACAGCCGGTCGGGGCCGAGTCCCAGCGCGGCCAGCACGATCAGCCGCGTGACGATCGCGTGCGAGACCAGCACCACGGTCCCGCCGGCGTGCGCCTCGCACAGCGCCGCCACGCCCCGGGCCACGCGGGCGGCCACCTGGTCGAGCCGCTCGCCGCCCGGCGGCTCGACCAGGTGGGGCGACGCGGCCCACGCCGCGAACGCCTCCGGGAAGCGCACCGCCACGTCGGCCCGGGTCAGCCCCTCCCACTCCCCGAAGGCCATCTCGCGGAAGTCCGGCTCCACCCGCACGTCGAGCTTGTGCGGGGCCGCGATGGGCGCCGCCGAGGCCCGGGCGCGGGACAGCGGGCTCGCGTAGACGGCGCTCACGACCGTCTCCGCCAGCGCGCGCGCCACCGCCTCGCACTGCAGCCGCCCCCGCGGGGTGAGCGGCACGTCACGGCCGCCCGCGAACCGCCTCTCGCGCGCGAACTCCGTGTCCCCATGCCGCACAGCGAAGAGCCTGACCGGCTTCACAACCCGCTCATTCTATCCCATCGCCCCAGCCCAGACCCGTCCGCCGCATCCGGCGCCCCACGGATTCCTGAACACGGACCGCCCTCTCGCGCGCCGGATCAGGCACTTCGAGCGCCGGCTCCGCCGGCGCCAGCCTGTTCCGGGGGAAGGCAGCGAAGCGGGCCGTCAGGCCCGCGGAGCGTCGGAAGGGTGGCGAAGCCCCCCTCCGAGATGAATGAGTCGCGCGGACACGATGTCGGGCATCGCGCGGATCTCGTCCAGCGCGGCGGCGGGCATCGGGTCGTCGAGGTTGAGGATCGACACCGCGCGGCCGCCGCGGCGCTCGCGCCCGAGCTGCATGCCGGCGATGTTGATGCCGTGGCGCCCGCACAGCGTGCCGATGCGACCGACCACGCCCGGCACGTCCTGGTTGGCGAAGACGAGCATGTAACCCTGCGGCACCGCCTCCAGCGAGAAGCCGTCGATCGCCACGAAGCGCGGCTCGCGCCGGTGAAACAGGCTGCCGGCCACCGAGCAGACGCCGCGGTCGGTGCGCAGCTCGGCAGTGAGCAGGCTGGCGTAGCCGGCGCTCTCGCTGGTGGAGGTCTCGGTCACCCGCAGGCCGCGGCTCCGGGCGACGAGCATCGCGTTCACGTCGGTCACGTGCTCGGCCAGGATCGTGCCGAGCAGGCCGCGCAGGAACGCCAGCGTGAGCGGCGCGGTCGGCCTTGCCGCCACGTCACCCGCGTAGGTCAGTCGCGCCTCGGCCATCCGGCCCTCGGCCATCTGGGCGAGGAAGCGGCCCATCGCCGCCGCCAGCCCCGCGTAGGGCGCCTGCTCGCGCAGCGTCTCGGCGTCGACCGCGGGCAGGTTCACCGCGTTGGCCACGACCCCGCGCACCAGCGCATCGGCCACCTGGTCGGCGATGGCCAGCGCCACCGCGGCCTGGGCCTCGTCGGTGGCCGCCCCCAGGTGCGGCGTCACCACCACTTGCTCGAAGTGCAGGAGCGGATGGTCGGCCGGCGGCGGCTCCTGCTCGAAGACGTCGATGGCGGCGCCGCCCACGTGGCCGGAGGTGAGCGCCTGCGCCAGCGCGGTCTCGTCGATGATCCCGCCCCGCGCGCAGTTGATGAGCCGCACGCCTGGCTTCATGCGGCCCAGCTCGGCGGCGCCGATCAGATGGCGCGTGTCGCCGGTGAGCGGCGTGTGGATCGTGATGAAGTCGCTGCGGGCCAGCAGCTCGTCCAGCTCGACGCTCTCGACGCCCAGCCGCTCGGCCGCCTCGCGCGTGAGGTAGGGATCGTAGGCGAGCACCTGCATGCGGAAGCCGAGCGCGCGGCGCGCCACCTCGCCGCCGATGCGGCCGAGCCCCAGGATGCCGAGCGCCTTGCCGAACAGCTCCACGCCCTGCAGCCGGTTCTTCTCCCAGCGGCCCGCCTTGAGCGTGGCGTCGGCGAGCGGGATGCGGCGGGCCAGCGCCAGCAGCAGCGCCAGGGTGTGCTCGGCCACCGCGGTGGTGTTGCCGCCCGGTGTGTTCATCACGACGATGCCACGCTCGGTGGCGGCGTCGACGTCGATGGTGTCCACGCCGGCCCCCGCCCGGCCGATCACCTCCAGCCGCGCGCCCGCCGCGATGGCCGCCCGCGTGACCCGGGTGGCGCTGCGGACGATCAGGCCCTCGACGTCGGCAATGCGCGCGCTGAGCGCCCGCTCGTCGAGCGTGCCGGCGACCTCCACCTCGAGCCCGTGCTTGCGGAGGGCGTCGACGCCGACGGCCTGGAGCGCATCGACCACGAGGACGCGCTTCACGACTTCTCGGCGAAGACCTTCTGGGCCCCGCGCAGGCCGGCGCCGAAGTCCACCGGCTGGCCGATCTCGGCGAGCACCTGCTCGAGCGCCGCCAGGGCCGCGATCACGTCGAACTCGGCGGCGTAGCCCATGTGGCCCAGGCGGAAGAGCCTGCCCTTCATCTCCCCCTGCCCGCCCGCGATCGTGATGTTGTGGGTCTTCGAGTAGGCCTTCACGATCGCCTCGCTGTCCACGCCGGGCGGCGGCGTGACGGCCGTGACCGCCGGGCTCGGCGTCGCCTTGCAGAACAACCCCAGGCCGAGGGCCTCGACCCCCGCCCGGGTGGCGCGGGCCAGCCGGTCGTGGCGCTTGAAGACGTTGGGCAGGCCCTCGCGCTCCAGCATGTCGAGCACCGTCCGGAGCCCGATGACGATCGACACCGCCGGCGTGAAGTGCGCCTCGTTCTTGAGGACGGTCCTGCGCTCGGCGGCGAGGTCCAGGTAGTAGCGCGGCAGTCGCGCGGTCTTGTTCAGCGCCCACGCCTTGTCGCTGAGGGCGCAGAAGCCGAGCCCGGGCGGCAGCATGAGGCCCTTCTGCGAGCCGCAGACCACCACGTCCAGGCCCCAGGCGTCCATCCGGAGATCGGCGATGCCGAGGCTGGAGACCGCGTCCACGATGAGGATCGCGCCGGTGTCGCGGGTGGCGGCGGCGTAGGCGCGCACGTCGTGGAGCACGCCGGTGGACGTCTCGCTGTGCTGCGCGAGCACCGCCTTCACCCCCGGGTTGGCCCGCAGGGTCTCGGCGACGCGCTCGGCCGCCACGGTCTCGCCGAACGGCGCGGTGAGCCCGATGACCTCCAGCCCGTAGGCCCGGCAGAGCTCGAGCCAGCGCTCGCCGAACTTGCCGGCGACGACCGCGACCACCGTGTCGCCCGCCGACAGTGTGTTCACGACCGCGGCTTCCATCGCCCCGGTGCCCGAGCACGCCAGCGGGATCACTTCCTGCGAGGTCTGGAAGAGCCGCTTGAGCCCGGCCCGCACCTCCGCGAACAGCGCCTCGTACTCGGGCGTGCGGTGGTGGATCATCGGCTGCGCCATGGCCAGCAGCACTTCGCTCGGCACCGGCGTCGGTCCGGGCGCCATCAGCTGGTACTTCTTCATCGGCTCACGACCTCCTCGTGGGCGGCTGGATCGTGTTCGATAGTAGCATGCTGTCCCGGGCCGACCCCGCGCGCCCGAGCGCGGTGACGAAGATCGCATCGCCTCCCGCCGCGTGCGGCGAGAAGAAGCGGACCACCTCGCTGTCGTAGAACGTGAGCCCGCTGGCGCCGAAGCCCAGGCCGTACGCCGCCAGATATGCGCGGCCCCCGCCGATGCCGGCCTCGAGGTTGGCGAGCCGATAACCGCGGTCACCCCACGCGGCGAGGATCGCGTCGAGCGGAGCCAGGAAGAAGATCGTCGCCGCCGCGTCGCCGCCGAGGGCCTGCTCGAGCGTGAGATAAGCCGCCTCGCGCCGGAGCTCGCCCGCGCGCACCAGCTCCAGTCCGCGGCCAGGCCAATACGCGTAGGCGCCGGGCGCGACGCCCTCGACCGCGTTGACGATGACGTAGAGGTCGACGAGCCCGCCCGGTGTGTCGGCCGGCACCGGCAGCGTGGCGGCCCCCAGCGCGGTCGCCAGCTCCGGCGCGGACAGCGCCGCGTGGCCGAAGCGCCGCGTCGAGCCGCGGCGCTGGATCGCCTCGCCGAGCGGCCGGCTCTCGCGCGCCGGCTCCGGCAGGGCGATGATCGCGCCCCGTGGCTCCCGAGGCGGCGGCGCCGCTCGCGCGCGCCACGCCACCACCTCGGCAGGGCTCTTCAGGCTGGAGGCCCGGTGGATCTCGCGCAGCGCTGCATAGTCGACCTCCTCGCCCGACAGCGGCATCACGCCGTGGTCGAGCGGCGGCAGGTCGCCCACCGTCGGCGCCGACGCGCCCTCGGGCCCCGCCACCAGCAGCTCCAGCGCGGCCTCGCGGGCCGGATCGACGCCCAGGAGCTGGTTGACCGCGTCGTCGACGAAGCCGGTGAGCAGGTGCGGCGCGAGCCCGAGCGCGCCCCCGACGGCGAGCGCGTTGGCGAGCATCGTGCCCGAGTCCCAGAAGAGATGGCGGTAGCCGCGCGCCTGGTACTTCCACGTGTTGCGCCAGAAGATACCGGTCAACACCAGCGTCGCCGCCCGCCGGGCGAGCGCCGGCTCGGCGGCGGCCTCGGCCAGCGGGGCGCGCACGTCGGCGCCACGCAGCCGGCGCAGGGTGAAGTCGCCCGGGCAGAAGTGGTAGAGCCCGGGCTCGAGGCCGTCCACGTCGCCGGCGATCACGTAGACCTCGGTCTGGTACAGCGCGCCGGTGGAGGCCGCGGCCCGGAACAGCACCTCGCCCCCGCCGGGATACGTCTTCTTCTTGGTGACGCCGGCCGAGTAGTAGAGGACGGAGGTCAGCGCCGCGAGGGTCAGCCGCGCCGCCGGCGGCCCCGGCGCGGCGAGCGCCTGGACGGCTGGCGTGGCCACCACGTCGATCTCCCGCGGCAGCGCCATCGCCGGCGCGTCCGTGTACACCTTGAAGGGAAACGGCTTGTTGTCCCAGTCCAGCGTGTGCCCGCTGGTGCGGATGGAGTACGGCGTGTGGGTCGTCGCGTCGTGGAACCGCCGCGCGACGGACATCAGAAGCTGAACGGGGGGCGGAAGATCCCTCGCTCGGTGATGATCGCGGTGATCAGCGCCGCCGGCGTCACGTCGAACGCCGGGTTGAACACCGGCGAGGCCTCCGGCGCCGTCGCGTGCCCCCCCACCCGGCGCACCTCGCCCGCGTCGCGCTCTTCGATCGGGATGTGCCCCCCCGACGGCAGCGCGGGGTCGATCGTCGAGAAGGGCGCGGCCACGTAGAACGGCACGCCGTGGTGGCGGGCCAGCACCGCGAGCGCGTAGGTGCCGATCTTGTTGGCGGTGTCGCCGTTGGCCGCGATCCGATCGGCGCCGGTCACCACGAGATCGACGTCCCCGCGGCTCATGATCGAGCCGGCGGCCACGTCGGCAATGAGGCGGTGGGGGATGCCCTCGCGCACGCACTCCCAGGCGGTGAGCCGGGAGCCCTGCATGACCGGACGCGTTTCGTCCACCCACAGCAGCGCGACCTTGCCCTGGGCGTGGGCGGAGCGCACGACGCCGAGCGCGGTCCCGTAGCCGGCGGTGGCCAGCGCGCCGGCGTTGCAGTGGGTCAGGATGCGGGCGCCGACCGGCACCAGCGCGGCGCCGTGGTCGCCCAGCGCGCGGTTGCCGGCCACGTCCTCGTCGAGGATGGCCTGGGCCTCGCGATGCAGGCCCACACGGAGCGCGTCGAGCGGACGGCCACGCAGCGCCTCGGCGGCCCGACGCATGCGATCGAGGGCCCAGAAGAGGTTGATGGCGGTCGGGCGCGTGCCCGCCAGTCCCTTGAGCGCCACCTCCAGGTCGGCCATGAGCCCGTCGAACGTCGTGGCGTTGCTGGCGCGCGCGGCCAGCACGACCCCGAACGCGGCGGCCACGCCGATGGCGGGCGCGCCGCGGACGGCGAGCGTGCGGATGGCGTCGGCCACGTCCTCCCACCGCCCGTAGACCCGCTCCAGCTCCTGGCCCGGCAGCAGGCGCTGGTCGAGGAGCACGAGACGGTCGTGCTCCCAGCGGACCGGGGCGATCGCCCCGGTCACAGGTCGGTGACGCTCCATCGGCGGACGGCGCGCCGCACCCACTCGTCGATGTCGGCGTTGAACTTGAAGTTGTGTGCCTTGCCGTCGCGCTCGATGCGGCCGTCGAGGCTGAAGCCGTCGGGGCGCGTTTCGCCGTTGAGCCACGCGCCGCCGGCGTAGCCGTCCTTGCCGAAGATCCGGCTGCCGAAGCGGAAGCTCTTGAGCCCGAGCTTGAGGTCGATGTCGAGCGAGTCGGCGCGCGCCGGGGCCGCGACCAGCATCATCGCCACCAGGACGCCGAGTACCACCCCTGTCTTCATGCTGCCCCTCCGATGCGGCGCCGGACCTCGGCCGGCGTCAATCCCGTGACCCGCACGAGCTTGTCCCGCCCCCGCGCGCCGCGCTCGACGCTCACCGCCGAGGGCCGCAGCGCCAGGGCGCCGGCCAGCAGCGCCGCCAGGGCGGCGTTGGCCTGGCCCTCGACCGGCGGCGCCGCGACGCGCACGCTCAGCGTGCCGTCGGCGCGCCACCCCACGATCTCGCTGCGCGGCGCCCGCGGCTGCACCCGCACGCGCAGGAGCTCGGCCCGCCCCTCAGTCGCCGTCGCGCTCCTCGGGCATGGTCTCGCCGGCGAGATACCGCTGGTAGCGCTCCAGGGTGACGGCGAAATCCTCCACCAGCTGCCGGCGCATCCGCTTGAGCCCCTGCATGTCGGCGCGGATCCGGGCTTCGTCGCCCCGGGCCGCCTCCACCGCCTTGTCGCCGCGCAGCTCGGCCTCGCGCACGATCAGCTCGGCCTCGTGCTTGGCCGCCGCGCGCATCTCGTCGGCCTCGCGCCGGGCGGCCGCCTTCAGCTCGTCGGCCAGGCGCTGCGACGTCACCAGCGTGTCCTGCAGCGCCTTTTCCAGCTCCGCGACGCCGCGCTGCCGCTCCTCCTGGGAGGCGAGCTGCTCCTTCAGGAACTGGACCTCCTTCAGCAGTGTCTCGTAGTCGTCGGCCACGTCCTCCAGGAAGGCGTCCACCTCCTGCGGATCGAAGCCGCGGAACATCTTGACCGTGAATTGCTGCTGGCGGATGTCCTGGGGCGAGATGCGCATCGAACCCTCCGGCTCGCTATCTGAGGCTCACGGCCAGATCGCGGAGCGATTCCACCAGGAACGCCTGGAGGAAGTAGATCGCCAGGATCACGATCATCGGCGAGAGGTCGAGCCCCATCTGGAACGTGGGCAGCCGGCGCCGCAGCGGGCGCAGCACCGGCTCCGTCACGCGATACAGGAAGCGTACGATCGGGTTGAACGGGTCGGGGCTGACCCACGACAGCACCGCGCGCGCGATGACGATCCAGAAGTACGCCCACAGCACCAGCTCGAGCAGGCGGGCGAAGGCCAGCACCAGGTTGGAGAAGACGAACATCACGCCGGCCCCCGGCCCAGCTCGCGCGAGCGCTGCGTGGCCCGCTCGACGGCCCGGATCAGGGCCGTGCGGATGCCGCCCTCCTCCAGCGCCGAGATGCCGGCGATGGTCGTGCCGCCCGGGCTCGACACCATGTCCTTGAGCGCCGCCGGATGCATGCCGGTCTCCGCGAGCAGCCGGGCGGCGCCGAGCACGGTCTGGATGGCCAGCGTCATGGCCGTCGCCCGGTCCAGCCCCACGCGCACGCCGCCGTCGGCCAGCGCCTCGATCACGATGGCGACATAGGCGGGACCCGAGCCGCTCAACCCCGTGACCGCGTCCATCTGCGCCTCGTCGACCACGACCACCTGCCCGACGGCGCCGAAGATCGCCTCGGCGACGGCGACGTCCGCCGGTCCGGCACCCTCACCCCTGGCGACACCGGTGGCGCCCTGCAGCACGAGCGCCGGCGTGTTGGGCATGACGCGGATGATGCGCGCATCCCGACCGAGCCCCGCGCGGATGGTCTCCGCTGCCACGCCGGCGGCGATCGAGATGAGCAGGTGCCGGCCACCGACGGCCGGCGCGATCTCGGCGAGGACGGCGGCCATGCTCTGCGGCTTGACGGCCAGGATGATCACGTCGCTCTCGCGCACCAGCCGGAGGTTGTCGGCGTGGGCGTCGATCCCGAACTGCTCGACGAGCCGGGCGGTGCGCTCGGGTCTCACGTCGGTGGCCGCGATGTGCTCGGGCTGGACCGAGCCGGCGCCCAGCAGGCCGCGGACGAGCGCCTCGCCCATGTTGCCGCCGCCGATGAAGCCCACCCGCTTGCCCTTGAGGCTCACGCGCCGCCACCCGCGCGCGGGGCGCGCGGCCCGAAGATCGCCGTGCCCACCCGCACCATGGTCGCCCCTTCCTCGATCGCGACCTCGAAGTCGCCGCTCATGCCCATCGACAGGCCGCGCAGGCCGTGTCGCTCGGCCAGCTCGCGCAACCGCCGGAACCAGGGCCGCGCCTCCTCGGCGCGCTCGACCTCCGGCGGGATCGTCATGAGCCCGGTGACCTGGACGTGCGGCAGCTTGCCGATGGCGTCGAGCGCCTCACCCACCGCCTCCGGGCCGAAGCCGCCCTTGCTCGGCTCGGCGGCCACGTTCACCTGGAGGAGCGTCTCGACGGCCTGCTCGCGCGCCGCGGCGCGCCGCTCGAGCTCGCGGGCGAGCTCCAGCCGGTCGAGGGAGTGGATCACGTCGAACAGCTCCAGCGCGTCCTTGACCTTGTTGGTCTGCAGGTGGCCGATCAGGTGCCAGGCCGCCGGGCGCCCGAGCTCGGCGATCTTCGCCTTCGCCTCCTGGACGCGGTTCTCGCCCAGCACGCGCAGGCCGGCCGCGACCGCCGCCCGGATCCGCTCGACGTCGACGGTCTTCGAGACCCCGATCAGCAGCACGTCCTCGGCCCGCCGTCCGCTCCGCTCGGCCGCGCGTGCGAGCCGCTCGCGCACGCGCGCGAGGTTTCCTGGGATATCGAGCATGCGCGATTCTAGCACGCGGGCGGCGACACGAACCGGCCGCCGGCGAGATGACGCTACTCGATGACCTGATCCGCTCGCAGCAGCAGCGAGGAGGGGATCGTCCGCCCAAGGGTCTTCGCCGTCCTGAGATTCAGCACCAGCTCGAATCTCGTCGGCTCTTCGACGGGAAGGTCGGCAGGCTTCGCGCCGCGGAGGATCTTGTCCCGAAGACCTTGAATGAACCCGTCGAGCGTGGGGTGCCGTGGAACGGCCGGACCCGGAGCGGAGCCGACCGAGAGGTAGCCGACAGCCAGCACGACGATCGACGGGCAGGGCCGCAGCGTCATGGGCTCCTCCCGATGCAGACCTGGACGTTGCGACCGTAGGACGGGGCCGGAGGAGAGTCAAGCGAGTGATGGGAAGGCCTCAGCGCGCCCACGGCAGATGCGAAGCGTAGATGCTGCCTGCGTGTCACGCAAGCATAGGTGCTGGTAGACCGCACTACGGCAGCGCGGCGACGGTGACGAGGCGGCCGCGGTTGCCCTTCCGGTAGGAGTAGAGCAGGTCGGGATGGCAGGCGGTGCACAGCCGCGGGTTCTCCACCCGGGCGGGATCGACGCCGGCCTCAGCCAGCAGCGTCTCGTTGGCGGTCCACAGGTCGAGCATCGCGTGGCCCTCGCGCGCGGGACGGAACCAGGCGCGCGCCGGGCGGCCGAAGGCCTGGCCGAAGTCGCGCAGCACCGGCTCGTCGACCTCGTAGCAGCACGGCCCGATCGACGGCGCGATGGCCGCGTGCAGGTGGTCGGCGCGGGCGCCGGCCTCGACCGCCGCGCGCACGGCCGCCCGGGTGGCGCCCCGCACCGTCCCCCGCCAACCGACGTGGGCCGCGACCAGCACGCGCGCGATCGAGTCCCACAGCGTGACGGCCAGGCAGTCGGCGGTGAAAATCGCCAGCGGCAGACCGCGCTCCGTCGTGGCCAGCACGTCGCCCGTGCCCGCCCACCCGCCCCGCGTGGGCGCGCGGAGCACCTCCGCGCCGTGCACCTGCCGGGCGTAGGCGACACGTCCCAGGTCCAGCCCCAGCTCGCGCAACGCCTCGCGCGCGCCCGCCTCGAACGGCCCCGTCGCTTGCACCGGCGACGTCACACCCGGGAAATTGCGCGTGGTCGTCACGTGCGGCAACCCCAGCGCCGCCAGCCCACTGAACGTGAAATACCGCACCGGCTCGCCATGCGGAATCAGTCGCGTGCCCATCGATCCGAGACTACGGAATCACGACGAGACGAATCAACTCTCGCGATGCCCGCGCCCGAGCGGTGACCCGACTACGGGGAGGGGGCGTGCTCGACGAGAGGCCGAGCGGGGAGGCCGGGGCGGTGCGGGGGGCAGGCTCCCAGAGCCAATGCTGTGTTGAGCGAAGGAGCCTGCCTCCCGTGCCGCCCCGGCCGCGTCATCAATCTGCCTGGCGTCGAAGGAACGCCGGCACGTCGTAGTCGGCGTCGGCCAGCGGGTCGTCGGTCTCGGCCCGGGTGTCGGCGGCGAGCCGCCGGCGCCAGGCCGCGGCGGCGCCGGCGCCGGGCTGGCCCTGGCCGGGGCGCGCGGCCCGCGGCAGGTCCACGACCTTGGTGGGCGTCGTCTCCTGCTTGCGCTCGGCGAAGCCGGTGGCGATGACGGTGATGCGGACCTCGTCGTGCAGGCTCGGATCGATGACGGCGCCGAAGATGATGTTGGCTTCCTCGTGGGCCGCCTCGTGCACGATGCGCGCCCCCTCCTCCACCTCGTGGATCGACAGGTCGGCCCCGCCCGTGAAGTTGATCAGGATGCCGCGGGCCCCCTCGATCGACGTGTCGTCCAGGAGCGGGCTGGCGACGGCCTTCTGGGCCGCATCGAGGGCCCGGTGCTCTCCCTTGCCCACGCCGGTGCCCATCATCGCCATGCCCATGCCGGACATGATGGTGCGGACGTCGGCGAAGTCGAGGTTGACGAGGCCGGGGACGAGAATGAGGTCGGAGATGCCCTGCACCGCCTGTTGCAGGACCGAGTCGGCCACCTTGAACGCTTCCAGCAGCGGCGTGCCGCGGTCCACGACGGACAGCAGCCGCTGGTTGGGGATCGCGATGAGCGTGTCGACCACGCCGCGGAGCGCGTCCATCCCGGCCTCGGCCTGCAGCTGGCGCTTGCGGCCCTCGAAGGTGAACGGCTTCGTGACCACCGCCACGGTGAGGATGCCGAGGTCCTTGGCCAGCGAGGCGACCACCGGGGCCGCCCCGGTCCCGGTGCCGCCGCCGAGCCCGGCGGTGATGAACACCATGTCGGCGCCCTCGAGGAGCCGCGTGATCTCCTCGGGGTCTTCGAGCGCGGCGCCGCGCCCGACGTCCGGATTCGATCCGGCGCCGAGTCCCTGGGTGAGCTTGGCGCCGAGCTGGATCTTCACCGGCGCCGGCGACGCCCGCAGGGCCTGCAGGTCCGTGTTGGCGACGATGAAGTCGACCCCCGTGAACTCGGCCGAGATCATGCGGCTCACGGCGTTGCCGCCTCCGCCCCCGAGACCGATGACCTTGATCTTCGCCGCCGGCGGCACCTGCTCGAGCTCGAAGAGCGGGCGCCGTGTCCGATCCTTCTCCATCGAGTCCACTCCTTCCGTGGGCGCGGCCTGCGGGCGTGTCCGCCGCGGGCGTGGGAGTTTGCCATCGGCCGCCGAGCCGGGCGCGAACAGTGGCGGCTGCCGCTCGCCCTCCATCGGTCGTCCCCTGCTAAAAAATTTCACCGAACCACCCTGCCAGGCGCCGGCCGATCCGGGCCAGGAACGCCCCGTCGTCGGGATCGAGGGCCGGGGCGCCGCTCGCCTGCCGCCGGGCGCCGTAAAGGGCCAGCCCCACCCCGGTGGCGTAGATGGGGCTGCGCACGACGTCGGCGAGGCCGCCGACGTCGGCCGGCACTCCCCGGCGCACCGGCTGGTCGAACACGGCCTCGGCCAGCTCGGGCACACCCTCCATGATCGAGCTGCCGCCGGTGACGACGACGCCGGCGGTGGCGGCGCCCTGGAAGCCCGCCTTGGTCAGGTCGCGGGCGACCAGCGTGAAGATCTCCTCCACCCGCGGCTGGACGATCTCGGACAGCACCTGGCGCGAGAGCTGGCGCGGCTTGCGCCCGCCCACCGAGGGCACGTCGACGGTCTCCTCGGCCGGCACCATCGAGGTGAGCGCGCAGCCGTAGCGCTTCTTGAGGCTCTCGGCGTCGGCCATGGGCGTGCGCAACCCCACCGCCACGTCGTTGGTGATGTGATCGCCCCCGAGCGGCAGCACGGCAGTGTGCCACACGGCGCCGTCGCGGAAGAGCGCCATGTCGGTGGTGCCGCCGCCGATGTCGATGAGGACGATGCCCAGCTCCTTCTCGTCGGCGAACAGCACCGCCTCGGCCGAGGCGATCGGCTCCAGCACGACGTCCTGCACGGCGAGGCCGGCCCGGTTCACCGAGCGCACGACGTTCTGCACCGAGGTCACGGCCGCGGTGACGATGTGGACCTCGACCTCCAGCCGCACACCCGACATGCCGACCGGCTCCCGCACGCCGTCGGCATCGTCGACCATGAACGTCTGGGGCAGCACGTGGATGATCTCGCGGTCCTGCGGCACGTTGATCGCGCGGGCGGCCTCCACCGCGCGCTCCACGTCGAGCGCGGTGACCTCGCGCTCCCGGCCCGACACGGCCACCACGCCCCGGCTGTTGAGTGAGCGCACGTGGCCGCCGGCCACGCCCGCGTAGACGCGCGCGACCTCGGCGCCCGCCATCTGCTCGGCCTCGGCCACCGCGTGCTTGATCGCCTCCACGGTGGACTCGATGTTGACCACCACGCCGCGGCGCAGGCCGCGGGAGGGCGCGTTGCCGACCCCGACCACGTCGAGGCCGCCGTCGCGCCGCTGCTGGCCGATCACGGCGCAGATCTTGGTGGTGCCGACGTCGAGGCCGACGACGAGGTCGGGCGCCTTGCCCCGCCTCATCGGCTCGCCTTCTTGAGCACCACCTGGTCGCGGAATCTCAGGTCGACGCCGTGCACGTCCTGGGTCGCCACCTGGGCCAGCACGCCCTCCAGGCGGGCCAGCCGCTCCTCCCACTCCTCGCTGCCCAGCCGCACCTCGACCCCGTCGATCGTGTAGAGCACCGGCCCCTCGGGCCGGCTCATGTCGATCTCGGAGATCTCGCCGGCCAGCGTGCTGCCCGTGCGGAGCAGCGCGCGGATGAGCGCGATGGCGGCGCGGGCCCGGGGCCCGGGCGCGGTGCGCATCGTGGCCAGCTCGTCCTCGCTGAGGCCGCTGATCACCGGCACCTCGGTGGCGACGGCGTGGCGCTCCTCGCCCAGCAGGCGGCCGTCCTCGTCGAGCCAGTGCAGGCGGGCGGCGTGGACGAGGGTGAAGGGGCGGCGCTCCTCGACCACGATCGACACGCGGTTGGGCAGCTCGCGCACGACGTCGGCGCGCCGGATCTCCGGCAGGGCCTCCAGCCGCGCGCGGACCTGCGCCGGATCGATCCGCCAGAGATTGGTGCCGCGCACGATGCCGGCCACCTCCAGCACCCGCGGCGCCGGCACCCGCGAGGCTCCGCGCACCTCGACCGCCACCACCGCGAAGCGGGGAGTGGTGAGCACCCAGTGGCCGGCCGCGGCCACCACCGCCACGGTGGCCAGGACCACCCCGGCCGCCCGCAGCCCCTGCCGCCACCGGACCGGATGACGCGGTCGCGGCCGGGCGCCGACCCGCTGCCCGGTCACCGCCGTCGCCGGCTGGCCGAGATCGCCGAGCGCGAGCGGGCGGCCGCGGGGCGAGATCAGGCCTCTACTCACCGAGGATCCTGATCTCGGGCTCGAGCACCACGCCGGCGTGGGCGTGCACGCGCTCGCGGGTCATCTCCATGAGCGCCAGCACGTCGGCCGCCATCGCGCCGCCGCGGTTGACGATGAAGTTGGCGTGCTTGGACGAGATCTCGGCGCCGTTGACCCGCTTGCTCTTGAGCCCCGCCTTCTCGATCAGCCGGGCCGCGACCCCGCCCGGCGGGTTCTTCCACACGCAACCGGCGGAGGCCAGCGCGAGCGGCTGGGTGGACTTCTTCACCTTGAGCCGCGCCTTGATGTCCTTCTGGATCTCCGGCAGCGGGCGCCGGTGCAGCTGCAGCCGACAGCCGACCAGGACGGAGCCGGGCGGCGCGTGGAAGGCCTGATACGTGAACGCGCCGGCCCCGGGCTTGAACTCGCCGAGGGAGCCGTCCGGGTACAGGAAGTAGACGGCGCTCACGAAATCGCCGATGCTGCCGTCCGGTGTCCCGGCGTTCATGGCCAGCGCGCCCCCGATCGTGGCCGGGATGCCGACCAGGCACTCGAGGCCGCCCAGGTTCAGCGCGGCCGCCTCCCGGATCAGCGACGACAGGCTCACGCCGGCGCCGGCCACCGCCTCCTCGCCGTTGAAGTCGGCGCGGCCGAGGCAGCCTTCCAGCTTGAGCACGACCCCGCGGAGGCCGCGGTCGCGGACGAGCAGGTTGTTGCCGCCTCCGACCACCGCGACCGGCAGCTGCTCGCGCTCGGCGAACAGGAGCGCGTGGCGGATGTCGTCGACGTCCTGCGGCACGACGAAGATGTCCGCGCAGCCGCCCATCCGCAGCGAGGTGTGGAAGCTCAGGGGCTCCTTGAAGCGGACTTCCCCCCGGATCTCTCCTAGCATTTAAGTCCCCCCATTCGGCGACTCGGCCTCGAGCCGTCGCAGAATGTCTGGCCCCAGCTGGCTGACGTCGCCGGCTCCCAGGGTGAGCACGAGGTCCCCGGGCCGGCTGATCTCGCAGACGTGCTCGACGATGCGCGCCCGATCGCTGCCGAGGTACGTGACGTCGCGGTGTCCGTGGGCACGGATGCCCTCGGCGAGGTCGGCGGCGCTGACGCCGGGAATCGGCGCCTCGCCGGCCGGATAGACATCCATGACGATCAGCACGTCGGCCTGGTTGAACGCGGTCAGGAATTCCTGGCGCAGGTGCAGCGTGCGGCTGTAGCGGTGGGGCTGGAACACCGTGATGACCCGGCTGTCGAACCCGGCCTTGGCGGCGGCCAGGGTCGCGCGGATCTCCACGGGATGGTGGCCGTAGTCGTCGACCACGGTGACGCCGGCGGCCGTACCGCGGACCTGGAAGCGGCGCTGGACCCCGGCGAAGCCGGCCAGCGCCTGCTGGATGGTCGCGAAGGGAATCTCGAGGTCGAGCCCCACCGCGATGGCCGCCAGCGCGTTGAGGACATTGTGCCGCCCGGGGATCTGCAGAGTGCACTCGCCGAGCGGCGCGCCGCGCTGCCAGACCTCGAAGCGGCTCGTCATGCCGCGCAGCTCGGGCCGGCGGGCGACGAGGTCGGCGCTCGACTCCAGCCCGTAGGTGATGACTCGCTTCTCCACGCGGGGCAGGAGCAGCTGGATGTTGGACTGGTCCAGGCAGAGCACGGCCGCGCCGTAGAACGGCACCTTGTTGACGAAGGCCAGGAACCCGTCGCGGATCGCCTCCAGGCTGCCCCAGTGATCGAGGTGCTCGGCATCGATCGTCGTGACCACCGCGATCGTCGGCGCCAGCTTGAGGAACGAGCCGTCCGACTCGTCGGCCTCGGCGACCAGGAACTCGCCCTGGCCGAGCCGGGCGTTGGAGCCGAGGTTGGTCACGCGGCCGCCCACGACGATCGTGGGGTCGTGGCGCCCCTCGGCCAGCACGGCGCCGACCATCGAGGTCGTCGTCGTCTTGCCGTGGGTGCCGGCGACCGCGATGCCGTACTTGAGCCGCATCAGCTCGGCCAGCATCTCGGCGCGGCCGATGATCGGGATCTGGCGCTGGCGCGCGGTCTGGACCTCGACGTTGTCGGCGGCGACGGCCGACGAGTACACGAGCACGTGCACGCCCTCGACGTGGCCGGGCTGGTGGCCGACGAAGATCTTGGCGCCGAGCTGTTCCAGCCGCTCGATCGTCTCGGTCCGCTTCTGGTCCGAGCCGCTCACGCGATAGCCGAGGTTGAGGAGGATCTCGGCGATCCCCGACATGCCGATGCCGCCGATGCCCACGAAGTGGATGTGCTGGTAGCGCTTATACATGGGCGTGCTGGGAGATGTTGAGGAGCACGCCGGTCGACAGCATGGTCATCAGCAGCGCCGAGCCGCCGAAGGAGACGAACGGCAGCGGCAGCCCCTTGGTGGGCAGCAGGCCGGTGACCACGCCCAGATTGACGAGCGTCTGGGTGGCGATGAGCAGCGTGATGCCGAGCGCGAGGTACGCCCCGAACGGCTCCGCCGTGCGCAGCCCGATGCGCAGCCCCCGCCAGATCAGCACCGCGAACAGCGCGACGAACAGCGCGGCGCCGACGAAACCCAGCTCCTCGCCCACCACGGCGAAGATGAAATCCGTGTGCGCCTCGGGCAGGTAGAACAGCTTCTGCCGTGAGCCGCCGATGCCCTGGCCGGTGAGGCCGCCGTTGCCGAAGGCCAGCCACGACTGGATGATCTGGAAGCCGCTCCCCCGCGGATCGGACCAGGGGTCCCAGAACGCCGTCATCCGCCGCAGGCGATAGGGCGCCGCGTAGATCGCGATCGCCAGCAGCGGCAGCGCCGGCGCCAGCGCCCACAGCAGGTGGCGGACCGGCGCCCCCGCCAGGTACAGCAACCCGAACGTCAGCGCGATCAGCGTCAGGCAGTTGCCGAGATCGGGCTGCACGAACACGAGGCCCGCGAACGCGCCCGCCACCACCAGCGGGGGCAGCAGTCCGCGCCGCACCTCGCCCAGCACCGCGTGCCGCCGCGCCACGAAGGCCGCCAGGTAGAAGACGAGCGCCAGCTTGGCCAGCTCGGCCGGCTGGAACGACACGGCTCCCAGCCGGATCCAGCGCCGCGTCCCGTTGATCGCCTGGCCGATCGGCGGCACCAGCACGAGCACCAGCAGCACCCCCGCCACGATCAGCGCCGGCAGCACGAACCGCTCCAGCTTCCGGTAGTCGACCCGGATGGCCAGCAGCATCGTGACCGACCCCAGCAGCGCCCAGAACAGCTGCTTCTTGAGAAAGAAGTACGGATCGTGAAACCGGTCCGCCGCCACGATCGCGCTCGCCGAGTACACCATCACCACGCCCGCCGACAGCAGCACCACTGCGACCCCGAACAGCCACATGTCCGGCGTCAGCTTCCTCGGCACGCTATCGCCCCTCGCCGGCCGCGCGGCGCCCCGTCGCGCCGGTGGCGATGGCCCTCTGCATCACGAATCCGAGGGTGTGGGAGGACGGGTGTACGGACGGAGCCCACCCGAGGTCAAACGGCGGTCGCGGGGCTCCGGGCGCGCTGACGGCGGGGGGGATGGGCGGGTGCCCCGGGCGCGCCACTTGATGGCGAGCCGTCGTCGCTGCGCGCGTTCCGGGTGCGGCGAGCGCGCCGCCGACGCCTCGACCGGCCGCGCCCCAGCCCCCGCTGGGGGATGGGGGGGTCGCGCGAGCCGCGCCCGGAACGCGCAGCAGCGTACAGGCGAGCCATCCGTGGCGCGCCCGGGGCACCCGCCCACCCCCCCCGCCGTCAGCGATGCGCGGGGTCATCGCGGCGCGCGCGGGGTCAATCGAGCGCTCCGACGAGGCGCTTGAAGACGTCGCCGCGGTGCTCGTAGTTGTCGAACATGTCGAAGGAGGCGCAGGCCGGCGAGAGGAGGACGACGTCGCCGGGCCGGGCCTGCGCGCGCGCCCCCTCGATCGCCGACTGCATCGTGGCCGCCGCGCTCACCGCGATGCCGATCGCGGCGAGGGCGGCGCCGATCTTCGGACCGTCCTCGCCGATCACGACGGCGTGGCTCACGCGCCCGCGCGCGGCCCCGGCGAGCGGGGCGAAGTCCTGGCCCTTGCCCTTGCCGCCGGCGATCAGCACCACGCGCTCCTGGAAGCTCTCGAGCGCCTTGATCGTGGAGGCGACGTTGGTGCCCTTGGAGTCGTTGTAGAACTGGACGCCGCGCAGGTCGCGGACGAACTCGATGCGGTGCTCGACGGCCCGGAAGCGGCCGATGGCCCGGCGGATGGCGGCGGCGCCGAGACCGAGCCAGAGCGCGCAGGCGGTCGCGGCCAGCACGTTCTCGACGTTGTGCTGGCCACGCAGCTGCATCTCGGCCAGCGGGCAGATCGCCTCGACATGGCCGTTGAGCCGGGCCGCCACCCAGCCGTCGCCGCTCACGAAGACGCCGGGCTCGAGCGGCCGGCGGCGGCTGAACCAGATCACCCGGCCGCGCGTGCGCGGCGCCAGCGCCGCCGCGGCCGGGTCGTCGGCGTTCAGCACGGCGCAGTCGGTGGTCGTCTGGTTCAGGAAGATCCGGGCCTTGGCGTCGACGTAAGCGTCGAACGAGCCGTGACGGTCGAGGTGGTCGGGTGTGACGTTGAGCACGGCCGCCACGCGCGGCTGGAACGTGTCGATGCTCTCCAGCTGGAACGACGAGACCTCGGCGACGACCAGCCCGTCGCGCGGAAAGGTCAGGGCGCCGGCGGCCAGCGGCGTGCCGATGTTGCCGGCCACCAGCACCGGCCGCGGCTGCTCGGCCAGCAAGGCGCCGGTCAGCGCCGTGGTGGTCGTCTTGCCGTTGGTGCCGGTGATGGCGATCGTCACCGCCTCCATCGCCCGCCAGCCCAGCTCCAGCTCGCCGATGATCGGCAGCCGGGCCGCGCGCGCCGGCGCCAGCTGCGGCGAGTCGAGCGGCACTCCCGGGCTGACGACGACCAGCGTCGCGCCCTCGAAGGCGTGGTGGGCGTCGCCGTTGGTGACCAGCCGCACGCCGGCATCCCGCAGGGCCGCCACCTCGCGCCCGAGCGCGTCGAGCGCCTTGACGTCGCTGCCGGTGACGATGGCGCCCGCCTCGCGCAGCAGACGGATGGCGGCGATCCCGCTCCGCGCCAGCCCGACGACCGTCACCCGGCGACCGGCCAGCGAGGCCAGCCAGGCCCTCCCCCGCGTCGCCACGTCGTCCTCCAGGGCAATCATTGGCTCACCTCGCCTTCGGCTGCGGCTCGCACTGCGAGCGCAATCATCAGGCCGCCCTCCTCGTCACCGGAGCTTGAGGGTCGTGAGCGCCAGCAGCGCCAGCGCGAACGAGACGATCCAGAACCGCACGACGATCTTGGGCTCGGGCCAACCGGTCAACTCGTAGTGGTGGTGCAGCGGTGCCATGCGGAAGACCCGGCGGCCCGTCAGCTTGAAGGACACCACCTGGATGATGACCGACGCCGCCTCCACCACGTAGAGGCCCCCGATGAGCGGCAGCAGCAGCTCGGCCTTGGTCAGCACGGCCAGCATGCCGATCGCGCCGCCCAGCGCCAGCGAGCCGGCGTCGCCCATGAAGACCTCGGCCGGATGGCAGTTGAACCACAGAAAGCCCACCGCCGCCCCGATCAGCGCCGCGCAGAACACCGTCAGCTCGCCCGCGCCACGGACGTTGAGGATCTTGAGATAGTCGGCCGCCCGGAAGTTGCCGGTCAGGTAGGCGATGACGGCGAAGGCGCCGCCGGCCATCACGATGGGGCCGATCGCCAGGCCGTCGAGACCGTCGGTGAGGTTCACCGCGTTCGAGGCGCCCACCACCACCAGCATCGCGAAGGGGAACCACCACCAGCCGAGGTCGATCAGCCAGCCCTTGAAGAAGGGGATGGCCAGCACCGGCTGCCAGTCCGCCCGCGGCTGCCAGAACACGATCTGCAAGATCGCCAGCGTCAGCAGCAGCTGCAGGCCGAGCTTCACCCGGGCCGACAGGCCGCGGCGCTTCTTGATCTTGAGCCAGTCGTCCCCCATGCCGATGAGGCCGAACCCGCTGATCGCCAGCATCACGACCCAGACGTAGCGGTTGGTGAGGTTGGCCCACAGCATGGTCGACCCCAGGATGGCCGCCAGGACCACCACGCCACCCATCGTGGGCGTGCCCGTCTTCCCGCGATGGCGCTCCGGGGTGTCCTCGCGGATCGTCTCGGCGCCGCGCTGCATCCGCTTCAGGCGGCCGATGAGCCAGGGCCCGATCACCAGCGAGATCACCAGCGCCGTGATGAGGGCCATGAAGGACCGGAACGTCAGGTACCGGAAGACGTTGAAGACGATGTAGTCCTTCGCCAGCGGCACGAGGAAGTGGTAGAGCATCCGCCATCCTCATTCGGGGTCCGATCGCTCGCGTCCCGCCCGGGCCAGGCGGGCGACGAGCGCATCCACCACGCGCTCCATACGCATGCCACGCGAGCCCTTCACCAGCACCAGGTCGCCGGGGGCCAGCCGCTTGAGCAGGTGGGCGACCGTGTCCTCGAACGTCGTGAGGTGGCGCGCCTCGCCGAGGCCGGCCTCGCGAGCGGCCTCCACGGCGGCGGGCATCGCGCGCCCCACGCCGACCAGCTCGTCGGCGGGCAGTGCCGCCACCTGGCGGCCCACCTCGCGATGCGCCTCGTCGGTCGTCGCGCCGAGCTCGAGCATGTCGCCCAGCACCACGACCACGCGCCGTCCGCGGCGATGGGCGGCCACCGTGTCCAGGGCGGCCCGGACCGACACCGGGCTGGCGTTGTAGGTGTCGTCGAGGATCGTGACGTCGCCCGCCTGCCGCCACACGCAGCGGCCGGCCACCGGCGGCACGCCGCCGAGCCCGCGGGCGATCTCGGCCAGCGACAGGCCCAGCGCCACGCCGGCGGCCGCGGCGGCCAGCGCGTTGGTCACGTTGTGGCGGCCGGCCAGACCCAGCGTCACCGGCTGCTGCGCGCCGCCGGCGCGCAGCACGAACGCCAGGCCCCGCTCGTCCTCGACCTCGTCGCTCGCCCGCACCTGGGCCGTCGCGCCGCGCCCGTACGTCACCACGCGCGCGCGCGTCTCGCGCGCCATGCCGGCCACCCGCGGGTCATCGGCGTTGAGCACGGCCACCCCGTCCGCCGGCAGCGCGCGCACCAGGCCCGCTTTCTCCTCGCGGACGCCGTCGAGCGACCCCAGAAACTCGGTGTGGACGCCGGCGACGGTGGTGACGACGCCGACCGTGGGCGAGGCCAGCGCGGCCAGCGTCGCGATCTCGCCGCGGGCGTTGGTGCCGATCTCCAGCACGACGGCCTCGTGCTCGGGTCCCAGCCGCAGCAGAGTGAGCGGCAGCCCCCACTGGTTGTTGAAGGACCGCTCGGGCCGCAGCACCGCCCACCGCGTGGCGAGGACACCCGCCGCCAGCTCCTTGGTCGTCGTCTTGCCGTTGCTCCCGGTGACGGCGACGACCGGGATCGCGAAGCGGCCGCGGTGCCAGGCGCCCAGCCGCCCGAGGGCGGCGGTGGTCTCCTCGACGAGCACGAGCGGGACGTTGGCCGGCACGTCGTCCGGCAGCGCGTGCACGACGAGGCAGGCGGCGCCGCGCGCGGCCGCCTCCGCCAGGAAGGCGTGGCCGTCGAGCCGGTGCCCCTGGATGGCGAAGAACGCCTCGCCGACGCCGAGCGTGCGCGAGTCGATCGACACGCCGCTGACCGGGATGCCGAGGTCGCCCGCCACCAGGGCGCCGTGGGTGGCGCGCACGATGTCCTGCACGGTGAAGGGCGGGAGGCGGCTCATTGCCGCCCGCCGGCGGTCAGGATCTCGCGCGCGACCGCGCGGTCGTCGAAGTCGAGGACGTCGGCGCCGACGAGCTGGTACGTCTCGTGGCCCTTCCCCGCGATGACCACGGTGTCGCCGGCGCGCGCCCAGCCGAGCGCGGCCCGGATCGCCGCCCGGCGGTCGGGGTCGGTCGCGCACCGGTCGCCGGCGCCTCCAACGCGGCCGACGCCGGCGAGGATCTCGTCGAGGATGGCCGCCGGCCGCTCCGAGCGCGGGTTGTCGGAGGTGACCCACACGCGGTCGCAGAGCCGCGCGGCGATCTCGCCCATGATCGGGCGCTTGCCGCGGTCGCGGTCGCCGCCGCAGCCGAACACCACGGCCAGCCGGCCCGGCGTGATCTTGCGCGCCGTGGCCAGCACGCGCTCGAGCGCGTCGGGGGTGTGCGCGTAGTCCACGACGACCAGGAACGGCTGCCCCGCGTGCACCTGCTCGAACCGCCCCGGCACCGTGCGCACCGCCGCCAGCGCGCGCGCGATGGCGTCCGGCGCCAGGCCGAGCGCCAGCCCGGTGGCGACGGCCCCGAGCAGGTTCATCACGTTGTGCTCGCCGATGAGCGGCGAGGCCAGCGCCAGCCGGCCGGCCGGCGTGTCGACCGTCATGCGGATGCCGTCGAGGTCGGACGCGTGCCCGACGGCGCGCACGCGGGCGTGCGGCCCGAGCCCGAACGGCAGCACCGGCACGTCGAGCCCGGCCACCATGGCGGCGCCCGAGGGATCGTCGGCATTGACGACGGCGGTGCGCCGGGGTTTGGGCGAGGCCGCCAGCAGCTCGAAGAGGCGGCGCTTGGCGCGGCGGTACTCGTCGAAGGTGCCGTGAAAGTCCAGGTGGTCCTGGGTGAGGTTCGTGAACACGGCGACGTCGAAGTCCAGCCCGTCGACCCGCGAGAGTGCCAGCGCGTGCGAGGAGACCTCCATCGCCACGCCGCCGATGGCGCGCGCGCGCATCTCGGCCAGCATCCCCTGGATCTCGAGCGCCTCCGGCGTCGTCTGGCCGGCGGGCCGCGTCTCGCCGCCCAGCACGTACTGGATGGTGCCGATGATGCCGGTGGCGAGGCCACGCGCGCGCAGCAGCGCGTCGACGAGGTACGACGTCGTCGTCTTGCCGTTGGTGCCGGTGATGCCCACCAGCGTGAGGGCGCCCGAGGGATGGCCGTGAAAGGCGTCGGCCAGGCGCGGCAGCGCGCGCCGGGCCGAGGGCACGAGCACCTGGGCCACCGGCACGTCCGCGAGGGGCTCGCCCTCCGTCACCACGAGGCGCGCGCCCCGGCCGACCGCGTCGGCCACGAAGCGCCGGGCGTCCTGCTTGAAGCCGGGCACGGCGACGAAGCAGTCGCCCGGCCGCACGCGGCGCGAGTCGGCCGTCAGACCGCTCACCGCCGCCGGCGGCACGCCGACCACCCGCCGCTCGGGCAACGCCTCGAGCAGCACGCTCACGGCCACGCCGCTCCTCGCCATCTCATCTCGCGCCGGCGCCGGCCAGGGTGAGGCGCACGGCGACCGTCGGATCCATCGACTCGCCGGGCGCCGGCGTCTGGTCTTTGACGCGCCCCCGCCCCTGCACCTTCACGACCGCCCCCAGCGGGGCCAGGATGGCCAGGGCCTGACGGAGCGTCTGCCCGCGCAGCTCGGGCATCAGCCCGGTGTCGGCTGGCTCCTCGGCCACGGCGCTGGCCAGCCGCACCCGTCCGGCCGGGCCCTCGGCGGGGCCAGTCACGATCTGGAGCGGCGCCGCGTCCCCGGGGGGCACGTCGAGGTAGCGCAGCACCTCGCCGCCGATCGCCGCGAAGATCGGCGCGGCCGCTTCGCTGCCCCACCGCTCGTTCTTGGGCTCGTCGAGCATCACGAGCATCACCAGCCTCGGCTCGTCGGCCGGCGTGAAGCCGACGAACGACAGCACGCCTGGATTGCGCGAGTAGCGGCGCGTCACCGGGTCGAGCTTCTGCGCCGTCCCCGTCTTGCCCGCCACCTCGTAGCCGGGGATCGCGGCGTTGTGGCCGGTGCCGGCTGCGACCACCTGGCTCATCAGCCGCGTCAGCGTCCGCGCTGTCTCCGGCGAGATCACCTGGCGGACCGCCCGCGGCTCGAAGCGCCGGGTCTCGCGGCCCTCGGCGTCGAACAGGGCCCGCACCAGGCGGGGCTGCATGAGCGTGCCGCCGTTGGCGACGGCGCCGAACGCCGCGACCAGCTGGAGCGCGGTGACCGACACCTCCTGGCCGATCGATAGCGTCGGCAGCGACAGCGCCGACCAGCGCTGCGGATCGCGCAGCTGTCCGCGGCTCTCGCCGGCCAGCCCGATGCCGGTGGGCGCGCCGAAGCCGAACGCGGTCATGTAGCGGTGGTAGCGCTCCCGCCCGAGGGCCAGCCCCACCTTGATCGATCCCACGTTCGAGGAGTTCTGCAGCACTTCGCCGAAGGTCAGCCAGCCGTACTTCTTCCAGTCGCGGATGGTCGTCTTCGCGATGGTGATCCGGCCGTTCTCGGCCCAGATGCGGTCGTCCGGCCGCACCACGCCCTCCTCGAGGGCGGCGGCGGCCAGGATGACCTTGAAGGTCGAGCCCGGCTCGAACGGATCGGTGACCGCGCGGTTGCGCCAGTGCTCGGGCGAGGGCGCGTCGAGGAAGGCGTTGGGATTGAAGGTGGGACGGACGGCGAGCGCCAGCACGTCGCCGGTGCGCGGATCCAGCGCGACGGCCATCGCGGCCTTGGCGTGCGTGCGCCGCCAGGCGGCGTCCAGCTCGCGCTCGGCCAGGTACTGGATGGTGCGGTCCAGCGTCAGCATCACACCGTGGCCTGCGCGCGGCGCCTGCAGCACCGCCTCGGTGACGACCTCGCGTCCGAGCGCGTCGCGGCCGACGACGGCCTTGCCGGGCGTCCCGGCCAGCGCGTCGTTGAGCGACCGCTCGATGCCCTCCAGCCCGCCGTCCACGCCCTCGAAGCCGATCACGTGCGCGGCCAGCTCGCGGTTGGGGTAGAGCCGCAACGGCTCGGGCAGGAAGCCCAGCCCCGGCTCGCGGAGCGCCTTCACGGCGGTGGCGGTGGCAGGGGGCAGCCGGCGACGGAGCCACACGAACGGCTTGCCGCTCGTGAGCACGGCGTGCAGCTCGCTCTCCCGCGCCTCCAGCAGGGGCGCCAGGCGGGCGGCGACGCGGACGGGATCGCCGACGGCCCGCGGCTGGGCGAAGAGCGACTCGGCCGGGCTCGAGGTCGCCAGCGAGACACCCCGCCGGTCGACGATCGGCCCGCGCTGCGCCTGGAGCACGACGGTGCGCGAGTACTGGCGCTCGGCCAGCGCGGCCAAGTCCGCGTGGCGGACGATCTGCAGCCAGCCGAGGCGGCCGACGATCCCCGTGAAGGCCAGGACCAGGAGGCCGGCGAGGACGAGGACGCGGAGGCGAAGGCCGTCGGCGCGCGTCACCTGATGGACGCCCTCGGGCCACTGTCCGGACCCTCGGCGACCCGGCTGCGATGCGCCGCGGCCAGGCCGGTGCCGGCCGGCACGAACTCGCGCGCCAGCCGGATCTGCTGGCGGTCGGGCGCCGCCAGCCCGAGCCGGCGCGCGCGCTGCTCGAGGCGCGCCGGCGCCCTGAGCGTGGCCACCTCGACCTCGAGCTGGCGGATCGCCGTCTCGACCTCGACGCGCTCGCGGTGCAGGCGGTCGAGCTGGTAGGCCAGGTGCACTTGCTGGACGCGCAGGCCGACGACGCCAAGGGCGCCGACGACCAGGGCGGCCGACACCAGGAGCGCGCCGACGAGCGAGCGTCGCACGCGTGGATCCGCTTCGCGATGCAGCCTCTGATGGGTCCTCACGGCAGCCGCTCCAGCACGCGCAGCTTCGCGCTCCGGGCGCGGGGATTGGCCCGCACCTCGTCGTCCCCGGGCTCGAGGGGCGAGGGCTCCAGCGCCGCGAACCCCGCGGCCTCGAGCCTCCGGAACGTCTGCTTCACGATGCGGTCTTCGCCCGAGTGAAACGCAATCACGCCGAGCCGCCCGCCGGGAGCCAGCAATGGCGGCCCCGCCTCGAGGGCGCGTCGGAGGGCGCCCGGCTCGTCGTTCACGGCCATCCGCACGGCCTGGAAGGTGCGGGTCGCGACGTGCAGCCGGCGCGGCCAGGCGGCGCGCGGGACCGCCGCCCGCACCGCGGCGACGAGGTCGCCGGTGGTGGCGAGCGGGCGGCGGTGGACGATGGAGCGCGCGATGCGGTGCGCGAAGCGCTCCTCGCCGTACTCGTGGAGCAGCCGGGTCAGCTCGGCCTCCGGCAGCCGGTTCAGCAGCGCCGCCGCCGTCTCGCCCCGCGTGGGGTCGAGCCGCATGTCCAGCGGCTCGTCGAGCTGGAACGAGAAGCCGCGGCCCGAGGACTCCAGCTGCGCGGACGACACTCCGAGGTCCAGCAGCACGGCCCGCGCCTCGGCGAGGCCGTGGGCGGCGGCCACGTCGCCGAGGTCCGCGAAGCTGGCGTGCACGAGCCGCGCGCGGTCGCCGAAGCGCGCCAGCCGCGCGCCGGCCAGCCGCACCGCCGCGGGGTCGGCGTCGAGGCCGAGCAGGCGCACCTCGGGCCCGCTCCGCTCCAGCAACGCCTCGGCGTGTCCACCCATGCCCACCGTCCCGTCGATCACCCAGCCCCCCTGGCGCGGCCGCAGCAGAAACGCGACCTCGTCCACGAGGACGGGAACGTGAACCGCTAGACTCCCAGGCCCGCGAGCTTGTCGTACAGCGAGGGCAGCCTCGGCTGACCGGTCCGGTCGTATTCCTCGAACCGGCCGCGGTCCCACACCTCGAACTTGTCCAGCCCGCCGCCCACGAGCGTGACGTTCCTGTCCAGTCCCGCCTCCTTTCGGATCTCCGGCGCCAGCAAGATGCGGCCGGCGCCGTCGAGCGTGACGTCGCGCGCGCGCGAGACGTAGAGCCGGCTGATCTCCCGCACGTCGGCGCTGAATCGGGACTGCTCCCGCAGCTTCGACTCCATCCGCTCCCATTCGACCACCGGGTACACCTCCAGGCACTCCCCGTCCGGCACCACGACGAGGTCGGCGCCCTCGTAGCGCGCCAGCACGTCCCGGAACCTCGCCGGGACGCTCAAGCGCCCTTTCGGGTCGATCGAATGCTGATAGCGGCCCCTGAACATGTCGTTTCGTGGGCTCCGGGTGCCACTTCATCCCACTTAGCCCCACTTGTTGGGCGAGAGTACAATTGCCAAAAAGGCCTGTCAAGGAAAAATCACGGTTTTTTAAGGGGATTCAGCCTCGCAACCAACGGGCGACAGGTGGGGCTCTCCCACCTGAGCCCCCACCCGGGATGGTGGGGTGCCTCGGGCTCAGCGGGGGCGGTAGTGTTTCAGCGCCTCCGGGATCCAGGCCTCGATCTGGGCCACACGGTCGGCCGGAGATGGGTGCGTCGCGAGGAACTTGGCCAGGACCGACTGCTGGCCACCGGCCGACGCCTGGCCCATCCGCACCCACAGATCGCGCGCAGCGATCGGGTGATACCCGGCCTTGGCCATGTAGATGAGCCCGAGATGGTCGGCCTCGGACTCCTGGGCGCGGCCCCACGGCAGCAACACGCCCACCGTGGCGCCGGCGCCGAGGGCGGCGGCGACCCACTGCACGGTTTGAGGATCTCGATCGCCGAGCAGCGTCTGCGTAGTGGCCAGCGTGAGCCCCTGCACGGCCATCTGCTGGCTGACGCGCTCGCCGCTGTGGCGGGCGACCGCGTGCGCGACCTCGTGGCCGAGCACGGCGGCCAGTCCCGCGTCGTCGCGCGTGACGGGCAGGATGCCCGTGTAGACGGCGACCTTGCCGCCCGGCAGGCAGAACGCGTTCGCCTGCGCGTCCTCGATGACCTTGAACTCCCACTGGAAGTCGCTGCGGCCGCTGGCCTCCGCGATGCGGCGACCCACGCGCGTGACCTGCTCGTTGAGGCGCGGATCGGTGGAGACCTTGGACTTCTTGAGGATCGCCTGATAGGAGTCGAGGCCCATCTTCGTCTCGTCGCCCTCGGCGAGCAGGATCAGCTGCCTCCGTCCGGTGACGGGCACGGTCTGGCAGGCCACCAGCACGAGCACGACGAGCGCGAGCAGTGGGCGGCGCACGGCGGCGATTGTAACCCCGAGCGGAGCACGACACCAGCAGGGGCCCGAGCGGTGTCGAGAGGGCGGCGGGCCGGCCGCGCCCGCTCGCGTCAGCGGTTACGGACGTGGACGTCGGTGGTGAGGGTCGTGCCGAGGTCGCGCGTGCCGTGGAAGCGCGCATGGTCGGCACGGGTGACCAGGGTGATCGTGATGCGCCGGACGGCACGCGGGTCGGTGGTCGGCTGGCCGGCGGCCGTGAAGTACGCGAGCGTGAGGGCGCGCACCGCGTTGGTGACGGGCTGGGCGCCACCGCCGGCGTCGCGGCGCAGGACGTCGCCGGCGAGCCGCCACGTGATCGTCTCGCCGGCGCCGGCGATGGCGCCGTCGTGGTTGCGGTCGACGTGCAGCACCACGCGCGAAGGCTCCACGGTCGAGAACGCGGGGACGAGGGGCGGTGCGCCGCCCTGCCCCGCCGCGCGCAGCTCGGCCGCGAGCCAGGTGAGCGCGGCGCGCCCGCTCTGCTGCGCCTCGACGCGGGCCGCGCCCACCGCCCACGCCTGCTGGCCCTGCTCGAGCAGCACGAGCGTGGCGCCGCACGTGATCCCGAGCAGGGCCGTCGACACGAGGAGATCGGCGAGCGTCATGAGGGCAGCGTGAGCCACCCGCGGACGCCCGTCAACGTCCAATGATCGCGACGTCGACGGCGAGCGACGTCAGCTTACGGTCGGGGTGGCCACCAGGAATCCCCGAAGGTGGTAGTGCAACGGACCACCCGGCGTGGCGACGCCGGCGACCAGGACCAGCACGGCGACGATCAGCGTTCGAGTGTCGTACCCCATGCGAGCCTCCTGGGGTGGATTGCGGCCCAGTGAGGCGCGCAAGCGGCGTGCCCGCGAGCGTCCGGTTGCAATCGCTACAGGACGGCGGGCGTCACAGGCCCGGGGGACGGTGCTGGGCCCACGGGCGGAGACGCTCGAACGCCGCGGCGGCGCGCAGCACGGCGGCGTCGGCGAGGCGGCGGCCCACGATCTGCAGTCCCACCGGCAGCCCCGTGCCGGTGAACCCGCACGGCACCGAGGCGGCGGGCTGGCCCGTGAGGTTGAACGGGTACGTGAACGGGATCCACGCATACGGCGCGGCCGGGCGCCCGGCGATCTCGGTCGGGTTGTCCAGGCCCACCCGGAACGGCGGGCACGCGATCGTGGGCGTGAGCAGCAGGTCGTACTTCTCGAAGAACGCGCGCGGGTGCTGCCACCAGGCCAGGCGGTCGAACCAGGCCTGGACGTACTTCGTGGGCGGGTTGCGCAGCGTGCCCTCGATGATCCGCAGCAGGCCGGGGTCGATCTCGGTGCGCCGATCGAGATACGGCGCCAGCCGGGTCGCGATGCCGCCCCCGAACAGCTCCATCCAGGCCTCGAACGGCGAGGGCCAGCGGGGCGTCACCTCCTCCACGCGGCAGCCGAGCTCGCGGAAGGCGCGGGCCGCCCGCGCGCAGACGGCGGCGATCTCGGGATCCACGCAGTCGGCAAAGCCGAGGTCGTCGGTCCAGGCCACGCGCCAGCCCTTGAGCGGGCCGTGCATCGCCCGCGTGTAGTCCACGCGCTCGGCGGGCAGCGAGTACTGGTCGCGCTCGTCGGGGCCCGCGCACACGCCCAGCATCAGCGCGGCGTCGCCCACCGTGCGCGTCATCGGACCGACGTGCGAGAGGCTCCAGGCGCCGCTCACCGGGTAAGTCGGGATGCGCCCGTACGAGGCCTTGAAGCCGAAGATGCCCGTGCAGGAGGCGGGGATGCGGATCGAGCCGCCGCCGTCGGTGCCGACGTGCAGCGGCCCCAGTCCGGCGGCGGCGGCGGCCGAGGCGCCGCCGCTGGAGCCGCCCGGCGTGCGGTCGAGATTCCAGGGGTTGCGGGTGATGCCGAAGAGCAGATTGTGGGTGGCGCCGATCCAGCCCATCGTGGGCGTGTTGGTCTTGCCCAGCATGATGCCGCCGGCCGCCTTCAGGCGGGCCACGATGGGGGCGTCCTCGGGGGGGACGTTGTCGCGATAGAGCGGCGAGCCGAAGGTGGTTCGCACGCCCTTCGTGATCACCAGGTCCTTCACGGAGAACGGCACGCCGTGCAGCGGCCCCAGGGTTGCGCTCCGCCGGGTGAGCGCCCGCTCGGCCGCCCGCGCGTCACGCCGCGCCTGCTCGTCGGCCAGCGTGACGTAGGCGTTGAGCGCCGGGTTGACCTTGTCGATGCGCGCGAGCACGGCGTTGACGAGCTCGACCGGCGAGAGCTTCTTGCGTCGGATCATCCGCGCCAGCGTGGTCGCCGGCAACCAGCACAGCTCGTCCCCCCGTGCTTCCTTCGCCATCCGCTCCTCCTAGGACGCCAGGTGAAATACCACCATCTTGAGCTCGGTCATCTCCTCGATCGCGTAGGCGGGGCCTTCCTTGCCGAAGCCGGATTCCTTGAGCCCGCCGTACGGCATGAGATCGGCCCGCCACTGCGGGCCCCAGTTCACGTGCAGGTTGCCCGCCTGCGTCTCGCGGGCGAACTTGAACGCCCACTCGAGATGCTCGGTGAAGATGGCGGCGGCCAGGCCGTAGCGCGAGTCGTTGGCCAGCGCGATGGCCTCCTCGATGTCGGTGAAGGGCGTGACCGCCACCGCGGGGCCGAACAGCTCGTCGCTGGACACGCGCATGTCCGGCTTCACGTCGGCCAGGACCGTCGGCGCATACACGGCGCCCTGGCGGCGGCCGCCGGTGACGACGCGGGCCCCCCCGGTCACGGCCTCCTGCACCCACTCCTCGACGCGTGCGGCCTCCCGCTCGCGGATCATCGGCCCGACCTTCACCGACGCGTCGAGCTGACTGCCGGTGGTCAGGCTTTCGACGCGGGGCTTGAGCGCCTCCAGCAGGTCGCCGTACACGCGGCCGGAGGCCAGCACGCGCTGGGCCGAGATGCACACCTGGCCGGCGTTGGCGTAGCCGGTCGCGGTGACGGCGGCGGCGACCGTGTCGAGATCGGCGTCGGGCATGACGATGACCGGCGCGTTGCTGCCCAGCTCCATCGTCAGCCGCTTGATGCCGGCCAGCCGGCAGATGCGCTCGCCGACGTCACGGCTGCCCGTGAACGTGAGCTTGCGCACACGGGGATCCTGCACGAGAAGGTCGCCGAGCTCGCCGCCGGGCCCGGTGAGCGTGTTGACGCCCTCGGGCGGCAGCCCCGCCTCCAGCAGCGCCGCGGTCAGCTTCAGCGCCGACAGCGGGGTGTCGGTGGCAGGCTTGACGATGACGGCGTTGCCGCCGGCGAGGGCGGGTCCGACCTTGTGAGCGACGAGGTTGAGCGGGAAGTTGAACGGGGTGATGGCCACCACGACCCCGCACGGCACCCGCAGCGTGACGCCGAACTTGCCTTTGCCGGCCGGCACCCCATCGAGCGGCACCGTCTCGCCGTGCAGCCGCCGGGCGGCCTCGGCCGACTCGGTGAGCGTGTCGACGGCGCGGGCGGCCTCCAGCCGCCCTTCGGCGAGAATCTTGCCCTCCTCCAGCGAGATCGTGCGGGCGAAGTCCTCCTGGCGGGCGGCGACGAGGGCGGCCGCCCGGCGCAGGATGTCGGCGCGCTCATGGGCCGTGAGCCGGCCCATGGCGCGGGCGCCACGCTCGGCCGACTGCAGCGCCCGCTCGACGTCGCCGCGGTCGCCGCGCGGCACCGTGTCGATCACCGAGCTGTCGTAAGGGTTGCGGACCTCGATCGTCTGCGGCTTGTCGATCCACTGGCCCGCCACGTACATCTTCATCGTGCTTCTCCCACCGGCTGAACGCCCATCCTCGCTCCACCCAGGACCGTCGAGTCCATCTTACGCCCCGAGGTCGAGCCGATCGCCCTCGACGGTCACGCCCGGCACCACGTCGAGGCCCCCCTTGCAGGGGTTACCCGGCACAGCGCACGCGCGGATCGAGGACGCCGTACCGCCGGTCCCCCGTCAGGTTGGACAGGATGGCGACGATGGCGATGACCATGACGGGGTTCTGGTGCCGGCCGCCGAGAAGAGCGGCCGCTGAGCGATAGAGGTCGTCAACGCGCGAAGTGTAACACGCAGCCGCGCCTCACCAGGCCGCGCCCAGGACCAGGTGCGCCGCGTAGATCACCCCGCCCGCCAGGCCACCCACGACGGTGCCGTTGACGCGGATGAACTGCAGATCGTCGCCCGCGTGCTCCTCGATGAGTCGCACGGCGCCCTCGGGGCCGAGCGCGCGCACGCCGTTCTCGATGAAGGCGGCGATGCGCGCGTGATGGCGCTCGACCAGCTCGCTCAGGCGCGCCTTGACCCGGGCGTCGAGCTCGCGCCGCAGATCGGCGTCGGCGATCAGCGCCACCCGCGCGTGGTCGAGATGGTCGACCAGCCACGCCAGCAGCTCCGAGCGCTCGCCGCCGAGCTCCGCGCGCACCGTGCGGGCGAGCGCGGTCGCCGCCTCGTCCAGCAGCGCGGCCACCGCCGGCGCCTCCAGCAGCTCGGTCTTGGCCGCCTCCACGCGCGCGATCAGCCCGGGGTCGGAGGTGAGCCGCCGCTCGAGGTCGGCCAGGACCTCGAGGCCCCGGGTCCGCAGCGGGTGCTCGCGGTCCTTGGCCACCTCGCGCAGTCCCGCGTGGAGCGCCGCCACCAGCCGGTCGCGGTCGAGCACGCCGAGCAGCGAGGCCAGGCCCATCCACATGCGCGGGTACACGCCCAGCCGCTCACGGTAGCGGGCGAGCAGGTCGTCGATCACGTCGCCCACCGCCGCCCGGAACTCCGGCCGCTCCATCGCCTCCGCCAGCACCTCCAGCGCGCCGTCGAGCATGCGCTGGTCCCAGCCTTGACGGCGCGCCACGCCCAGCGCCGTCGCGAGCAACGGCGCCACCGGCCGCCGGGCGAGGGCCCGCCGCACGCGGGCCAGCAGCTCGGCCGCCGTGGCCGGGGCCAGCTGCTCGGCGGCCCAGCGCGCGACGACCCGGGTGGCGCGCTCGAGATCGGCGCGGGAGATCCGACCGGCGGCGCGGGCCAGCAGCTCGCCGAGGTCGATGCGGCCGATCTCCTCGCGCACGTACTCCTTGGTGAGGACGCGGCCGCCCACCATGACGCCCACCCGCTCGGCCATGCGCTCCCAGTTGCGCGGAATGAGGCCGGTGTGGGGGATCGGCAGGCCGAGCGGGCGCCGGAAGATCGCGGTCACCGCGAACCAGTCGGCGAGGCCGCCCACCACGCCGGCCTCGGCGATCGCGAGAATCCAGCCACCCCACCACGTCGCGCGGACCGGAAAGGCCGCGACCGCGAGCGCCGCCGCGCCGAGGAGAACGCCGAGGGCCAGACGCCGTTTTCCCCCCATCAGGGAGCCCCCAGCAGGAAGTCGAGCATGCGCTCGGTGGCGGAGGGGCCGGGGGCCCAGGTGTAGGTCCCGCCCGGGTCGCCGCCGCTCCACGCGTGCCCCATGCCCCGGACCAGCCACGTCTCGAGCACCGGGGCGCCGCGCGCGTCCCGGTACACGGCGCGCACGATGCCCTTTTCGGTGGTGGTGGCACCGGCGTCGACACGGAGCAGGCGCGCGAACATGGTCTCCAGCACGGTCAGGTTGGCGGGGCTGACCACGGCATCGAGGGCGCCGTGCCAGAGCGAGACGCGCCAGTTCCTCCCGCGGCCGCCAGCGCAGGCGGTGGCGGCCGCAGCGCCGTCGCGGAACTGGCCGCGCAGGCACTGGATCGCGGCCTCGGGGCCGTCGGCGCACCGAAAGGGGCCGCCGGCGAGCGAGCCGATGCCCGCCACCGCGTCCGGCGCCGCGCACGCCAGGTTCACGGCCATGAACGCGCCCGCGGAGAAGCCGATCGCCAGCAGGCGGCCCTCACCCAGGCCGCGCTCGGCCTGCACGCGGCGGGCGATGGCGAGGATCTGGCGCGTCTCCCTGCCGGCCGCCGTCTGCTGAGCGGGCTCGAACCAGTTCCAGCAACGGTAGGGATTCTCCCGGCGGCTCTGGGCGGGATAGACGACGACGAGGCCGCGCCGTTCGGCGGCCTCGTTCAGCCGCGAGCCGAGAGCGAAGTCCTCCGGAGTCTGCCAGCAGCCGTGCAGCCCGACCACGAGGGGGCTGCCGGAGGCCGGCCGGGGGGGGACCCAGACGCGATAGAGGCGGCCCTCGAGCGTGCCGCGCGTGAAGGTCCCCGCCGGCGCCGCCGCCCCGGCGAGGGTGAGCGCGGCGATGAGCGTCGCCAGCCCGGCGCGCGCGCGGGCGGCCGCCATCACGTCCTCAGGGCCGGCGCGCGCGTCGGGGGAGCAGCACCCGGCCCTGCTTGACGTCCCAGACGCCGCGCGGTGACAGGCGCACGAACGGCAGGAAGTCGGCGGCGAGAAAGAACAGGGTGAACATCGGCTCGTGGTGCGGATAGCCACGCGCGACCAGCGCCGCCCGCAGCGCGTCCTCGCGAGCGGCCGCCTCCAGCAGACTCAGGCGCGTCATCACGCCGCCGAGCGGCAGCGGAATCTCCAGCGCCACCCGCTCGCCGTCGACGAGCACGACGCCCCCGCGCACCGCCAGCAGCCGGTTCACGGCCCGCGCCATCGCCTCCGGGCGCCGGCCGAGCACGAGGATGTTGAAGTCGGTGGTGATCGTCGTGGCCAGGCCGTCGACACGCTCGCCGAAGCCGGCGACCAGCCCCGGGGCGACCCAGCGGCCGGCGCGGTCGAGCAGCGCGGCGTACAGGTCGCCCGCAACCTGGGCGCGCTCTTCCAGGCGCGTGATCACGGCGCTGACCAGGCGCGCGACCGGATAGCTCGCGCGCGGCGGCAACCGGAAGTCCTCCGGCCGGGCGCGCCAGCCCACCGTCAGCCGCGCCCGGGGCGTGACGAACGCCCGGCGCCAGTCCGGCTCCGGCACAGGCACGAGCACGCGGCCGTCACGGGCGGCCAGTCGCCCGCGCGCGACGACCAGCTCTGGCCGCGGCTCGGCGAGGTCGCGGAGCAGGCAGAGGTCGGCGTAGCGGCCGGGCGCGATGCCGCCCAGATCGCGGTCGCGGCCGAGGTAGGTCGCCGGGTTCAGCGTGGCCATGCGATAGGCGTCGATGGGCGCGAGGCCGCGCCCGAGCGCCACCCGGATGAGGTGATCCACGAAGCCGTGGTCGCGGATGAAGGCGGGCATCGAGCCGTCGGTGGTGAGCATGAGCCGCGAGGCGAGCGCGGGCGCTTCCTTGAGGGCGTCGAGCAGGCCCACCAGGTCGGGCCGCAGCGACGAGTCGCGCAGCATCACGGCGATGCCCTGGCGCGCGCGGTCCAGCACCTCGCGGGCGGTGATCGGTTCGTGGTCGGAGGTGAGGCCGCCGGCGGCGAGGGAGGCGATCTTGTCGGCGGCGGCCCCGGCGGTGTGCCCCTCGACGCGCTGCCCGCGCGCGAGCGCCAGGTCGAGACGGCCGAGCAGGCCGGCGTCGCCGCCCCACACCTCGGGCCAGCGCGTCACCTCGCCGGCCGCGAACGTCCACGGGTGCGCGAGCGCGCGCGCGAGGTCTCGCGGCCGATACCGCGCCGCCTCGTCGGTCGAGCGCGCCTGCGCGTGCACCCGGATCATCCAGTAGAACTTCAGCGGCGAGCGCGCCAGCGCGTCGGCGACCGTACGAAAGGCGCGGAGTCCCCCCAGCTCCCAGATCTGCAGGGTGTCGGCGAACACGGTCGTGGTGCCGAGCGGCAGCAGGTGCCGGGCCAGGCTCGACGGCGTCACCATGTGCGCCGGATGCACGTGCGGATCGATGTAGCCGGGGACGAGGATCCGCCCGCCGGCGTCGAGCGTGCTCGTCCGGGGCCCCACCATGTCGTCGCGCGTCCCGACGTAGGCGATCCGCTCGCCGGCGACCGCGACGTTGGCGGAATAGATCTCGCCCGTGTAGACGTTGAGGAGCGTGCCGCCGCGGACGTAGAGATCGGCCGGGGCGGCGCCACGCGCGACGGCCGTGAGCCGGCGGCGCTGGCCGACGGTCACCGCGGGAGCCGCCTCGCCCCCGCGCTCACTTCTTGGTCCGCGCGGTCGCGCGGTAGGCCGCGGCGCCCGCCTTGACGCCGGCCCGCAGCCCGCGGCCCACCCGTGCGGCCTCGCTCACGGCCTCGCGGACCTGCGGCTCGGCCTTGCGCAGCGCCCGCGCCACCGCGACCCGCGTGCGCCGCTCCAGGCGCTTCATGCGCTTGCGCGCCTGGCCCCGCGCTTTCTCCACCTGCTTGCGGAGCTGCTCGAGCTGACTCTGCACCACTTGCCACTGCTGCTCCAGGCTCTTCATGGTCCCTCCTGGCATCTCAGGCTCGCCTTGCCGCCTGCGGCGCCTCGGCTCGCACTGCCTTCCGTTCACAGGCTCGCCTCGCCGCCTGCGGCGCCTCGGCTCGCACTGCCATCGAATTATGCCGCTACAATGGCCGCGTGAGCGAGGCGATCGCGGTCGTGGAGGGTGTGCGCGTGCCGGGCCGCGCGGTCACCCAGCGCGCGGTGCGGGCCTCGGGCCCGGGTGGCCAGAACGTGAACAAGGTCGCCACCAAGGTGGAGCTGCGCGTGGAGCTCGACGCCGTCGAGGGCCTGTCCGAGGCGGCGCGGGCGCGGCTTCAGGCGCTGGCCCGCCCTCGGCTCGACGCGACCGGCCGCCTCGTGGTGACCAGCCAGGCCAGCCGCAATCAGGCGCGCAACGTGGAGGACGCGCGGGAGAAGGTCCGGCGGCTCGTGGCGGCGGCGCTGGTGCCGCCACGCCCGCGGGTGGCGACGCGGACGCCCGCCGGCGCCGAGCAGCGCCGCCTCGACGTCAAGCGACGCCGGGCGGCGCTCAAGCGCCAGCGGACGCGGCCGGCCGACGACGACTGATCGGAGCTGCGGCCGTCGTGGTCAGCGCCGCCAGCCCGGCGAGGCCGACGGGGTCGCCGACCCTCCCCGCGACGGGTCCGACGAGTCCTGCTGCACGTACTCGGCGCGGAGCTGGTTCGGCCCCATCCAGTCGTAGCCGACGACCGTGGCGCCCTCGCCCTGCCGGAGCCCCTGGCGGATCTGCGGGCTGACCGGAGAGAGGTCCACGGCAAGCGTGCGGCCGTCGTCGGTCCGGAAGGTCATGGAGGTACCCTGGACCGACTGCACGCGCCCGTGGATGTGCTGCCAGCCGTCGTCCTGCGGGCCGCGGGTTGCCGTGTCGCCGGTCCCCCGCTCGCGCACCGCGCGCGCGTTCAGACGGTCCGGCCCCGTCGGGATCCCGACGATCGAGATCCGGTCGCCGACCTTGAGACCGTCCCGCAGGCGCGTGCGGGCCTCGGACAGGTTCGCGACGACCTGCCGGCCGCCGTCCTCGCGAACCGTCACGTCGTCGCCGCTGATCGCCGTCACCGTGCCGTTGACGCGCGCCCAGCTGCTGTCGCTTCGGTCCCAGTTGCCGCTTGGACGGTTCCAGTTGCCGCGGTTCCAGTCCCCCTGCTGTCCCTGGGCGGCCGACGAGGCCGAGTACGCGGAGTTGAAGCCGGTGTTGCTGGAGAAGACCCACGCCTTCGCGGTGCGGTCGTAGACCGGCGCCTTCTGCCGCACCAGGTTCGGCACCTGGTTCACGTCCACCCGGGAGTAGGTCTGGTTGACCGTGTCGTACCGCTCGTACCGGTGATCGCGCGGGAGCGCGAGGCCGTCGGCCACGAGCACGTTGCCCAACGAGGTCTGCGCCGCCGCGACCGGCACCGCGAGCGCCGCGACACCCATCGAAAGAATCGCCAGCAGTACTTTTTTCATCGTGCACCTCCCTGTGCTGTCAGTGACTAAAACGGGCAAGGGCGGTGCCAGTGACGGACGGACAGGCTAGACCCCGAGCTTGCGGACCTCGTCGCGGAACTTCTCGACGTTGCGGAGCTTGATGTCCTCGTAGCCGCGGATGAGGTCCGGCAGGCGGGCGGCGCCGACGGCGCGCTCGTAGGTGGCGGGCGTCAGGCCGCCGAGCAGGCGCTCGATGAGCGCGCGGTACTCCGCCGGCAGCGCGCGCTCGACCCGGCGCACCTGGGCGCGGCCGAACGGATCCAGCGCGGTGCCGCGAAGACCCTTCAGCGAAGCCAGCACCCGGAACACGCCGTCGAACCACGGCCCGAACTTCAGCTTGCGGCCGAGGCCGAGCGCCCGCAGCAGCGGCGGGTGCAGGTTGTAGTGCACGCGCACGCCGCCGGGGAACTCCGCGGCCAGCGCGCGGCCGAGGTCGGCCTGCAGGTGCAGGCGCGCCACCTCGTACTCGTCCTTGTAGGCCATGAGCTTGAACAGGTGGCGGGCGACGGCCTCGCCCAAGCGCGTGTCGCCCGGCACCACCGCCTGCTCGGCGGCACGCACGCGGGCCACGACGTCGACGTACTCGCGGGCGTAGCGCTCGTCCTGGTAGGCGATCAGCTCGGGAACGCGCACCTCCAGCAGTCGCCGCAGCTCGCCGGCGGCGCCGACCCGGTCGATCAGGGCCCGGGCCGCCGCCGTGAGCGGCGCCGTCGTCTCCACCGCGCCCAGCCGCGTCCGCCTGACGGTCGCCACCCAGGCGGGGTCGGCCACGAGCAGCCGGCCGGCCCGGAAGGCCTGGGTGTTCATGCCGACGGACACGCCGTTGATCGTGAGCGCGCGCTCGATGGCCTCGGCGCTCACCGGGATCGCGCCGGCCTGGTAGGCCGCGCCCAGCACGAGCATGTTGGCGGCCATGTGGTCGTCGAAGAGCGTCTCGGCCAGCCCGAGGGCGTCGAGATAGACGTTCTCGTCCTTGCGCGTCACGCGGTCGACCGAGGTCTGCAGCCCGCCGGCGTCGGGGAACGGCACGTCGGTGTGGCTCACCATCGCGCCGGTCGGGACCTGGCTCGACGAGATGACGGCGATCGTGCGGTCGGGTCGCGCATGGTCCAGGTTCTGCGGCGAGGTCGCCACCAGGATGTCGAAGCCCAGGTAGCAGTCGGCGGCGCCGGCCGCGACCTTGTTCGACACCTCGTCGGGTCGCTCGGTGATCTTCAGGTGGGAGACCACCGGCCCGCCCTTCTGGCTGAGGCCGGTCTGGTCGAGGCCTCGGACGTGCTTGCCGTCCAGGAGCGCCGCGGTGCCGAGCACCTGGTTGACCGTCACCACGCCGGTGCCGCCGATGCCCATCATGAACACGTTGGCGTCGCGCGGCACGCGGAGCACGGGCTCCGGCAACGGGCGGTCCACCGTGAACACCGTCCGCTCCTTCTTCCGGGTCGCGCCGAGCGGCACCACGGTGACGAACGACGGGCAGTCGCCGCGCAGGCACGAGTAGTCCTTGTTGCAGGACGACTGGTGGATCTGCGTCTTGCGGCCGAACTCCGTCTCGACGGGGTGCACGCTGAGGCAGTTCGACTTCACCCCGCAGTCGCCGCACCCCTCGCACACGGCCTCGTTGATCACCACGCGCATGGCCGGGTCGGGGAGCTTGCCGCGCTTGCGCAGCCGCCGCTTCTCGGCCGCGCACCGCTGGTCGTAGACCAGCACCGTCACGCCCGGGGTCTCGCGCAGGATCCGCTGGGCCTCGTCGAGCCGGTCGCGGTGCCACACCTCCACGCCCTGGGCCCACCGGACGCCGCGCCCGTACTTGTCCGGCTCGTCGGTCATGACGATGATCCGCTTCGCGCCCTCGGCCTCCAGCATCCGCGTCAGGTCCGGGACCGGCACGGCGCCCGCGGCGTCCTGCCCGCCGGTCATCGCGACCGCGGAGTTGTAGAGGATCTTGTAGGTCACGCTGGTGCCGGCCGCGATCGCCTGGCGGATCGCCAGCGAGCCGGAGTGGAAAAACGTGCCGTCGCCCAGGTTCTGGAACATGTGGGGGATGCTCGTGAACGGCGCCATCCCCACCCACTGCACGCCCTCGCCCCCCATGTGGGTGACGCCGGCCGTGCGGCGCTCCGGCATCGTGAGCGCCATGCCGTGACAGCCGATGCCGGCCGCGGCCATCGAGCCGTCGGGCACCTGGGTCGAGCGGTTGTGCGGGCAGCCCGAGCAGAAGTACGGCTGGCGCGCCAGCGTCAGCGGCGCCGGCCGCTCGCGCAGCGCCTCCAGCAACGCCACCCGCGCCGTGATCGACTCCAGCTGGAGCTTGCGCTCCAAGCGGCTGGCCACGATCTGGGCGATGCGGTCGGCGTCCAGCTCGCCGTTGCCCGGTACCAGCGGGCGCCCCCGCTCGTCGCGCTTGCCGACCACCGGCGGGTGCACGGCGTCGTTGTAGAGGACGTCGCGCACGAACAGCTCCACGAACGAGCGCTTCTCCTCGACGACGACGATCTCCTCGAGTCCTCGCGCGAACTGCCGCACGACGGCGGCCTCCATCGGGTAGAGCATGCCCACTTTGAGGATGCGGATGCCGTGGCGGCGGAGAGCCGCGTCGTCCAGCCCCAGCTCGCGCAGCGCCTCGCGGAGGTCGTAGTACGTCTTGCCGGCGGCCACCAGACCGAGCCAGGCGTCGGCGGTGTCGAGCGTGATCCGGTTGAGGCGGTTGGCGGCGGCGAACGCCCGCGCGGCCTCCAGGCGTCCGTAGAAGATCTCGCGCTCCATCTCCAGGCCGAACGGCGGCAGCAGCGTCGGATTCTGGCTGTGGCGCCAGGGCCTGCCCTCGAACTCGAAGCCCGGGTCGACGATCGTCACCCGGTCCGGGGCCACGTCGGCCGTGCCGATCTCGTCGGCGACGTTGGTCACGATCTTGAACCCGACCCACAGGCCCGAGTAGCGTGACAGCTCGAAGCCGAGCCGGCCCAGGTCGAGGATCTCCTGCACGCTGCCCGGGAAGAGCACCGGGAACTGCGCGTCATAGAACGCCACCTCGGAGTGCGTCGGCAGCGTGGAGGACTTCGACAGCGGGTCGTCGCCGCCGAGCGCCAGCACGCCCCCGTGACGGCCCACGCCGGCGAAGTTGGCGTGCTTGAAGATGTCGCCGGTGCGGTCGACGCCGGGGCCCTTGCCGTACCACATGCCGAGCACGCCGTCGTACTTCGGCTGCGGGAAGAAGTTGGCGAGCTGGCTGCCGTAGACGGCGGTGGCGCCAAGGTCCTCGTTGAGGCCGGAGATGAAGACCACCTGGTGCTCGCGCAAGAGGGGTTGGTTGCGCTCGAGCGTGAGGTCGAGCCCGCCGAGCGGCGAGCCGCGATAGCCGGAGATCAGCGTGGCCGTGTTGAGCCCGCGGCGGCGGTCGGCCCGGTGCTGGTCGAGCGGCAGCCGCACGAGCGCCTGGATCCCCGACAGGAAGATGACGCCCTCTTCCTGGCGGTACTTCGCGTCGAGCGAGAAGTCGCCGGTTGCGATCGACATGGCCCCTCCGGCTGGACTGGGCGGATCTGGCCGTATGATACGGGCGCCGCCGGACCGGCGCAAACTCCTCCGCACCCGGGCCGCTCAAGGAGCGCCTGGACCGCCTGGAGTGCGGGGCCCGCACGATCCGTGCGCTCTGGCAGGGACGCCCCGTGACGCTCGAACAGCCATACTACCCGCTACGCGAGGCGCAGTCGTTGCCCGTCCCGCCGGGCGGCGGCGTTCCGCTCATCGTCGGCGGACGCGGCGAGCGGCGCACGCTCAGGATCGTGGCCGAGCACGCCGACGAGTGGAACGTCACGCGGGTCACGCCGGAGGAGTACGCGGCCAGGTGCCGGGTGCTGGAGACGCACTGCCGGGCCGTCGGGCGCGATCCCGCGGCCATCCGGCGGTCGCTGATGGTGCCGGTGCTGGCGGGCCGCACGGCGGCCGAGGCCGATGCGCGCCGCGCCCGGGCGCGCGCGGTGTTCCGCGGTTGCCCGAGGACGCCGCCGGCTGGCGCGCCGCCGGGTTCCTGCACGGGATGCCCGACGAGATCCGTCGTGACCTGGCGCGCTGGGAGTCCGCGGGGATCGGCCGCGTCATGCTCCAGGTCCTCGACATGACCGATCTGGACATGATCCGCCTGATCGGCCGCGAGCTGGGTCAATGAGTCTCGTGGAATATGGTGACGCCGGGGGCTGGGCGTGGGGCGGGCGCGCCATCATGGCGAGCCGTCGTCGCCGTTCGAGCGCCGGGCACGGCGAGCGAGCCGCCAGGGCTTCGACTGCCTGCCGCAGAGCCCCTTGGGGGGATGGGGGGCCGAGCGAGCCGTGCTCGGCGCGAGTTACGGCGACAGGCGAGCCATGCGGGCGCGCCCGCCCCACGCCCAGCCCCCGGCGTCACCGTATTCCACGAGAGTCATTAGGTCGCGGGCAGGCCCCAGAGGCCGCGGCCGGCCTCGCGCGCGTCGCGCTGCAGCTTCAGGAACAGCGCCTGGTGGCGCACGTTGGGCGGGACCGTCATCACCTGGGCGTAGCCGAGTCGGATCAGCTCGGCGTTGACCATCGTGTCACCGACCCAGACGTAGGCGAGCAGCCGGCCGTAACGGTCGCGCGACTGCACGTCGAGATCCAGCCGCACCCGCTTGCCCTCGACCAGGCGCCGGTTCGCCGCGTGAGCCTGGCGCCCACCCGGCTCTTCCCCGCGTGTCGGGTGATGCAGCTCGGGGGTGTTCACGCCGATGTAGCGGACCTTCTCGACGCGACCGTTGACCCGCACGTGGATGGTGTCGCCGTCCACCACGCGCACGACGCGGGCCTCGAGCCCGGCGGGAGCCTGGGCGGCCACTGGCCCCCCGGCGCCGAGCAGGACGACGAGCGCCACCAGGACGCGCGACACCCGGTCACGGTGTCACGCCTCCCAATGGGATGTCAACGAACGGATACAGCCCTGAACGCACCGGCGGCCTCATCGGCGCGGCCGTCAATGCGTCGCTTGTGGCTCGCACTCCTCGCGCCAGATGGCATAGCAGACGCGGTGCAGGCGTCGGGATCTCCATCCTGTTCCTTCCGGTCCTTCAGGCGCGCCTGGGAAGCAGGCTGCGGATCCTCGACTCGAGATCCTCGGGCAGGCAGGGCTTGGTGAGGAACACCTCGGCGCCGGCTTCCAGCGCGCCGTGCTCGATGGCGCGAAACGCGTAGCCCGTGAGAACGATGATCGGGATGCGCCGCGTCCGGGGGTCCTGCTTGAGACGGTGCGTGGCTGTGATGCCGTTGAGGCCGGGCATGGCGAGGTCCATGACGATCACGTCGGGCTTCAGCGACTGGGCCAGCGCCAGCCCCGATTCGGCGTCCGCCGCCGTCACCACGCCCAGGCCCTGGTACGTCAGGTACTCGGTGTAGAGCTCGCGGGTGTGCAAGGAATCGTCGACGATCAAGATCAAGCCGGTCCGGCGCGGGACCCTGATCCTGCTGACCTCCGGCCGTGAGAGGTCCGGCACCGGGATGCGGTGGGCCCGAGGCCTGTGGCCACGGCGATGCGGCTGGTCCGGCATTCTCCGCGGCGCGGCAACGCATACCGGAATTTCGAACACGTCGCGCGCATGATGCAGGTCTAGTACCACTCGTAACGTCCAGCTTATCGGTTATTTAGGTCGCGCCCGTCCCTGTAAGCGCTTCAAATCGACTCGACTGAGGGTGTAGACCTTACACGGTAACCGTTGACCTCCGGCGGGTCAATCGATGCGGACGAAGGCGTACCCCAGGGTCGACAGCTGGGTCCTGACCTCGGTCTTGACGCGTCGGTCACCTTGCCGCCGCTCGGCCGTCCCCGCCTCCGACTCGCCGGCCCAGCGATCATGCTCGCGCCGGTCGAGGATCACGACGACATCCGGCTCGGACGAGAACTCGCGCGAGAGGTAGGCGTAGAGGTCTGGAGACTGGCGGGAAACGATGAAGAGATGGCGGCCCACTGGGTGGTTGTAGCGGATTCGCCGGCGGGCGTCAACGAGTTCGGAGGCGAAGCAGAACTCTCTGCGCCGCACGGGCCTCCCGCGACGGTCGTCGCCGCGGGCCACGGGGGGGCAGCGCCTCATCGTCATCGTCGTCGGCCTCGTCCTTCGGCGCGTCGGCGAGGGCCGCCGCGGGCGTAGCCGCGGCGAGGAACGCCTCGGCGCCGACGGCCACGGCACCGACTCGTCGGGCGGCGGTCTGCACGGCCCGGTCGGAGGTGACGACGACCGCCCCCTCGCGCAATCCCGCCGCCAGGCGGCGCAACACGTCGTCGGCCGTCTCGGGCGGCCGTGAGAAGACGACCTGCACGCGCCCGCCACCCGGCGCGCTCCCGGAAAAGCGACGGGCGCCGTCGAACACGATCGTGAAGCTGTCGGAACAGTCGCGGGTGATCCTGGCGACGAGCGCCAGGAGGGCCGCCCGGCCGGCTTCGAGGCTGCCAGACTCGCGCGCCCGCAGATCCGGGTCCCGCCGAATCACGTTGTAGCCGTCCAGCACCCACCGCACGGCTACGTCACGTCGTCCCGGCGAAGGGGAAGTGCGAGCGAGCGGCGGGCCAGGAAGCGATCGAGCCCGGCTCGTCCCTCGTCCGAAGCGGCCAGCCGGCCGAACTCGCGCGCCTCGGCGGCGAGGCCCGCGGCCAGGCCTTGCGTGAAGCCCACCCGCACCAGCTCGAGGATCGCGCGGGCCGGCGCGGCGCGGGGGATCCGCTCGTGGTGACCGAGCAGGCGCTGGATCTCGGGATCGCGCTCGACGTTGGGGAAGGCCAGCGTGCCCGCCTCGGCCAGGGGCGACCAGAGCGTGCCCGCGAACTCGCCGAGCGCGATGCGCCGTGCGACGCTCAGCGCGTGAGCCAGGGCGTCGGCCGGCGCCACCTCGTCGACGAGGCCCAGGGCCAGCATGCGCTCGGCTGAGCGCCGGCGGCCGTCGAGCAGTATGGAGAGCGCGTCGATCAACAGCGGGTACATCTGGCCGCCACCCGCCCGCGCCCGGCGGGCGGCCAGACGCGGCAGCATCTGCGTGCCGCCGAACCCGGGGATGACGTGCAGGTTGATCTCCGGTTGCCCCAGCTCGGCCCGCCGGGAGGCGATGCGGTACGCGCAGGCCATCTGCAGCTCGTTGCCGCCCCCGAGCGCGTAGCCGTCGACGGCGGCGATCATCGGAAACGGCAGCCGGGCGATCCGGCCGAACAGCCGCTGGGCGCGGGCGGCCAGCGCCTCGACGTCCTCCGCGCTCGTGAACGCGCGGAGCTGGCGGATGTCGGCCCCGGCCACGAACAGGCCGCCGCCGCCCGTCAGCACCGCGGCCTTGAGCCCGGGCTCGGCCTCCAGCACGGCCAGGGCCCGCTCGAGGTCGTCGAGCGTCGCCCGCCCGAGCGCGTTGGCCGGCGGCACGTCGATCGTCACCAGCGCCACCCGCGCCGGCAGGCCCGGGCGCACCGCATCGAGGCGCACGCGGACGGCCGCGCCGTCGACGAAGCGCGAGCCCCACGCCTCGTACACCTCGCGCGCGGTGCGCGCACCGTCGAGCGCGGCGACGGCGCCCACGCGGACGGTCAGCGTGCCGGCGTGGCGGTTGTCGTGGATGGCCTGATGGGCCTCGGCCAGCTCCTCCCACGGATGCACGGCCGGCGGATGCAGGGTCAGCGCCCCGGTGTCGAGCAGGCGCACGACCTCCTCGGCCTGGTGCGCGTTGGACAGGTGGCTGCCGAGGATGGCGAAGCTCGGAAACAGCACGCGCTTGCCGTGCATCCAGACGTTGGGGGCGTAGAACGAGAGCCGGTCGCCGGCGGTGTCCTCGAGGTAGACCACGACGCCCGTGAAGGGCCGGGCCAGGAACGTGCTCACGCCGAGGGTGTCCTGCCCCGCCCGGTCGACGATGAGATCGGGGTTGCCGCGTGGGTTGTCGGGCGTGGCGAGCAGCCGGCCCACTGCCTGGCCGAAGGGCTTGAGCGTGGTGTCCTGGTACTGCCGGTAGCCCTCGGGGTCCTCGTCATAGTCCGGCATCGACTCCGGCCAGCGCAAGCCACTGCTCCGCGCCAGCGATTGGAGGCTGACGACGCCGTGCACACGATGGGCCGCCTGCACCGCGACCGCCTCGGCGTCGGAGCGCGTGGTCACCACCACGCGCCCCCCCGCCTCCAGCGCCGCAGTGACGGCGGCGGCGCCGACCGCGTCGCCGCCATCCCGCCAGTAGACGAGCACGCCCTGCGTCGGCCGCAGGCCGGCCCGTCCCAGCATCTCGGCGGCCGGCGCCGTCCCTGGCTTGCCGAGGAACGTGAGCGTGTAGCCGCTGGTGGCCCCATAGAACACCAGGCGTCCCCCGGGGCCGAGCAGCTCGATCATGCGCGGGAAGAGGTCCCGCCCGACCGAGGAGACGACCACGTCGATCGGCGCGCCGGCGTCGGCGGCGTGCACGGCCTCGTTCAGCTCGCGGCCGGCGGCGGACCAGGCGGCGCGGGCCGCGCGCGCGCGGGGCACCGGCGTGAAGGCGCCGGCCACCGTCGGGTCCTTCCGGTTGACGTACGCGGCGGCCCCGCGGCTCAGCACGAGCTTCCCCTTGTCCGCGGTGGACACCAGCCCCGTGACGCGGGCGCCGCGCAGGACGGCGCAGGCCACCGCGTAGAGGCCGGTGCCGCCGGCCGCGCCCTCCACGAACACGCGCTCGCCGGTCCGGACGCGCGCCACGTCGAACAGCGCCTTGTAGACGGTCTCGAGGTCGAGCATGTACGAGGAGCCCTCGGGCAGCGTGAGCCGCTCGGAGTGCGCCAGGAGCTGCGGCGCCTGCGCCCGAACGAACTGGCAGAACGAGCCGTCGGGCGTCTCGTAGCCCTGGATCTTGAAGTCGGCGTGCATCGGGTCCTCGCCGGCCCGGGGCGACAGCAGATCTGAGACGCCCGGATAGAGCACGCGCAGCTCGCCGGTCTTCAGCCGCCCCTGGCGCGCCGTCTCGCTGCCGAGCGCGGCGACCAGCACGACGGCGCCGCTGCCGGGCACGTGCCGGTCGCGGTCGTGCAGGTCGAAGACCGAGATCGGCACGCCGCGGGCGGCGAAGAGCGTGTTGTAGGTCAGCCCGGCGTAGAGCACGTAGCCGATCGCCTCGGCGGGCCCGGGCTCGGGCACCGGGATGGTGATGCGGTGAAGCGCCGAGCGCGGCTCGCCGTGGGCGGGGCGCCCGAGGCGATCCTTCACCACGGCCCACGCGTGCTGCCGCGCGGGCAGCGGATCGAGCCCCGGCCGGAAGGGCGCGCCGAGCGGCAGCGCACCGTCCGCGTCCCCGAACCAGCCCGTGTCGACCTCGTGCCCGGCATCCACGGCTCAGGCCTCGCCCAGCTCGCGGCGGACGAGCCGGGCGCCGGCGCCCAGGGCGCGGAGCTTGGCCCGCGCGACGGCGCGCGGCAGCGGGACCATGCCGCAGTTGGTGCACGGCAACAGGCGCGCGGCCGGCACGTGCGCCAGGGCGCGCCGGATGGTGGCGGCCACCTCCTCCGGCGTCTCCACCGCGTGGGTCGCCACGTCGATCACCCCCGCCAGCACGTCCTTGCCGGCCAGCAGTTCCAGCAGCGACAGCGGCACGCGGGAGCTCGCGCACTCGATCGACACCTGGTCGATCCGGCTCGCGGCCAGCAGCGGGAAGGTCCGCTCGTACTGGCGCCACTCGCTCCCCAGGGTCTGCTTCCAGTCGATGTTGGCCTTGATCCCGTAGCCGTAGCAGATGTGCACGGCGGTCGTGCAGCCCAGCCCCTCGATGGCCCGGTGCAGGGCGGCGATCCCCCACTCCGCCACGTCGTCCATGTACACGTTGAAGGCCGGCTCGTCGAGCTGGAGCACGTCGAGGCCGGCCGCGACCAGCTCCCGCGCCTCCTCGTTGATGATGCGGGCGAACTCCAGGGCCAGCCGCGGGCGGTCGCGATAGTACTCGTCGGCGAGGGTATCCACGATCGTCATCGGGCCGGGGATGGTGAACTTCAGGCGGCGGTCGGTGTGGGCGCGAGCCCAGCGGACCTCGTCCAGGTGGACGGGTGCCCGGCGCGCGAGCGGACCGGTCACCGTGGGCACCTCGGCCTTGTACCGATCGGCGCGGATGCCGATCGTCACCCGCCGCGCGAAGTCGATGCCGTCGATCTTCCCGAGAAACCCGTGCACGAAGTGCTGGCGCGACTGCTCGCCGTCGGTGACGATGTCGATGCCGGCCGCCTCCTGATCCTTGAGCGCGGCCAGGACCGCGTCGCGCTGCCCCTCGGCCAGCGCCTCGGGCGGCAGGAGCCACGGGGCCCACAGCCGCTCGGGCTCGGCGAGCCAGGCGGGCTTGGGCAGGCTGCCGGCGATCGTCGTCAGCAGCATCCAGCGTCCCGCGGCCGGGTCCGGAGCTGACGGGCCGCCTGTCGCACCGCACACCAGAGCCAGACGGGGTACCAGCGCACCCACGGGGCCGCCGGCCCGACGTCGGTCCAGCGCTCCCTGAGACGCGGCGACGGCAGGAGGTTGCGCTGCACCTGGCGCAACCGGCGGCGGGGCGAGTCCTCCCAGAGGATCATGAGGATCGCCATGAACGGGCCGACCAGCCGCTCCTGCGGCACGTGCAGCACGCCCCCCCGCCACCTGAACAGGCGCAGGCTCAAGCCCCACCCCAGCCGGCACGGCCGCAGGGCCCCGAGGACGGCCTCCGGAACGGGCGCGCCGAGCAGCGCGCGGCTCTGACCGAGGCTCAGGTAGACCGGCGAGGCCACGTGCGCCGCCCTCGCCCGGGCCGTCACCTCGGCCCACGGGATCTCGCCTCGGTGCCGCTCGATCAGCAGGGTGATGTCGAGGAGCGCGCGCAGCGAGGCCAGCCCGTCCTTCGCCGCATGGAAGCACAGGTAGACGAGCAGGTCGGGCAGCGCCATGGACCAGATCGGCAGACCGGCCCACGCGCTCGGGGACGCCCGGTCCCAGATCGCCCGGACGTCGGGGCCGGAGACGTGGCGCTCCCCCAGCTCGTGGTGCAGCTCCACGAGGACCTCGCCGGCCGCGTCCCCGTCGTCGGACACGAAGACCGTGTGATAGTCCGTGCCCTGCTCGCGCGCCGGCAAGCGTCGGCAACCGAGGCCCTGGAGAATCTTCTCGGCGGCCCGACGATCGGCGGACCGGACGAGGAGGTCGAGGTCCCCCGTGGAGCGGAGCATGGGATCGGGATAGAGCTGATCGGCGAGCACAGGGCCCTTGAGCGGCATCACCGCGACCCGGCCTCGGTCGAACGCCGTGAGCAGACGGCCCAGCTCGTGCCGGAGGCGCAGGTTCCAGGCGACGCACGTCCACGCCGAGCGCGCCAGCGACTCCCGGATCGCAGCCGGCACGCCGGCCACACCCGGCGCGCACAGGTGGCCGTGCAGGAGGGCGGCGAGCCCGTGGCGCTCGGCGTCGGCGACCAGGCGCGACCAGTCCGGACCGAGCGCGAGCAGCCGCGACATCCCTCGCTCGCGCTCGGCCGACAGGACCGGGTGCGCGCCGCTCACGAGCAGCTGATCCTCGATCGTCAGGGCTCCCGTCACGGTCATCGGCTGTAGCGCGCCGAGGCGTCGGCCACGCGTGTCAGGGCCGCCTCCCACGTGGAGCACGCGGCCGGGAACTTCGCCAGGACCTCATCGGCGATGCGTCCCAGCGGCAGGTGGGCGTCGAGCGATTCCAGGATCAGCAGCTCCAGGCGCCCCTCCTCCGTCAGCGCAGGCACGTGATCCGCCGAGCGCCGGGCCAGCGTCGCGCGCGACAGCGGCGCGCCGAGAAAGGTGGACTGCCGGTATTCGGCCTTGAGCTGCCCCCCTCGCCCTCCCCCGTGCACGCGCGTGGTCCACGACCAGACGTAGTCCCGGCCGACGAGCGTGGCGGTGACGGCCACGGACACGGTGTCCCCCGCTGCCAGCGTCACGGGATCCGACAGGGGGAAGAAGGCCTGACCGTAGATCGCCTCGGGCGCGCCGGGCGCGTTGGAGAACGCGACGTCGGGGCCGAGCTCGGCGTCGAACCACGCCACGAGCCCGTGGGCGGTGCCGGCATCCGCAGCCACCCACGTCACGGAGCCGGTGACGTCGAAGTGCTCGAGCGTCGCGTAGTCCAGCGCGGCCCACGGTTGCGGCTCCAGCAGCAGCTGGCGCCGGTCGACGCGGCACCGGTGCCAGCCGTTGGTCACCAGGGGCCGGACGGCGCGAAGGTCGAGGCCATGGTCGTTCCGCTCCCAGGGGTGCAGGTACGGCTCGTACAGGTCGGTCGCCGTGGCCACCGCGAGCCACACGATATCGCGCGCCGGAATCAGCGCGCCGCCTCGGCCGAGAAATCGCCGCCGGGCGTCGACGATCGAGGGCAGGTGTCGCTCGAAGAGCGGCAGCACGCCGCGCAGGTCGGAGACGACCACGTCCGCAGTCTCGGGCAGCGTCACCTGGCTCGACCATCCCTCGATGAAGTGGATCCGGTCGGCCAGGCCGTTGTCCCGGGCGACGTCGCGCGCGACCTCGATCGTGTCGGACGCCTCGATCGCGTACACCCTCTTCGCGCCATAGCGGCAGGCCAGCAGCGCCAGGACCCCGGTGCCGGTGCCGATGTCCACGACGATCGCGCCCGGCTGGATGGCGCGTCGCAGCGCCTCCGTGTACGCGGCCATGCGCGGACGGTCCGTGAGCATGCGGCCATGGTCGCGCAGGCTATACACGGCAGCCCGGCGCGTCACGGACGATCAGGTCGCACAGCCTCGACACGAGAGCGGGGTCGTCGCAGCGCACCAGGCGCCGCACCGGCACCGAGTCCACCACCGCGCTCAGGCACGCGAACTCCTGCCCCCGCATGGCGGCGTCGAGCAGGTAGTTCATGGACGTGTTGGCGACCAGCGCCAGCAGGCTCTCGACGGCCGACAGTCCCTCCACGCGCGGTAGAGTCGGCGCGGAAGCGCGCGTGGTCAAGAGATAGATGGCGGCGAGCGGCAGCGGCCGCGGATGGTACCCCCCTCGGGTCGACGTCAGCTCCAGGACCCGCTTGTCCCACGTCGGCGTCAGGCGCGGGAGCGCATCCGGAGCCCCGTACAGCGCCGCGACGGAGTCGGGCCAGAGCCGGATGCGCGGAGGCCCGGGCTGGACGGCGACCCTCCCCTCGACGTGGGTCAGGGCGACCACGTCGTCCGAGAGCCCCGGATGGCCGCGCCGGGCCAGGCCCGCCGCCAGCGTGGACTTGCCGGCACCGGGCGGCCCCACCAGCGCGACGGCCCGCTCTCCCAGCGCCACGGCGCTCGCATGAAGGCACGTGGTTCCGCGCCGCCGCAGCACGAACGCCAGCACGGGGCCGAGCAGGTACGTGGCGACGTCATCCAGTGTCCACGGCTCGGGCCAGCGGGCCCACACCTGCGTCCCCGGGCCATCGACGACGAAGTCGGTGCCGTCGGCATACCGGAGGTGGAAGCGCGCCGCTCCCGGGGATTGCCGGACCACGAGCAGCGGGCGCCCGGCGTCGTCCCGGTCGGCGCTGATGTAGAGCGGGTCGTCCACGAGCGGCGCGTGTTCCAGGTCCGGCGGAAGCGCGCCGAGCCGGATCGCGACGTCCCAGCCACCACGGCCGGCGGCGGCCAGTCCCGGCAGTGGCTGCGTCGCCGAAACGCGCAGACCGAAGATGGAGTACCCGTAGACCGTCCCGCCGTGAACGCCGGCGGTGGTGTCCCCGAGCGTGCCCGTCACGCGGTCTTGTTCATGCCGGTCGTCATGTCGTTGGTCCTTCCCATGTCAGTGGTGGTGCGCGTGATCTCCCGGAGGTCGCCGTAGATCGTCAGCTTCGGACGACGGTACGGCTTCCGGGGCGCGCGCGGATCGGATGCACTCGACGATTTCATGCCGACCTCCCCTTGAGCGGTCCGGCAGCCTGCGACGCCAGCCAGTAGTTGAGACAGAGGGGACGCAGGCCGGTCCAGGCGCTGGTCGAATCGTCCTCGCCGTGTACCCGGGGCACGCGGTCGCGGCGCACGTAAGCCCCGAGGGCTGGTGCCGGCTCGAAGCGGTCCACCCATTGCGCGGCCGGCCGCCGGAGCAGCGCGACGACGGCGTCCCCTGCCGCCACCGCCTTCGGCCGGAGGCGCACGGACTCCGGCAGGAGTCCGCGCATGGCCAGTCGCAGGATCGTCTTGTCGAAGCACCAGGGTATCGGGGGAATCGCGAGCAGGTACCGGACCAGCCGCACGTCGAAGAACGGATGCCGCACGGCGACGGGCACGCCCGTCGTGCCCGCGTCGTAGCTCTCGAAGATCGACGGCCAGTCGGAGGACGTCAGCAGATCGTACGCGGCGGGACGAGTCGGATGGACCGGCGGAGGCTCGGCATCGAGGGCCGCTGCGCGTGGGCGTCGCTCGAGGCGTGTGACGAGGTCGGCGGTGAGCCAGCCCGGCGCCGCGGTGACCGGCGGTCGCCGGGGGCCCAGCCACGCGCGCACGTGCGCGCCGAGCCGGACTCTGGGCAGCCGGCGGCACGCCAGCAGGTACTGGCCGAGCTCCCCCGCGAGCTCCAGCATCCTGCCGCGCCTCACCAGGCCGGTGGCGTAGGCCAGCGGGACGCGAAAGACCGGGTCGCCGCCGTAGCCGGTCAGCGCCACGCGGCTGTGCACGGCCACGTCTCGCAAGAGGTCGAGGTGAACCGCCACCAGCGGGTCCGCCTGCGGTTCCGGCGTCCGGCGGTCGGGGTCGTCCCAGCGGTCGAAGAGCTGATAGTGGTCCACCACCCGGTAGTGGACCGGAACCGCCAGCGCGCCGGCCGCCAGGGAGGCGTAGCGTCGCTCGGGATCGGCGAACAATCGCTCGCAGACCGTGGTGTACGCCCGGAGCTCGATGCCGGGGGCCGGCCGGGAGAGGCCGTGCTTCGCGGTCGCCGCGACCGCGGTCGAATCGACGCCGCCGCTCATGAGCACGCCGGCCCCGGCGCACCGTAGGCGATCGGCGACCGCGGACCCGAGCAGCTCGCCGAAGCGATCCACGTAGTCCTGCCGGTGGGCGTAGCGGATGGGACCGTCGATCGGCAGCGTCCAGTAGCGCCGCGCCTCGAGACGTCCGGTGCCGGCCAGGTGGTGAGCGGCCGGGAGGCGCCGGATCGCCTCGAACGCCGTGGTCGCCGGATCCTGGTGGGCCCCGAACAGGAGGAAATCCCCGATCGCCGCGTCGTTGACGGCGCCGGGAACGTCCGGGTGCAGGCGCACGCAGTCCAGCGTGTTGCTGAACACGAGGCCGGTGGCCGTCTGCGCATAGTAGAGCGGCTTGACGCCGAAGTGATCGCGGGCGCAGAAGAGGCGCCGGCGGTCGGCGTCCCAGACGGCGAACACGAAGTCTCCGAGAAGATGGCGCAGGCAGTCCTCACCCCACGCTCGGTAGGCGCGCAGGATCAACGCCGCATCGCTGGCCGGCGCCACCTCGCCGTGGCCGCGCGCGTCCAGCGCGGCGGCCAGCGTGACCCGGTCGTCGAGCCGCGCATCGGCCACGATCCACAGCCGGCCGCCGAGGCCGAGGGGCTGCGGGTCGGGCTCGCCGTCGGTCGTCTGCAGCCAGGCGTGGCCGAGGCCAGCGGGCCCGTCGAGCCACGTCTGCTGGCGGTCGGGTCCTCGCGCACTCAGCGTCGCCGTCAGGCGGTGGAGAAGCCGCGGATCGACCGGGGTACCGTCCCAGTTGACGAGGCCGACGATGCCGCTCACGGCCGGCCGACCGCCGCACGCGCGTCAGTCCCGAATCTCAAGCAATCCCTGGGCGTGCAGCTGCTCGACGAGGTCGAGAAGGTCCTCGCCGCCCTGCGCCGGGTCGACCTCGTACTCCTCCACGAGCGCCGCGACAACGTCCTGCAGCGAGGGCCGCTGCTCGAGAAGCTGCCAGATCCGGGTCCCGACGGGATCGAGTCCGAAGTAGACACCGCGCTTCAGCTCGAGCACGACCACCTCGTCGTGGAGGGGACGGGACAGCACGTGAGCGGGAATCGCGACGCGGGATGCGAGCGAGAGCGTCGATGCCATGAGCACACTCCCTTCGGGAGTGCATGTTGTCATCGGAATCTACTCTCGGGTCCCGGCAGTGTCAACGGCACGGGCGTGGCCCGCCGGCAGCGTGTTGTACGATACGGGCCGTGACGCCGCCGACCCGGTGGCCCGAGACGCGCGTCGCGCGCGGGCTCGTCGCGACGCCGCACGCGCTCGCGTCGGCCGCCGGCGTGAGGGCCATGCGCCGCGGCGGCAACGCGCTCGACGCCGCGGCGGCGGCGGCGGCGACGATCGCGGTGGTCTATCCCCACATGAACTCCATCGGCGGCGACAACGTGTGGCTGCTCTACGACGCCGGCCGTGCGCGCTTGCGCGCGCTGCTCGGGGTCGGCCGGGCCGCGGCGGCCGCGACGCTGGACCGCTACCGGCGCGCCGGGGACGCCATCCCCGTCCGCGGCGGAGCCGCCGCGCTCACGGTGCCCGGCGTCGTGTCCGGCTGGTGGGAGGCGCACGCCTACAGTCGTGAGGTGATGGGCTCGCCGCTGCCGTGGGACGCGCTCTTCGAGGACGCGCTCGCCCACGCGCGCGACGGATTCCCGCCCTCGGCCGGCCAGCGGCGCGTGACCGCCGGTGCCCGCGATCTGTTCGCCGGCGGCGCGGACGCGGGCGTGCGGCGCACCCTGTGGCCTGTCTACCATCCCGACCGGCTCGCCGCCGAGCGCTTCGTGCAGGCGGACCTGGCGACGACGCTCTCGCACGTGGTGGCCGGCGGCGCCGAGGAGTTCTACCGCGGGGGCCTGGCCGCCCGCATCGTCGCGGGCGCGGCGGGCGCCGGCAGTCCGCTCACCCCCGCCGACTTCGCCGAGCATCGCGCCGAATGGGCGGAGCCGCTCCGCGTGCGCTACCGGGGCGGCGAAGCGGTGAGCGCGCCGCCGCCGACCCAGGGGCTGGCCGCGCTCGAGGTCCTCGCGTTGCTCGAGGGATTCGACGTTGCGAGCCTGGATGACGCCGATCACGTGCACCTCACGGTGGAGGCGACCAAGCTCGCCCTCGAGGACCGCGACCGCCACCTGACGGACCCCGCCGTCGCCGACGTGCCGGTGGCGCGCTGTCTGGATCCCGAGCGGCTGGCCGCCCGCCGCGGCCGCATGTCCCGTCGTGCGGCGATGGCGACCGAGGCGCGGCCCGCCGGCGGCGACACCATCGCGATCGTCGCCGCCGACGCCGCCGGCAACGCCGTCGCGGTGATCCAGAGCCTGTACCACGAATTCGGCGCCGGCGTGGTGGCGGGCGACACGGGAGTGCTGCTGCAGAACCGCGGGGCGTTCTTCTCGCTGGACGAGCGACACCCCAACCGCCTGGCGCCACGCAAGCGCCCCGCCCACACGCTGATCCCGTCCATGTACCTGGTGGACGGCCGCCCGCGCCTGGTCTACGGCACGATGGGCGGCGACGGACAGCCGCAGACACAGGCGGCGCTCGTCACCCGGGTGGTCGACCGGGGGCTGGGCCCGCAGGCCGCGGTCGAGGCCCCCCGCTGGCTGTTCGGCCGCACCTGGGGCGAGGTCTCCCGATCGCTGCGGCTGGAGGGCCGCTTTGCGGTGGGCGTGGCCGCGGAGCTACGGCGGCGCGGGCATGAGGTCGAGGTGGTCGACGATTGGAGCGACCTCATGGGCCACGCCCATCTCATCCGTCTCGACGCCGACGGGCTGGCCGGTGGCAGCGACCCGCGCGCCGACGGGGCGGCGCTCGGCTGGTAGCGTGCCGCCACCCCCGCCTGGACCTGCGCCGGTCGGGTCGCGCGCGGACACGGTCAGACCGGTGGCGATCGGCATCGTCGCGCATGCGGCGCTGCGGCGGGAAGGCGGCCGGGCGCGGGTGCTGGCGCGGCTGAGCGCGTCGGTCTATCTGACCGCGGGCGGCGAGCTCGTCTGGCTCGGAGGGCCCGAGGCGCCGCTGCATCCGCGCGCCGTCCTGGCGCCCGGCGCGCAGGCTCTCGGGCGCGACGACGTCCTGCTGGATGCCGGCAGCCTGGCCCCGTGGCGTCCGCCCTCGCCGGCGCTGGGTCCAGGGTCGGCTGAGCGTTTGGTCACGAGCTGGCGGGACCTGACCGCCGGCCTCGGCGTTCTCGGCGCCCCGAGAGGATTCGGGGCGCTGATCGCCGGCGGACCGCTCGAATTCCCCCTGGCCCGCGCGCGGACTTCCGCCGAGGCGCTCGCGCGCGCGTGCACGCGCGACGACGCGGCGGCGGCCGCCGACGCCGCGATCGAGCTGGTGGGACTTGGTGGCGGGCTCACACCCTCCGGTGACGATTACGTCGGCGGCGTGCTGTTCGCGCGCCGCGGGCTCGCCGCGGCAGGATTCGCCGACCCCGCCGCCTGGGGTCGCGCGGCCGGCGCCGTGCTGAGGTCCGCGCGGACACGCACCCATCCGATCAGCTTCACGCTCCTCCGCGACCTCGCCGCCGGGCTCGGCTGGGCTCCCCTGCACGAGCTCCTCGCCGCCCTCGGCCGCGCCGCCAGCAGGGACGCGCTGGACGCCGCGGGCCGCGTGAGCCGGCTCGGCCACTCCTCCGGGTGGGATCTGCTGGCCGGGCTAGGGGCGGGGCTCGGCGGCCGGGGTGGTGTACAGTAAGCGGGCACTCTGACCCCATTCGGAGGTCCCGTGGATCCCTATCGACTACCGCGCACCGCCGTCCCCGTCCGCTACGACATCCGGCTCGAGCCCGACCTGACCACGCGGACGTTCCACGGCGAGGAGACGATCGCCGTCGACGTGGCCGAGCCGGTGAGCGCGATCGACCTCAACGCCGTCGAGCTGGCCCTCGACGAGGCGGTCGTCCTCGACGCGCGAGGGCGCGAGCAACGCGCCGCCGTCAGCCTCGACGAGGCCGCCGAGCGCGCCCGCCTGGTCTTCGCCGAGCCGCTGGCGGCCGGCGGCGCCCGCCTGCGGATCGTCTTCCGGGGCACGCTCAACGACAAGCTGCGCGGCTTCTACCGCTCGGTCTACAAGGGCCCCTCCGGTGCCACGCGCACGATGGCGGCCACCCAGTTCGAGGCCACCGACGCCCGCCGCGCGTTCCCCTGCTGGGACGAGCCGGCGTTCAAGGCCGTGTTCGCCGTCACCCTGGCGATCGATCCCGCGCTCACCGCGGTCTCCAACACGCGCATCGTGGCCGAGACGCGCGAGGGCGACCGCAAGGTCGTCCGCTTCGCCGACACCATCAAGATGTCGACCTACCTCGTGGCCTTCGTGGTCGGCGAGCTCGAGCACACGGAGCCCGCGCTGGTCGGCGCCACCCCGCTCAGCGTCTGGTGCGCGCCGGGCAAGCGGCGCCTGGCCGCCTTCGGCCAGGAGAGCGCGGTGGCCACCCTCCGCTACTTCGAGAACTATTACGGCCTGCCGTACCCGGGCGACAAGCTGGATCTGCTGGCCATCCCCGACTTCGCCGCGGGCGCCATGGAGAACCTCGGCGCGATCACCTTCCGGGAGACGGCACTGCTGGTCGACGGGAACGCCGCCTCCCACGCCGAGCTGCAGCGCGTCGCCGACGTGGTCGCCCACGAGAACGCCCACATGTGGTTCGGCGACCTGGTCACGATGAGCTGGTGGAACGGCATCTGGCTCAACGAGGCGTTCGCCACGTTCATGGAGATGCTGGCGGTCGACGACTGGAAGCCGGAGTGGCAGCGCTGGGTCGCCTTCGGCGTCTCCCGGGCCGCCGCGCTCTCGGTGGACGGCCTGCACAGCACGCGGCCCATCGAGTTCCCGGTGCGTGCGCCCCGCGAGGCCGACGCGATGTTCGACGTCCTGACCTACGAGAAGGGCGCCTCGGTGCTCCGGATGCTCGAGCAGTACCTCGGCTCCGAGATCTTCCGGGAAGGCGTGCGCGATTACCTTCGCGCCCACGCCTTCGCCAACGCCGACACCGGCGACCTGTGGGCCGCGCTCGGCCGCGCCTCCCGGCAGCCGATCCCGGCCGTGATGGACAACTGGATCTTCGCGCCCGGCTACCCCCTGGTCAGCGTCGCCGTGGAGGGCGGCCAGCTCGTGCTGCGCCAGCAGCGGTTCACCTACCTGCCGGAACCGCTGCGCTGGTACGGCGCCGCCGCTCCGGCCGCGCCGGGGCCCGCGGGCTGGCAGGTGCCGGTGCAGCTGCGGATCGCCGCCGACGGCCGCGAGTCGGTCGACCGCCTGCTCCTGGCCGAGGGCGAGACGCGGCGGCCGCTGCCCGCCGGCTTCGAGTCGGTGATCGTCAACGAGGGCGGCCACGGCTTCTACCGTGTCCGCTACGACGGCGACCTCCTCACGCGGCTGCTGGGCCGGCTCCCCCGGCTGGCCGCCATCGAGCGGTTCAACCTCGTCAACGACGCGTGGGCCGTCACCGCGGCCGGGCTCATGCCGGCCTCCGAGTATCTCGAGCTGACCGACCGGTTCCGCGACGAGCGCGACAAGAACGTGTGGTCCGCGCTCCTGGGCCCGCTGGGAGCGCTCAACCGGCTGGTGCGGCCGGCCGATCGGCCGGGGCTGGAAGCGCTGGTGCGCGACCGCGCGGCGCCCGCGCTGGCGGCGCTCGGGTGGACGCCGCGGGCGGGCGAGGACGAGCTGACCCGCCAGCTGCGCGGCGATCTCGTCCGCGCGCTCGGCACGCTGGGTAACGACCCCGAGGTGCAGGCGCGCGCGGCCGAGCTGTACGGCGCCCACGAGCGCGGTGTCGAGGTCGACCCCAACGTCCTGCCCGCGCTCATCGCCGTCCTCGCCCAGGCCGGTGACGAGGCGCGCTACGAGGCCTTCCTCCTGCGGTTCCGCGCCGCCGCCACGCCGCAGGAGGAGCAGCGCTATCTCTATGCGCTGACCGCCTTCCGGCAGCCGGCGCTGGTGGAGCAGACGCTGGTCCGCACGATCAACGGCGAGATCCGCACCCAGGACGCGCCCTTCGTCGTTCGCACGATGCTCATGCTGGTCCACTCCCGCGGGCAGGCCTGGGAGTTCGTCAAGCACCAGTGGGACACGATGGACCGCCTGTATCCCAAGCACGGCCTGCGCCGCATGGCCGAGGGGGTGATCGGGCTCGCCACCCCGGAGTGGGAGGCCGACGTCCACCGGTTCTTCCAGGAGCGCAAGATCGACCTCGGCGGCAAGACGCTCGAGCAGTACCTGGAGCAGCTGCGCGTGGCGGTGGCGCTGCGCGAGCGCGAGGGTGCCGCGCTCAGCAGCGCGTACCTGGCGGGGGCGAGGTCCTGATCAAGCCCGGCCAGGCCCTCGAAACCGCCTCGACGTCGTGACCGCCACCGAGCGCACCGTCGCCTTCGTCCTGGCCGACCTCGCCGGCTACGTGGCGCTCACCGAGGCGCACGGCAACGTCGAGGCCGCCGAGGTGATCGAGCGTTTCGTGGCCGTCGCCCGGGCCGCGCTGGCGCCGGGCGCGCGGCCACCGCCTTCGGGCGGCATCCCCAGGCGTACCTCGGACGTTGACCCCGCACCGGAGGATTCGATGAGAGTCGCACGGATCACGCTCACGCTGGCCGCCGCCGTCCTCGGCACGACGCTGGCCGGCCTCGCACTCGCGCAATCCGGCCACGGCGAACGGCCGGGCGGACACGGCCACGGGCGCGACGACGCGCAGGCGCATCATCGCGTCGAGGCCTATCTGCGGGAGTTCGACGAGGTCGTCGCCGGCGGTCGCGGCTTCGGCCTGGCGTTCGCGGCGGACCAGAACGGCTACCCGGGGCCGCTCCACGTGCTGGAGCTGAAAGACCAGCTCCAGCTCACGCCGGAGCAGCAAGCGCGCATGCAGGCCCTGTTCGACGCGATGCTGGCCGAGGCACGAGCCAGGGCCGCCCGGCTGGCCGCCGCCGAGGCGCGCCTGCGCGGGGTCTTCGCCGGCGGCGCGGCCGACGCCGCGGCCGTGCGGGCCGCCGTCGCCGAGGCGGAGCGGGCGCGGACCGAGGTGCGGCTGGTCCACCTGCTCACCCACCTCGAGACGCGTGACCTGCTCAGCGAGGCGCAGCGACGGACGTACCACCGGCTCCGGTGGGGCGGCGGCAAACATCACTGATGACAATCGGCCTGACGGCTACAACCTCGGCGTCAACGTCCGGGTCGTGGCGGGCCAGACGCTGACCCATGCCCACGTGCACGTCATCCCGCGCTATGCTAGGGACGTCGACGACCAGCGCGCGGTGGCATCCACGGGATCGTTCTCGCCCGGGCGCGATACTGGTCGGCGTAGCGAAAGGGACGTGGCATGCTGGGCATCGAGGGCGAACAGGTCCTGCTCCGGTTGATCCTCAGCGAGTCGCGCACCCACGACCAGCAGCCGCTGTATCGCACGCTGGTGGAGCTTCTGCGAGCCGAGGGCCTGGCGGGGGCCACCGTGCTCAAGGGCATCGCCGGCTTCGGCCACGACCGCGCGATGCACACGATCGCCGTCGAAGTGGCCGCCCAGGGCCTGCCGGTCGTCGTGGAGGTCGTGGATACGCCGGAGCGTGTGGAGCACGTCCTGCCCAAGCTGGAGGCGCTGATGGCCAGTGGCGTCATCATGCTGGAGCGGGCCCGCGTGATCCGCTACGCAAGGACGCCGCCCGACCGCTAGCTTCCTAGGGCCCTCCGCGCTCGTACCGGACGACCCGTACTTTCTCCATCGTGATCAGCCCGCCGCTCATCATACGATCGACGTGCGGCAGCACCCCCTGCAGGTGCTCCTCGGTGTCGACGACCTCGATTACGAGGGGCAGGTCGGCCGACAACCGCAGGAGGCTGGCCTGGTGGATGATCGAGTCGGGACCGAAGCCGGCCACGCCGCGCAGGACCGTGGCGCCTGCCAGGCCCTTGGTCCGGAACAGCTCGAGCAGCGCCGCGTAGAGGGGGCGCCGCTCCCAGCGGTCGGACTCGCCGAGGAAGACGCGCATGAGGACCTGCTCGCCCTCGATCCGTCGCATCGCTAGCCTCGCATACTCAGAAGGAAGCGGCCAACGGCGATGCCCAGGAAGCACAGGCTCAGGCAGACCGTCGTCGTGACGATGATGTTGATCCAGGCTTGGTGCCAGGCATTGAGCTCCATCAGCCGCACGGTCTCGTAGCTGAAGGCCGAGTAGGTCGTGAGGCCGCCCAGGATCCCGATCGTGAGGAAGACCCGGACGTTGTCGGGGAGCAGCAGCGTCTCGGTCCCCACCTGCTGGACGAGGCCGATGACGAACGCACCGCTGAGGTTGACGATGAGTGTGCCATAGGGAAATTCCGTGCCGAACCACTTCGCCGACACGACCGAGACGAGGTAGCGCAGAACGGTGCCGATGGCACCGCCCAGCGCGACGAGCAGAACGCGCTCCACGCGATGCGGTCCTCCTTTGACAGGCGGGCGCGCGCGCCGGGCTGGGCGACGCCCGCCATCATGACACCCTGTCCGTCACTTTGCCAGCAGCACGGAGCACGGCGCCAGCCGGACGATGCTCTGGGCGGTGCTCCCCATGAGGCGATCAAAGATCCGGCTGTGGCCGTGGTACCCCGCGACGAGCAGGTCGAACCGGCCGTCCTTCGCCACGGTCACGATAGTCTCGACCTCGTGTCCCTGCCGCACGAGGGTCTCGATCTCGACACCCTCCAGGGCCGCGACGTCGCGCGCCTCCTTGGCGAGAGCGCGGAAGTACTCGTCGATCTCTTCCTTGGCGGCCTTCACCTCGCTGATGGAGGCGGCGTAGTGCGGCAGATGCTCCTCCACCGAGATGGTGCTGATCTCCGCGCCCAGCGCCTTGGCGAGCGCGATGCCTTGCCGTAGGGCCGCTCGCGCCCCGTTCGAACCGTCGTACGCGACCAGGATGCGGCTATACATGCTCGACCCCCTTCGGCGTTGCCGCCGGCATCGCCTGGGCGCCCGCGGGCTCCGTCACAGCCGCGGGCTGCAGGTGCACCGGCATGAAGAAGGCGTTGGCGATCAGCGTGGGCACGACGGCGCTGCCGATCACCGCCGCCACCAGGTGCGAGTACTGGCCGGGCGTGACGATGCCGTGACTCAAGCCGAACAGCGCGGAGATGGTGCCGAACGTCAGGCCCGTCGACATCATCAGGGTGTAGTAGAGGCCTTCCTGCCGCCCATACCGGAAGGCGCGCACGGCCGGGAACACGCCGGCGATCTTGCTGACCATCTTGGCCGAGAACAGCACGACGAACACCATGGGAGCCGCCGCCAGCGCCGGCACCGACACGAAAGAGCCGGCGCGGATGAAATAAAATGGCGTGAGCAGGCCGAAGGTGAGGGTCCGCAGGCGCCGGATCAGGACGTGGTCCTTTCCCACCGTGCCGGCGAGCAGCATTCCGATGACATAGGCGGGCAGCACGGCCTCGCTGCCCGCCCACACCGCCACCCCGCCCGTCGCGAAGAGGCAGAGCAGGATGAACTTCGCCTCCAGCTCGGACACCCGGCCGCCGTAGCGACGGAAGAAGCGCGGCGTGAGGAACGGCAGGACGCCGAAGACGACGAGGCAGACCACGACGAAGACGGCGGTGCGGAGCGTGAACGGGGCGAAGATGAGACCGAGGGCGATCACCGTCCCCAGGTCGGTCACGAAGCACGCCGCCAGCATGGCCTTGCCGTACTCCGTCGTGTTGAACCCGAGCTCGAGCATCACCGCGTACACCACCGCGACCGACGTCGTGGACATCGCCACGCCGGCGAGCCAGCTCGCCGCCGGCGTCCAGCCCAGCATGTAGTAGGCCGCGGCGGCGGCCCCGAGAAAGGGCGCTCCGAAGCTGACGAGGCCGACCACCGCCGACTCCTTCCACCTGGCCCGGAACACGGCGGGATCGAGCTCGGCCCCGGCCAGGAAGGTCAGGACGATCGCGCCGGTGCCAGCCAGGAACGTCACCCACTCACTCGACGAGCCGAGCCAGTCAGGCCCCACGATCGTGCCGATGACGAGCTGGGCCACGGTGCCGACGACGATCTCGGACAGCGCGGTCGACACCCTGAGCCAGATCGCGAGCAGCGTGGCGATGAGCGCCAGACCGACCCACACCGCCGCCAAGAACCAGAGGTTCTCCATCGCACCTCCCGCCCCGCCGGCCAACAAAAAACCCCCACCGGCGTCGCGACCGGTAGGGGTCATCAGCCCCGCGCGGAGCGGGGCGGTCTCGGGCGAACCCCATCGCCCTGAATCCTCGACTCGCAACGTACCGCCGCCGGGGCCGCCCGGTCAAGCTGCGGCGCTCACGTCACGTCGATCGGGGCGTCCACCCAGACGGTATAGCGCCGCGGCTTGCCGCGCGCCGCGTCGGCGGGATCGACGTACACCATCGAGCTCTGCCCGCGAATCTCGGCGGGCAGGATCGACACGCGGATGAAGCTGGTCGGCTCGGTCGCCGAGGCGCGGGCCAGCACCGGCTCGTGCCCGCTCTCGAACCACGCGCCGCCCGGCCGTATCAGCCGTGGCGGCGCGTCGCCGACGGCCACCTCCAGAGCGCCGGCCACCAGGCAGCGGATGCCGCCGCCGCGGTGGCGATGCGGCAGCGCCACGCCGCCTGGCTCGAAGTCGACGCGGTCGCAGCGCATGAGCCAGGGTCCGCCGGCGTCGAGGTCCAGGAGCTGCTCGAGCGCCAGCTCGCCGTCGCCGGCCGCGGCGGCCGGCGCCAGCTCCCAGCGCAGCAGCGTGGCGCCCGCATCGCCCGCGCTCAGGGCGCAAGCGCCGGCGCCGTGCCAGGCGGTGTCGGCCGCCAGTCGGGCCGTCGCGTCGGCATGAGTCACCGCGATGTCGCCGGTCTCCACATAAAGCACGCGGAGGGCCCGGGGCAGCGCGCGTCGTCCGCCCGGTCCGAACCGGTCGCGGAAGAGACGCAGCGCCAGGGCAGTCACCGGCTCAGCTGAGGTCGACGCCGAGAATCTGCGAGGCGAGCCGGCCGAGGCCGAAGCTGAGCAGACCGGACGCGGCCGCCAGCGCGGTCACCTCCAGCCCCGAGCGGATGGCCGACACGCCGGCCACGCGCGCCTTCACGACACCCACGCCGAAGAGCGCCAGCAGCGTGAGCGCGCCCGACAGCGCGAGAGCGGGCAGGACGTGGCCGAGCAGGAACGGCGCCACCGGGACCAGCGAGGCGACGCCGAAGGCGACGGCCATCACGAACGCATCGCGGATCGGCGTGCCGAGGCGTTGCGGGGCCAGGCCCAGCTCGAAGATGGCAAGCGTGTTGAGCAGCAGCTCGGGATGGCGCGCGATGCGCCGGGCGACCTCCACCGCGTCGGCGCGCGGCATGCCCCGCGCCACCAGCGAGGCCATCAGCTCGGCGACCTCCTCGCCGGGATGCTCGCGGATCTCGCGCCGCTCGCGCTCCAGCTCCGACTCGTAGAGCTGCCGCTGCGCACGCGACGCCAGAAAGGTGCCCATCGACATCGACAGCACGCCCGCCGTCGCCGACACGAGGCCGCCCAGGAACACGACCACGGACCCCACGCCGGCCGCTGCCAGACCCGCCACCACCGCGAACGTCGAGACCAGCCCGTCCTGCGCCCCGAACACCACCTCGCGGATCGACGACAGCCGCTCGATTCTGGGCGCCTCGGTCGTCAGCTCGCTCAGCCCCCGCGCCGTCTGACCGGGCGGCACCGCAGAGCGCGCGACTGACAGCGCGTGGTCCCCGGTCGTCGGCCGGGCGGGCTCGCCGGGGGCGAGGCGGGCGGGATCGGCGGCCGTCGCCCCGGCCGCGAACCGGGGGGTTGTGACGGCGGGCGTCGCCCGTTCCCCGCGTGCCGGCGGCACGACGTCGAAGCTCGCCAGCGCCGCCCGGAACATGTCCCGGTGGTGGCGCTCGCGCTCCAGCGCCAGGCGGAACGAGGCCGCCGCGTCCGCCCGGGTCTCCGCCTCGGCATCGTGGATCATGCGGGGCAGCACGACCTCGATCTCCTCCATCTCCCCCGTCGCCGCGCGCTGCAGATTCTCGCGCGTGGTGCCGATCGCCCCCATGGTGCGCAGGTGGTTGAGGGCGTGGATGGTCTCCGCGCCGGCGGCCTCGAAGAAGAGCTGCGCGATGTCGGGGCGGTCCTCGTTGAGCGCCTGGATGCCATAGGCGAGATAGCGGCGATTGGCGTCGGCCTCGCCGGCGAGCGCCACGAGCAGATTCGCGTCGGTCCTGGACTCGGTCCGCTCGCGGGTCATCGCGGCGTCATTGTAGCCCCGGCGTTCACGGATTTTCATCCGGCGCCGACTCCGGTGATGGCAACGTCCTTGCTCGGTTCTACCAGGTCGAACGTCTCCAGCTTGAAAGGAAGCAGAGCCATGAAGCAGAGCATCGTGTACGGTCTCCTGCTCGCGGGCGTCCTCGGGTGCGCGGACGCGGCGCTGGCGGGTGGTGGCGGAGCGCCGGGAGGCGCTGCCGCAGGCGCTCCGAGCGGCGGCGCCGCCGGGACGCCCGGCGCCGCAGCGGGCGCGGCTCCAGGGGGCGCCGCAGGCGACACGACGGGGCCCGGGGCGACCGGCGGTCCCGGCACGGCCGGCGACAACTCGGCGGTCACGACGGGGACCGGCGATCGGCTCGGCGGACCCCCGGTCGGAATCTCTCAGAACCCCGACATCTACCTCGGCCCGGCGGCCCGATGGGACACGGAGCCCGCGGACGGGGCCGCCAGCCCGCGCGTGATCCTCACTCCGCCCTCCGCGGTGGTCGTCACGCCGCCGGCGGCGGTCGTTGTGACACCGACACCGCCCGGAGCGATCGCCCCACCCCCAACCACGCCCCTGATCTGCCCGAACGTCAATCCCACCGACCCGCGCCAGTGCTGAGCTGACGGGCGCGACGGGACCGGCCGGTCTCGTCGCGCCCCCCGGCGACAGCCGGCGGGTGCAAACCCGCCGGCTGCCGTGATACGGTCGATGGCCATGAAGGTGTTGGCCGCAGCGATCGTCGCCCTGGCCGCGGCGCTCTCCGCCCCCCCTGCCCTCGCGCTCTCCGTGACCGAGGTCCTGCTGCGGGCCACCCCGGCGGTCGCCCTCGTGACCGCGCGGGTCGACGCCGAGATCACCATGAACTGCGGCAAGGGTCCCGTCACCGTGAAGCCCAAGCCGTTCGTGGAGACGGGCACCGGCTGGTTCGTGGACGGCCGCGGCTGGGTCGTGACCAACGCGCACGTCGTCGACCCCGTCCACCGGACGCCGGGGTGGGTGATCCACGAGCTGAAGAAGAAGGCGATCGAGCAGGCCTGCGTCGAGCCTGCGCTGAGAGCGCGGGGACTCATGCTGGGTCAGCGACCCGAGGTCGAGGAGCAGATCCGCCGCGACGCCAGCGCCCGCGCCCTTGCGACCGCACAGGTGGAGCCCGAGCCGGCGCTCACCGTCCTGCTGTCGAACGGGATGGTGCTGCCGGCGGAAGTCAAGAAGTTCAGCCCGCCGATCAGCGTCGGCGTGGACAACAAGCCGCTCCCGGGGTCCGGGCGCGACCTGGCCCTGCTGCGGGTGAAGGACGGAGTCTACCCCGCCCTCGGCCTGGCGACGCGCGACGCCCAGCTCGGGGATCCCGTGCACATCCTCGGCTTCCCCGGCGTCGTGCTCTCCCACGAGCTGCTGAACCAGTCAGCGACGCTGGAGGCGTCCGTGACCAACGGCGCCGTCTCGGGCTTCCCGCTGGATGCCATCGGCCAGGACACGATCCAGACCGACGCGCCGGCCGCCCACGGCAACAGCGGTGGCCCCGCCGTCGGCGACGACGCCCTGGTGCTCGGCGTCCTCACCTTCATCTCGCTCTCGCAGGCCGGCTCCATCGTGCAGGGCTTCAACTTCCTGATCCCGGCCCGTGACGTGGGGACGTTCCTGAAGGGCACCGACGTGCGGCCGGGCGAGAGCAAATTCAATCCCGTGTGGGCGGCCGGGATCCAGCTGCTGCTCGACGAGCGCTTCGGGGCGGCGGCCACCAAGATCGCCGAGGCCAACGCGCTGCTGCCCAATCTGGCCACCGTCAAGCGGGCGCTGGCCGAGGCCGAGAAGCTGGCCAAGAACCCGCCGCCGCGGCCGTTCCCGTGGGCATGGGCGACGCTCGGCGTCACCCTGCTGAGCGTGGGCGCCTACGGCGGCATGTTCGCACGACGGTGGTGGCGCAACCGCTTCCGCATCGTGCCGGCCCAGGTCATCGGCGCCATCGAGGCGGGCGAGACCCCGGTGCTGCTCGACGTGCGCACCCGGAGCGACTTCGAGACCAGCCCGCTGCGGCTGCCGGGCGCCCTGCGTGTGGAACCGGAGGCGGTCGGCGCGGCGGACTTCACCCTCGAGGTCGCGCCCGAGCAGATGATCGTCACCTACTGCACCACCCCCGACGAGACGACCAGCGCCGCGGTCGCGCAGAAGCTCCGTGAGCGCGGATACAAGCGCGTGCGCATCCTCAAGGGCGGCCTCGGCGGCTGGACCAACGCCCGGCTGCCGGTCGAGTCCAAGTCCGCGCTGCCCTCGGTCGGCCTGGAGATCTACAAGAGCCTCACCCTCGGCGACCTCGAGCGGCGCCACTTCAAGGCCGGCGAGGTCATCACGAAGGAAGGGACCGACTCCCTCGGCGAGGCGTTCCTCGTCCACTCGGGCATCGTCGAGGCCCGCCGGACGTTCAACGGCGACCACCGGCTGCTGGGCACCATGGGTGAGGGTGAGCTGATCGGGGAGCTGTCGCTGTTCCGTGGAGCGCCCCGGTCCGCGGATCTCATCGCCCAGACCGACGTGGAGCTCCTCGTCATCAAGGACGAGCGGCTCGACTGGCTCATCCGCAACCGCCCCCAGCTCACGATCGAGGTCCTCCGCCGGCTGGCCAACCTGGTCGTGCAGACGGACCCGGAGCGCGCGCACAGCAGCCGATGACGGACCCGGTCCGCGTCCCCGTCCTGAGGGTCGACGCGGCGCTGCCCCTGCCCGCCTACGCCCGCCCGGAGGATGCCGGCCTCGACCTGCACGCCGCCCGGGAGGTGACGCTCGCGCCGGGCGCGCGAGCGCTCGTCGCCACCGGCGTCGCGCTGGCGATCCCGCCCGGCTTCGCCGGCTTCGTGCTGCCCCGCTCGGGGCTCGCGCTTCGCCACGGGGTGACCATCGTCAACACGCCAGGGCTGATCGACGCGGGCTACCGCGGCGAGGTGAAGGTGTTGCTCGTGAACCTCGGCGACGCGCCGGTGACCCTCCGCCGCGGCGACCGGGTCGCCCAGCTCGTCGTCCAGCGGGTCGAACGCGTCGCACTCGCCGCGGTGGCCGAGCTGCCCCCCAGCGAGCGTGGCACCGGCGGCTTCGGCTCGACCGGTTGACTCCGTGGGGGGCCTCGAAGGGCCCCCAAGCCGGCCTAGGCTTTTTCGGCGGCGGCGCCGGGGGCGCGCTTGCGCACCAGGACCAGGGCGCCGACGAGCGCGAGAGTCATCACCGTGAGCAGCGCCAGCTCCAGCATCGCGTTCTGAAAGACGGCGCCGCCCGTGGTCAGCAGCTCGCCGAACTCCGCGGTGAGCACCAGCACGCGGCGGATCGCCGCGATCAGGCCCACGATCAGGAACGGCTCGGGCACCAGCGCGTGCTCGCGGAAGGACACCTGCACGGTGTAGAGGACCTCGACGATCATGAAGACGAGCAGGATCTGGTCGAGGAGCGCGACCACGCGGCCGGCCAGGGCGCCCTCCAGCACGCTCCGGACGAAGGCGACGCCGGTCGTGACCAGCAACGCAACCGCGCTCGCCGCGAGCAGCAGCCCGAGGCCGACGTAGACCGCGTCCTCGATCCGGGTGAACCCGCGGGCCACCCACTCGCGGGCGTCCCCGGGCGCGCCGGCCCTGGCCACGTCAGGACGCGCGCGGCTGCGTCGTCCCGCCCAGGCCCTGATCGACCGTGTCGGCAACCGTCTGCAGCGTATCGGCCACGCCGTGCAGCTGCTCGGAGGCCCGGGTGCGGACCCCCGTGGTCGCGTCGTCGATGGACTCGCGGATCTGCTCGCCCCACACCCACATGACGGCCGCGCCCGCGACGGCGCCGGCCAGGAAACTCTTGATCACCGCTGACCTCCCTCTGTCTCGTTCAGGTGAACGAGAAGCAAGCGCGGTGCCGGGGATCAGTGCGACCAGGTCTCCAGCGGCAAGGCGAAGCGCTCGAGCGACAGCAGGGTGATCCGCCGGCCGGCCCGGGCGTGCGCACGGTCGGCGGGGGTGTTGTAACCCCAGTCCGCGAGGAACAGGCGGGCGCCCGCGAGATCCTTGCGGGCCGCGGTCGTCTCCAGCGTCTCCAGCATGTCCTCCACGAACCAGACGCCGGCGGCGTCGGCGCCGAGCCCCTGGCTGTCGGCGAGCTTGCGCAGGATGTCCGGCTTGGGCACCGGCCGGCCGGGCTCGCGACCGATCACCGCGACCGCCGACAGGCGCGGGTCCGCGCCGACGAGCAGCAGCCGCACGAAGCGCTCGGCCTTGGTCGTGACGATGACGACGCGCGTGGGCCCCTCGAGCAGCATGGCGATCCGGCCGGCCACGCCCGGATAGAACCGATGGTGCGCGAGCCAGTCCGCGGAGTCGCGCGCGAACCACTCGTCGCGGACGCGGTTGAGCGCGCGGCCGAGGGTCTCGGCGGTGACGCCCGCCTCCGTCATCAGTCCGGGCGCGGTCTCGAGCCACGCGCGGCGGTCCGCGAGCGCGGGCGCCGCGACGCCGGCCAGGAGCGCGTGGACCATCAGCGGCATCTCCCAGCCGCTCTCGATGAGCGGGCGGAGCGCCGAGAAGCGCTCGGCCACGGCGGCCGGCCGTACCGTCGCCAGCGGGGCGGGCCAGGCGGCCGCGTACGCTCGCCACGCGGTCTCGAAGTATTCCGGCCGGCCGTCGCAGACGACGCCGTCGAAGTCGAGCGCGAGCAGCGTGGGGAGCGTCATTGGTCGGCGATTATACGTCGCCGAGGATGCGCGCGTACTCGGCGTGGACGCCGGCGTCGAAGCCGACGAGGTACACCCGCTCGGGGCGCGGCGCGGCGGCCAGGAACGCCTGCACCTCGCGGGTCGCGATGCGGCACGCGCGCGGAACCGGGAAGCCGTACACCCCGCAGCTGATCGCTGGAAAGGCGACCGTCGCGAACCCCCGCGCGGCGGCCAGCGCCAGCGCCGTGCGGTAGCACGACGCCAGCACCGCATCCTCGCCCTCGTCGCCGCCGCGCCAGATCGGTCCGACGGTGTGGATGACGAAGCCGGCCGGCAGACGGTAGCCGCGCGTGAGCCGGGCGTCGCCCGGCGGGCATCCGCCCAGCGTCCGGCACTCGGCGAGCAGCCCGGGGCCGGCCGCGCGGTGGATGGCGCCGTCCACTCCGCCGCCGCCCAGGAGCGTGGAGTTGGCGGCGTTGACGATCGCGTCCACCCGCAGCCGCGTGATGTCGCCGCGAACGAGCTGGATGCGGGCGGGCGCGCTCACCGGGCCGGCTCGCGGTAGCCGACGCGGGCGGCGTCGAGCGAGCGCCGATCCACCCGCTGCAGGCGGCGGACCATGGCGGCCGTCAGCACGGGTGTGTGGCGGACGCCGGCCAGGTGCTCGGCGATCCACCAGAGGTCGTCCTCGGCGGTCATCCAGCCGGGCCGGCGGGCGTCGAACCGCGCCAGGTTCACCGGGTGCGAGTACGCGCGGAGGGTGCGGTCGCCGCGCAGGTTGACGTAGCCCTCGAAGTAGCTCATCGCCAGCTCGCGCACGCTGCGGTAGACAGGCTCGCGGTAGCGCAGCCCGGCGAAGTTCGACTTGGCGATCGCGCCCCAGTGCCCGCCCGCGCGGTAGACGGCCACCACGTGATCGGTGTCCTGCACGGCCTCGAGATCCAGCAGCAGGGGTGGCAACCCGAGCACCCGCAGCGCGGCCGCCGCGAACACCGCCCCCTCCAGGCAGTGGGCCGTGCCCGCCCGCAGCACGCGGCGGGGCGACCACGCCGTCGAGGCCAGGTGGTACGGCATGGCGTCGAGCGCGCGCTGAACACCGTGCGGCGTCCGCAAGGCCCGCAGCGAACGAAGCTCCCGGGGGCTGAAGCCGAAGGGTGCGCGGTCCGTCACGCCCGCCCGAGTGTACTCGACCGCCGCGCGGCGAGGACGACCCCCAGCGACGCGCCCTGGGCCGCCAGCGCCACGGCCGTGGCGGCCACGAAGGCCCCGCCCGTGCCCAGCCGCTCGAGCAGCGCGGCGAGCACCACGAAAAATGCCGCGAACGAGAACAGCCCGAGCAGCAGGCCGCGGAGCACCTGCACCGCCGGCGCGGCACCCGCCCGGTGGGCGAACACCGTCAGGATGGCGGCGTAGAGGGGAAACGCGGCGAGGATGCCGCTGGGCCTGGGACCCAGCGCCGGCGCGATCGCCGTGAGGCCGACGACCAGCGCGGTCGTGACGGCCATCCGCGCCGCGATGTCCCAGCGCGGCGGCGGCGCCGGGTCGGCCGGGCCCGAGCCCGAGGGCATGAACCAGAGCGACATGGCCAGCGTTGCGAAGACGAGCAGGCCCAGCGCGGTCAGTGGAAGCGCGAGTCCCCGCAGCGCCGCCGCGGCCAGCGCGAAGGCCGCGCAGGCGGCGGAGAGCGCGACGGCCGGGCCGCGCCGTGCGAGGTGGCCGTAGGCCAAACAGAACGCCCCCTCGGCGATCGCTCCGGCCAGCGAGCCGAGCGCGACCACGGTCGCGAATGCGGTCCCGTGGTCGAGGGCCAGGAAGAACGCCACCGGGCCGGTCGTGAGCGGAAGCCCGACCAGCCAGCCGCCGACCGCCTGCCCCCACCGGCGGCCGGCCAGGCTGGCCGCGGCGATGAGGAGCGGGGTGAGCACGAGCTCGAGGACGAGCGTCATCCGCGAGCGATCTTACGGCCTGCTGATGACCGTTTGACGGTTGTCCGTCACCCCTGTTCGACCCCTGACGCGCCGATCGGCGGCGCGCCGCGAAACCTCACACCATCGGTGGCGGCATCCCAATTGCTCGTCGTGCCCCCGCGATGACCACCAGCTACGAGTTCACCTATCTCGGTCCGAGGCTGGCGGCGCTCCAGGACACCGTGGGCTCCTGGTGCGACGCCCACGGCTGCGAGCTTGCCGTCACCGCGCTGCTCGAGGGCGCGCGTCTCCGGATCCGGGGCCCGGAGGAGGCTGTCCGCGACGCGATCCGGACGGTGCGCGTCTGGATTCGCAGCGCCGCCTGAGGGTCGCCGTCACCTCTGCCGCGAGACGACGATCGCGTAGCCGGTGATCGCGGTCACCAGGGCGGTGAGGGAGACGGCGATCAGAATGGCCTTGCGGATCGCCGGGTCCCTGAGGACCAGATCGAGCGGGTCGAACGTGTGCAGCGCGGCGACGGCGCCGAGGACCCGGCCCCACCGCGTCGTCGTCTGGAGGGAACCGTCCTCGGCCACGACGTAGACCACGGTCGCCCAGGGATCGTCGAACGTGATGCGGTACGCCGGCAGGCCACCCCAGCGGTACATCAGGTCCTCGCGACGCCGTGACAGGAGGTCCGCGCGCACGAGCCGGGCTCCCGCCGGCGCGCGGGCCACCGCGATGCTTCGCGCCAGTCCCTCGTCCACCGTGACCCGGCGACCCGTGCGGGCGTCGATCAGCTGCGGTCCCCGGCCGACGACGGAGATCTCGTAGGCGAGCACGTCGCCGAGCCGTTGCAGGCGCAGCGCCCTGACGGGCGCGCCCACGCCGGTTTCGGCCAGCGCTCGGACGGCCTCCGCGGGAGTGACGGCCACCTGGGCGAGGTCCAGCGTCTGGGCGGCCCTCGGGACCGGGGCCGGCGTCGGCACCAGCGCCACGACGCCGGTGACGATCCAGCCGATGATGAAGACGCCCGTCGGAATCGCGATCCAGCGATGACTGCGATGCAGCGAGCGCAGCCTCACGTCCGGAGCGTCTCCCTGGCGAGAAGGTGGCCGTCGACGGCGCCGGGACGGCGCCTGACCGCGGCAGTTGAATGGCGGGCTCGACGGGACTTGAACCCGCGACCTCTGGATTGACAGTCCAGTGTGCTAACCAGGCTGCACCACGAGCCCGAGGCCACTTACCATACACCGGGCGCCGGAGGTTCGTCCACCGGCGCGGCACATTGCGAGGCGCCGGCCTCAGAACGTCCCGCCGCCGCCGCCGCCCATGCCGCCGCCCGACGAGCCCCTCGAGAAGCCGCCCCCGCCGCTCCCCGTGCCGGCGCCATAACCGCGCCGGGTTGTGAGGATCGCTTCCTCCGTCCGGCGGGCAAAGGCGCCGAGGTCGTGCGCGAAGGTCGGCAACGAAAAGTCGCCGCGGCTCTGGTACCAGGTCGGCGCGGCGACCTTGAGCCCCTGGAAATTGAAGACCCAGCGCTCGGTGACGCCGAGCGCCATCGCCCACGGCAGCCACCGGTGGAGCGTGTCCGGCGGCAGCCGCTCGAGTCGATCCTTCTCCGCCCGCTCGAGAAACTCCTGGAAGCCGCGCACGTGGGCGAGGATCTGCACACCGGCCCACGTCTTGCGCGGCATGAACCAGCCCCAGCCGATGAAGACGAGCCCGCTCGCCGCGACCCCGATCTGCAGCCAGGGTGCGTACACACCGAGCCAGGCCGGCGCGAATTGCGGGACGAGCAGAGCACCGATCGTGGTGAGCAATCCGGCCACCATCCATCCGGAGCGGACGCGACCGGGCGACGCCGGGAAGAGCCCGTCCTGCACCATCATGCGGTACAGCTGATCGCGGATCGGCGGGAACACGTTCTCGTAGTCGCGCCGCACTTCGGAGAGCAGCCGCATGTTGATCGCCCAGTCGGCGCCGAAGAACGTCGCCAGCACGTAGAGCTCGAAGGGCCGCAGGTCGGGGTCGCCGCCGACGGGTTTCAGGCGCTTGAACATGAAGTCCGGCTCGCCGAAGGCCGTCG
>DASTOJ010000004.1:0-20535 GCA_035762565.1 Candidatus Methylomirabilota bacterium | reverse complement strand
CCATCGAAGCCAACGGAACGGCGCCAGCCCCCCGGCCCCCCGCCGCGCCCTTGCGCGAGGCCAGCGTACGGCTGCGTCCAGGCGCGACCACGACGAACGGCCCAGGCGTTTCGGCTTGGCCTCGGGTGTGGGCGGTCATTGGGGGCTGGCGCCGTTCCGCGTGATTCGATCGGGGGGCGCCTGCCGGCGTTTGGCGGAGTCCGGCGTGAGGAGTGGCACCATCGAAGCCAACGGAACGGCGCCAGCCCCCCGGCCTCCCGCCCCGCCCTCGCGCGAGGCCAGCGGCACGGCTGCGCAGCCGGGCGCGGCTGCGACAGACGGCCCGGGCGTTTCGGCTTGGCCTCGGGCGTGGGCGGCCGAGGGCTGGCGCCGTTTCCGCGTGATTCGGTCGGGGGCGCCTGCCGGCGTTTGGCGGAGTCCGGCGTGAGGAGTGGCACCATCGAAGCCAACGGAACGGCGCCAGCCCCCCGGCCCCCCGCCCCGCCCTCGCGCGAGGCCGGGTGCAGGGCTGCCACCGAACACGGCCACGACCGACGGCCCGGGTGTTTCGGCTTGGCCTCGGGTGGTCTGGGTCATGGGATGTGGGCGACCTCGAGCTTGAGGCGGTCGGGGTCTTCGAAGAAGACGGCGTGGTAGCCGGGGCGGTATTCGGGGTAGTCGCGGGGGCCCCCGTAGAGGGCCGGGATGCCGCGCGGCTTCAGGAACTCGTCGTGGAAGCGGCCGACGTCGTCGCGGCTCCCGACGCGGAAGGCGACGTGATTGAGCCCGGGATTCTTGCGGTGAAACCTCGCGCCGGCCCGTTCTCCGGGCGCCTGCACGATCCAGAAATCCGTCGTCCCGTTCGACATCCCCAGGATGTCCCTCTCCCCCAGCACCACCCGATACTCGAAATACCCCAGCAGCTCCCGATAAAACGGCACCGACACCCCCGCATCCCCCACGTTCAGCTGCAGGTGACCCACACTCGCCCTCATACGCCGCGCCCGCGTTCGGTGACGAGAGCGGTCGAGACGCTCGGCCAACAACGACCGCTTCGAGCGCGGGGTTTGCCCGCGCCATCGAGGGGGAGGCTTCGGAGGGGGTCGTCGAGACCCCCTCCGATCGAACGACGCAAAGGGGCCGCTTTCATCGCGGCGGGCGCAGGAGGAAGATCTGGGCGGGGTCACGGGCGGGGTCGAGCTCGACGTACCCGCGGGGACCGCGCCACTCGTAGGACACGTCGCCGAGCAGCTCGTGCATGCCATAGGGCTCGTCGGGGGCGATGCCCAGCTCGTGGATCGGCACGTCCACCATGGAGGCGTGCGTGGCGAACGGGTCGAGGTTGGCCGCCACGAACACCACGTCGTCGCGCCCGGGAGTCGTCTTGCCGTACCAGACGACGTGGGGATCGTCGGCCCCGTGGAAGGCCAGGTTGCGGTAGAGCTGCAGCGCCCGATGCGCTCGCCGGATGTGGTTGATCCGCGTGATGAACCCGACCAGGTTGCCGGGGGCGCTCCAGTCGCGCGCCTTCAGCTCGTACTTCTCGGAGTGCAGGTACTCCTCGGAGCCCGGCGCGAACGGCGCGTTCTCGGCCAGCTCGTAGCCGCTGTAGATGCCGTAGAGCGGCGACAGCGTGGCAGCCAGCACCAGGCGGAGCTTGAACGCGGGCCGGCCGCCCCGCTGGAGCGTCTCGTGCAGGATGTCCGGCGTGTTCGGCCAGAGATTGCCGCGGAAGTACTCGGCCGCCGGCGGGCCCGTGATCTCCCGGAAGTAGGCCTCCAGCTCGGGCTTGGTGTTGCGCCAGGTGAAGTAGGTGTAGGACTGGGTGAAGCCGGCCTTGGCCAGGACCTTCATCATCTTGGGGCGGGTGAAGGCCTCGGCCAGGAAGACGACGTGGGGGTGGGCGGACTGCACCTCGCGGATGAGCCACTCCCAGAACCGCACGGGCTTGGTGTGGGGATTGTCGACGCGGAAATGCGTCACGCCGTGGCCGATCCAGAACTCGACGATCCGCTGCATCTCCTGCCACAGCGGCCACGGGTCGTCGCCGTAAAAGGTCAGCGGGTAGACGTCCTGGTACTTCTTTGGCGGGTTCTCCGCGTACTTGATGGTGCCGTCCGGTCGGTGGAAGAACCACTCGGGATGCTCGCGCACCCAGGGGTGATCGGGCGAGGCCTGGATGGCGAAGTCCAGCGCGACCTCGAGGCCGAGCGCGTGGGCGCGGGCCACGAACCGGTCGAAGTCGGCCAGGGTGCCCAGCTCGGGATGCACGGCGTCGTGTCCGCCCTCGGGACCGCCGATGGCCCACGGGCTGCCGGGCTCGCCCGGCCGGGCGGTCAGCGCGTTGTTGGCGCCCTTGCGGTGCGCGCGACCGATCGGGTGGATGGGCGGCAGATAGACGACGTCGAAGCCCATCGCGGCCGCCCGCTCGAGCTGGGCCTCGGCGTCGCCAAAGGTCCCGTGACGGCCGGCCACGCCCGAGCGCGGGAAGAACTCGTACCACGCCGCGAAGCGCGCGCGCTCGCGGTCGACGATCACCTCGTACTCGCGCTCGGCCCGGGTGGCGTCGGCGCGGTCCAGGTGGCGGTCCATGAGCGCGGCGAGGGCCCCCGCGCGGGCGGCGGCCACGGCCTGGGCCTGGCTCCCGGCCTGCTCGATCCGCCCGGCCCAGACGGCGAGCGCGGCGGCGTCGCGGCCGGTGGCGCGTCCGGCGGCCGCGCGCACCAGCATCGCGCCCTCGCGTAGCTCGCTCGCCACGTCCTGGCCCGCGTCGACACGCTTGCCGAGATCGACCAGCCAGGAGCGGAACGGGTCGGCCAGCGCCTCGATGGTGTAGAGGTAGCGGGCGTTGTCCTCGACGGTGAAGGCACCCGCCCAGCGGTCGTTGTCGACCAGGCGCATGGGCGTCTCGCGCCAGGCCGACTCGTCGGCGCGCCGGTACTTGACGACGGCGACGAGGACGTCGTGGCCCTCCTTGAACACATCGGCCTCGACCTCCACGACCCCGCCGACCTCGCGCTTGATGGGATACCGCCCGTCGTCGACCGTCGGGGCGACGTTCTCGATGACCACGGTGCGGCGCAGGTCCTTGGAGTCCAGCATGGCCCGATCTTGACCGACTTACCGCCAGTGTTCCACGAGATAGGGCTTCTGTCGCTCGAAAGCGGCGGCCACGGCGTCGAGCTGGGCCTGGGTGGCGGCGGCGCCGACGGGCCGGCTGGCCAGCACGAAGGCCGCCGTCCGGCCGAGGTAGAGCGGGGCCAGCGAGCGCAGCAGGTGATCGCGGTGGACGACCGAGTAGTGGTGCCCGAGGGCGAAGTCGTAGACCACGCGCGCCCACAGGTCGTCGGGGAAGCGTAGTCGGCCGCCGCCGTCGAGGGCCAGGACCTCGGCCAGGGTCTCCGGCGCCAGGACCAGCTCCCAGATCGGCGTGAGGTCGCGCGCGCCCTGGCGGAAAGCCTCCTGCATGCCCTCGACGTCCACCGTCACAGGCTCCACGCCCGGCGCCGCCGGCTCGCCCACCGCCGGGAGCGGCTCGCTGCCGCGCACCTCCAGCCAGAGGTCCTCGTGACGCTGCATGACGGTGAAGGTGGCGCCGAGCGTCTGCGCCAGCGTCGCCGGCAGGTCGGTGGCGCGCGTGCGCGAGCGGACCTCGTGGCGCCCGAGCCAGGCCTCGCACACGGCGAAGCCGTCCGCGATGGCGGTGCCGGTGATCCAGAGATCGCCGACGTCGTAGCCCCGCCACGACCACTTGGGATGGATCAGCAGGTGCTCGACGAGCCGGGCCGACAGCGCCTGCTGGCCGCCGAACGGCTGCTGCAGGCGGCGGCCGTAGAGCGCGCGGACGAGCGGCCCCAGCACGAGCCGGGAGATCGTGCCCGCGTACCGGTGGCGGGCGTAGGCCGGGGCCACGAAGTCGGCCTTGTCCGCGAGGAGCGGCCCGGCGAGGTGCTCGATCCAAGCCGGGGTCGCCGACACGACGTCGGCCTCGAGCAGCACGAGCGCACGCGCGCGCAGGCGCTGGGCGGCGGCGAACGCCGTCCGCAGCGCCGCGCCGCGGCCCGGCACGCCGTGAAACGGCACCGCCACCCGCTCGCCCGCCGGCGCCTCGTGCTGCAGCACGACCGCCGGCAACGGCCCCGCCGCCACCAGCTCGCGCGTGGCGTCGGAGGAACCGGCGTCGGCGGCGATCACGGCCGCCCGCAGGGTCTCGAAGTGCGCGTGCAGGCCGGCCGCGGCCGCCTCCAGGACACCGCCCACGGTGTCCGCGTTGTTGTAGGTGAGCACGCCCACCGCGAGATCGGCCGGCGCCAGCCGGTCGATCGCGGCGAGGTCGGCCGTGGACAGCTCTCCGCGCGCCATGCCTCAGCGGGTCAAGTGGATCAGCAGGGCCATGTAGTCGGTCAGGTGGCGGGTGACCAGGAACGAGCGGCGGACGTGCTCGCGCCCGGCGGCCCCCATGCGGGCGATCAGCTCGGGGTTGTTGAGCAGGTGACGCAGCCGGAAGGCGGCGCCCTCCACCGAGTGCACGGTGTAGCCGGTGACGTCGTAGACGATCTGCTGGGTGAGGCCGCCCGCGAATCCGCCGATCACCGGCTTGCCCTTCCACATGGCCTCGGCCGCGCCCAGCCCGAAGCCCTCGTGCACGGATTTCTGCAGCACGATGGTGGCGGCCCGCTGCAGCGCGTTGATCTGCAAGTGCGCGTCCGGCGGCAGCTCCAGCACGGTGACGTCGGGATCCAGGCGGGCGGCCTCCTGCAACCGGGCCAGCGTCTCGCGGCTCTCGCGGTCGGGGCTGCTGGTGCCGGCCAGCACGAGGCGGACGCTGTAGTGCTTGCGCACGAGGCGGTAGGCGCCGACGACGCCGAGCGGGTCCTCGGCCGGCGTGAACGGCGCCACCTGCAGCAGGATCGGCCGGTCCTGGGCGATGCCGAGGCCGCGCACGAGCGTGGCCACCTCGCGCGAGGTCAGGTCGCGGTTCTTCTCCGACAGCGGGTCGATCGAGGGCGCGATCACGTACTTGGGGATCGACAGGCGGCGCCCGAACTTCGGCAGCGAGAAGATGGCGGCATCGAACTGGTTGACGTGGGGGCTGAGGAACGTCCAGGCCCGCCGCTGGGCGCGCGAGAGGTCGAAGTGGCAGCGCCACACCCAGCGGCCGGCGCTGCCGCGGTGCTCGACCAGGGTGAGCGGCTGCACGTCGTGGACGAGCACGAGGTCGGCCGCGAGCGCGAGCTTCTTGGCGTTGACGCGGTTCATCTCCACGTAGTGGTCGAGCGCCTCGTCGGTGAGCACGCGCTCGGCGCCGTCGAGCGCCGCGTGCAGGGCCGCGGCCGTGGCGTAGAACCCGGGGTCGCCGCCGGTGATCTCCCAGGAGGCGTCGACGCCGAGGTCGGCCATCATCGGGATCAAGGTATGGAGGATCTCGGCCGGCCCTCCGCCGAACCGCCCGCTGCTGATGCTCAGCAGCCGGCGCCCCCGCACGCGCTCGGCCAGGCGCAGGAGCATGTCGATGGCGCCGGGCGGCGCCACCCGCCGGTAGTCGTCGAGGCCGATCATGCAGCGTCGCCCTCCAGGGCGCCGTCCACCAGCGCCAGCACGCGGGCCCGCACGCGCTCCAGGCCGGTCATGTAGGCGTCGATGCGCTCGATCCGCTCGGCCAAGTCCGGCAGCGCCAGCACAGTGCGGATCCACTCGGCGAAGTCGCCCGAGCGCCGCCCCAGCCGCGCGCGGGCCTCGACCATGTGAAAGTAGATGGCGCTGGCGTCCACCTCGGCCAGCCCGGTCCGGAACTCGGCCAGCGTGGTGGCGACCGGGCCGAGCGGCGCCTCCACGATGTGCGACTGCTGGAAGTGGAACACCTCGCCGAACTCCACCCGGGGGACCGAGGTCGTCCGCAGCAGGTGGTCGTGGATCACCGACATCAGCTCCTCCCGCAGATCCTCCAGGCTGGCCACCTCGAACGGGTTGATGACGGCGAGGCGCTCGGCCAGCACCAGGTCGCGCACGTGCACGGCCACCCAGGCGGCGAAGTCGTTGCCGTAGGCGGTCGTGATGGGCCGGTGACGGAGAAAGTAGCCGTGGGTGTGGTAGAAGACCGAGCCGGGCGGCACGTCCTCCAGGCGGTCGAGCAGCTCGCGCTCGTCGCGCGCGCGGTGGTCGAGGGCCTGGCGCAGCTCGACGCAGCCGATGAACTGGAAGGGGGCCGGCTGCGCCATGGTCACGCCGCCTCGCGGTCGAGCAACGCCACCGGGAAGGAAGCCAGGGCCGTGCCCAGCGCCAGGCGGGTGCCCTCGGCGGCGGGCTCCGCCTCGAGCCGCTCGCCCGTGAAGACGTTGACGTACCGGCCGGCCAGCCCCCGGGGCAGCTCGAGCCGGGTGTCGGCCCAGTACTCGGATCCGAGCGGCAGCGCGTCCACGCCCCGGCGGGCCAGCAGGCGCGGGAGGACGGTGAGCGCCGCGGTGCCGCCGTGGACGCGGGCGAAGGCGCAGACGTGCTCGGCCCACGCGCCCCGCGCCTCCAGCGGCTGGTAGGCGCCCGTCTCGAAGAGCGCGCGGCGGGCGCGGCGGACGCGCAGGCCCTCGTGGATCACGAAGAGCTTGACGCGGGCGTCGCCCCGGGTCTTCACCAGCTCGTGGGCGAGCGCGGCCCGGTCGGGCGCGGCGGCCACCGCCGTCAGCAGCTCGTCGAGCAGCCGCCGCCGCGCGTCCCAGTCCACCGGCCGCCGGTTGTCGGGATCGACCAGGTTCAGGTCCCACAGCTCGCTGCCCTGGTAGAAGTCGGGGACGCCGGGCGCGGTGAGCTTCACCAGCGTCTGGCCCAGCGAGTTCAATCCGCCGAAGTGCGCCACGCGGGCCTGGAACAGCGTGAAGTCCTCCAGGAAGGCGGCCGAGCGACCCGGGTCGAGGATGGCCTCGGCGAACCTCGCGATGGCCGCGTCGTAGCGCGCGTTGGGGTTGACCCAGGAGGTGTGGACCTTGGCCTCGCGGACGGCCTTCATGAGATACCCGCTGAGGCGTGCGCGGTCCAGCGGCCAGGCGCCGACCAGCGTCTGGTAGACGAAGTACTCGGTGTTGGCGCCCGGGACGGGAGCGCCGTCCACCATGGTGCGGTGCTTGCGGTTGAGCCGCTGCCAGGCGGCCACCCGCGCCCGCCACTCGGCGGGGATCTCCGACAGCACGTTGATGCGCGCCCGCACGTCCTCGCCGCGCTTGGTGTCGTGGGTCGCCGTGGCCGACAGCGCGTGGGGCGAGCGGCGCAGGCGCTCGGCGTTGGCGGCGTGGAACTCGGCCAGCGAGGTGCCGAAGCGGCTGGGATCCCCGCCCACCTCGTTGAGGGAGACCAGCCGGTTGAAGCGGTAGAGGACGGTGTCCTCGTAGCCCTTGGCGGTGACGGGGCCGGTGATCTGCTGGAAGCGCCGCACGAAGTCCAGCCGCTCCTCGCGGTCGGCCGGGGTCGCCCAGTCGGGAAAGCGCAGCGTCAGCACGCCCTCGATCCAGTCGTAGACCGACTCGCTCATGGCGGGCGTGCGCCGCTTGGCGCGCCCGACGGCCAGGGCGATGTACTCGCGGTCGCGGGCGCCGACCAGCGTGGAGTCGCCGACGGTCTGGTTCCGCAGATCCGGCGGCGGCGCCCCGCCGCCGTCGACGGCGGACTCGCCGACGTAGGTGCGGTAGACCGGGAAGGCGGCGATGATCTCGCGCAGCGCCGTGGTGAGGCTGCCCAGCGTGAAGTCACGCGAGGAGCGCTGCTTCTCGGAGATCCGGTTGAGGCGATGGCTCAGCATGTTCAGCTCGGAGGCCATCGACGTCTCGAGGACGAGCCGCTTGCACTCGTCGACGACGTCCACGAACGGCGGCCGCACCCGGATCGTGCGGGCGTAGACCTGCTCCAGGGCCCGGGCCTGGCTGCGGTCGACGAAGATGCCGTTGACCAGGTTGAGAAACTCGTAGCCCGTCGTCCCCGCGGTCGGCCACCCCTCGGGCAGGTGCTCGCGCGGGGCCAGGATCTTCTCGGCCACGACGTAGAAGTCGTCGCCGCCGTCGTCGAGCCCGCGGGCCCGGGCACAGCCGCGCTGCAGCCGCCGGAAGTACTGGGCCGGCGCGTAGAGACCGTCGGGGTGGTCGACCCGGAGCCCGGTGACGACGCCCTCGCCGACGAGGCGGAAGACCAGGCGGTGCGTCTCGGCGAAGACCTCGGCCGCCTCCATGCGGATGGCGGCCAGCTCGTTGATGTCGAAGAATCGCCGGTAGTTGATCTCCTCGCCGGCCACGCGCCAGTACGCGAGGCGGTAGGCCTGGTCGGCCAGCAGCCCGTCGAGGAGGTCGAAGCTGCGCGGATCGCCCGGCGTGCCGTTGAACGCCCGCACGTTGCCCTCGACGAACTCCCGCACGGCCGGCGAGCCGGCGAGGAGCGCGGCCAGCCGCGTGCGGCCGATCTCCACCTCCCGCCGGCGGGCGGCCACGCGGTCGGGGTCGGTCTCGGTGCGGGGTGGGATGGTCGTGAGCCAGGTGATCAGCGACTTCAGCTCGATGAGGTCGGGGTGCTCGGACCCCAGGCGGTGCTGCAGCTCGGCCAGCCGGTGGCCGAGCACCCGCCCCCACGAGCGCGGCGCCAGCGGCATCACGTGGTCGTAGTAGCGCAGGCGAAAACCGTTGTCCTCGAGCGCCAGCCGGAGCTGCCCGGAGTCGAGCACCGCCCCGTACTGGTCGCCGAGGATCGGCAGCAGCACCTTGCCGGCCAGCTCGGCTTTCACCGGCGCCCAGTCGACGTCGAAGTAGACGGCCGACGGCGCGGCGGCCCCGTTCTCCAGCACGTCCAGCCAGCGCGCGTTGCGGTTGCCGGCGATGCCCATGTGGTTGGGCACGAGATCGATCAGGAGCCCCATGCCGCGGGCGCGCAGGGCCGCGGCGAAGCGCCCGAACGCCGCCTCGCCGCCCAGCTCCTCGCGCAGGCGATTGTGGTCGTTCACGTCGTAGCCATGGCTGCTGGCCGAGGAGGTCTCGAAGAAGGGCGAGGTGTAGCAGTCGCTCACCCCGAGCCGCTCGAGATAGTCGAGCAGCGCGGCGGCGGCGTCGAACGTCAGGTGCGGCCCGAGCTGCAGCCGGTAGGTGGCCAGCGGCACCCGCATCAGGCCGGCTCCGCGGCGAGGACGAAGCCGAGCGCCTCGCCGAGCGGGCCGAGGAGGCCCCGGGCCTCGGGCCGCGTCCGCCAGATCTCGAAGAAGCGGTTCTGGGTGCGCCACAGTCCGAAGCGCAGCCCGAGCGCGGTGGCGTCCTCGACGAGCCGCCGGGCCGCGGCCACCTGCTCGGCGGTCGGCCCGGCGGCGAGGGCGTCCAGGGCGTGGTCGACCACCGCCTGCATCCGAGGCTTGGCCGGCGCCAGGTCGAGCGTGAGCCCGAGCGTGCTGGCCTCGGCGATCACCTCCAGCAGGCGCTCGGGCAGCGGGCCGCCGTCGTCCATCCGCGCCAGCTCGGCCAGGGTCTCCTGCTCCAGCACGTGGCGGGCCACGATGGCCAGCGCCTCGGGGATGGGCGCGTCGGCCTGCCTGAGATAGCGGACGAGCTTGCGGTTCTCCTCCCAGATCGCGCGGTACGTCGCCTCGTGTCGCTCCAGCACCGAGGCGATGACCCGGGCCAGCACGCGGCGCCGCTCCTCGAGGAACAGGTGCGGCAGAGCGAAGGCCTCGCCCGGGAAGTGCTCGTCGAGGCCGCGCACCATGTCGGCCAGCGAATAGCGCGCGTAGCGGTCCAGCAGGTCGTCCTTCAGGCGGTCGTAGGCCGCCTGGCCCTCCCAGGCCCGCAGCGCGCACGTGAAGTCGTGGCCGCCGAAGTGCATCAGCGCGTACATCGCCTCCCGGGTCTCGCCCGTCACCGCGGCCTGCACCCGGACGTGGGCGATCCGCAGCGCGGTGGCGCCGTAGGCCTGGCGCGCCTCGTCCAGGCGCTGCACGCGGTAGGCGTAGACGGCGGCGTCGTCGGGATGCTCCTCGAACAGCCCCGCGATCGCGTAGTGCGCCACGACACGGCGCAGGTCGACGACGGCCGGCGCCACGAGCCGGCGATAGACGGCGCCGCCGTCGCCGTAGGCCGCCACGTTGCTCGGCGCCGCCGCCAGCCGCTTCTCGAACTCGACCTCGGGCCGGCCGGCCCCGAGGTCGCGCAGGTACTGCAGCGTCATCGCCGCGTAGCGGAGGACCTGCACCGGCTCGATCCCCGAGATCTCGTCGAAGAACCAGCCGCACGAGGTGTACATGAGCAGCCGGTTGCGCTGCAGCTCGAGCAGCCGCCGCGTTTCCAGCCGGGCGGCGTCGTCGAGCGGCCCCCGGGCGTGCGCGGCCAGGAAGGCCTCGAGCGTCTCGGGGCTGCGGTCGAGCACCACTCGCACGTAGTCGTCACGGGCGGCCCACGGGTCACGGAGGTGGACGGCGGCCCGCGCCTCGAAGAACGGGTCGGCGAGGTCCCGCAGCCAGTCGAGGGCCTCGCGGAGCGGCGCCCGCCAGCGCTGGTGCCAGTCGGCGCGCACGCGGCAGCCGCAGTCGGCCCGCCAGCGCTCGATCCCGTGCGCGCACGACCACGAGGTGTCCTGGTGGACCTGCGCCTCGTGGGTCGGCGGATGCGCGGCCAGGAAGGCGCCGTAGCTGGTCAGCTCGATCGCGTCGTCCGCTTCCAGCCGGGCCACGGCGGCCGCCAGCGCCATCTCGCCGAAGCGGCTGTGGTGACCGTACGACTCGCCGTCGGTCGCGCAGTGCACGAGCTGCGGCCAGTCGCGCGCCTCCGAGAACGCCGCCCGCAGCCGCGCCGCGAACCGCTCGCCGCTCTCCAGGAGGTGCTCGAAGGCGACGGCGCGCGAGACGGGGCCGTCGTAGAAGAAGAGCGCGAGCGTCAGCCCCCGCGGCCCGCGCCAGAGATAGGGCCGGCTGGGGTCGACGGCGTGGTTGGTCTCCTCCCAGTCGCCGCCGGCCAGCGGGCGCACCCGCCGGGCCTGCGCCGGCGCCAGGATCGTGAACTTCACGCCCGCCTCGGCCAGCACCTCCAGCGTCTCGTCGTCGACGGCCGTCTCCGGCAGCCACATGCCTTCGGCCTCGCGGCCGAAGCGGCGGCGGAAGTCCTCCAGGCCCCAGCGCACCTGGGTGACCTTGTCGGCCCGCGAGGCGAGCGGCATGATCTGGTGGTTGTAGACCTGGGCGAGCGCGTTGCCGTGGCCTCCGCGGGCGAGAACGCTGGCCCGGTCGGCCTGCACGATGGCCCGGGCCACCTCGGGCGCCCGTCGCTCGAGCCAGGCGAACAGGGTGGGGCCGACATTGAAGGAGATGCGCTCGAAGTTGTTGACGATGTCGAGGATGCGGTTGGCGGCGTCGACCCGGCGGGCGGCCGTGTTGGGCGCGTAGCACTGCGCCGTGACGCGCTCGTTCCAGTCGTGGTAGGGGGCGGCCGAGTCCTGCACCTCGACGGCCTCGAGCCAGGGATTCTCGCGGGGCGGCTGATAGAAGTGTCCGTGGATGACGACCGCGCGGCGGGAAGCCACCGTGGAGGACTCCGTCAGAATTCCTCCAGGCCGGAGAGGAACTCGCGGCGCCCGCCCCGGGGGACCACGACGAGGCCCGAGGGGTCGACGTAGTGGCGCCGGCGGTCGATCACCGGGTCGACGCCGATCTCGCTATCGGCCGGGATGATGTTGAAGCGGTCGACGATCACGCGCTTGAGGCGCGCGCCCTTGCCGACCGAGGTGTGGTCCATCACGATGGAATCCTCGATCACGGCGCCCTCGTTCACCCACACCGAGCGGCCCAGGATCGAGTTGCGGATGGTGGCCCGCTTGATCAGCGAGGCCTCCCCCACGTGGGCGTTGTCGACGTCGCCGCCGATGAAGCGGGCGGGCGGCCCCGGGTGCTGCCCGGTGCGGATCGGCCACCAGCGGTTGTCGAGGTCGAAGCGGGGCGACTCGCCGAGCAGGTCCATGTGGGCGTCCCAGTAGGCCTGCACGGTGCCGACGTCGCGCCAGTAGCCGTGCTCCTCGTAGGGCTTGACGCCCGGCACCTCGTTGGACTGGAAGTCGTAGGCGTACACGCGTCCGGTCGGCACCAGCTCGGGGATGATCGAGCGGCCGAAGTCGTGGTCGGTGGAGCGGCGCGCGTCGGCCAGCAGCGCGTCGACCAGCGCCTGGCGCGAGAAGAGGTAATTGCCCATCGAGACCAGCGACCGCTCGGGGTCGCCCGGCATGCCCTTGGGGTGGGCCGGCTTCTCCTCGAAGGCGACCACGCGCCCGGCCCGGTCGACCTCCAGGACGCCGAACTGGCCGGCCTCGCGGCGCGGCACCGGCCGGGCGGCCACCGTCACCTCGGCGCCCGACTCCTCGTGGAAGGCCAGCATCTGGTTGACGTCCATCCGGTAGACGTGGTCGGCGCCGAAGATCGCCACGGTGTCCGGATTGAAGTCGTCCACGACGTTGAGGTTCTGGAGCACGGCGTCGGCGGTGCCGCGGTACCAGGCGGGGCCGAAGCGCATCTGGGGCGGCACCACGGTGATGAAGTAGTCGGGCAGGATCCCCGTGGTCCGCCACGACATGCGCAGGTGCTCGATCAGCGACTGGGACTTGTACTGCACGAGGACGTAGAGCGCGGCCATCTCGGAGTTGACGAAGTTGGAGAGCACGAAGTCGACGATCCGGTAGCGCCCGCCGAACGGCACCGCCGGCTTGGAGCGGTCGCGGGTGAGCGGGTGCAGGCGCTCGCCCTTGCCGCCGGCCATGATCATCCCGAGGACGCGTGTCCGCCGGCGCGGCATTCAGGCGGTGGGGGCCTGGGCCCAGGCAGGATCGAGGCCCGGAAAGACGAAGTCGTTCTTCTCGAGACGGCGCAGGGTGTCGGCGGCCTCGGCGGACAGCGGCCGGCGCTGACGCAGGCCGTGCGCCATCTCGCTCAGCCGCTTGAAGTCGGCGTAGTGCTCGGCCACCCGCCGCTCGGCGTAGTCGCGGGCGGCGCCGGTGGTGATGAGGAACTGCCAGTCGGAGGCCTGCAGCAGCAGCAGCTCGCGCGAGGCCTGGGCCAGCACGCGCTTGAGCTCGCGGTCGCCACCGTCGCCCAGGCCGAGCTGCTCGACCCACTCGCGCTCGGCCGAGTAGACGCGGTCCCACGTCCACTCGGTCCCGGGGTTGAGCCACACGCGATGGTCGCCGCCCTCGCCCCACGAGCCCTCCGGCAGCTGCAGCGGCCCCTGCGGCGGTACGACCGTGAGCGCCTCCGCGAGCGTCATGGGCCGCACGCCGTTGCGCGACATCTCGCGCACGACCTGCTCGAGCCAGAGGGGCCCCTCGAACCACCAGTGGCCGAACAGCTCGGCGTCGTAGGGCGAGCACACCAGGCCGCCCCGGCCGCCGCGCGCCTGCTCGAGCGTCTCCCTGACCAACCCCACGAAGTGGGCGGCCTGCAGCCCGACCTTCTCGACGGCGACCTTGGGGTCGTAGACTTGCTTGGTGCCGAGGTCGCCGGAGGCGTCGGTGATCCTCCAGAACCGGAGGCCGCCGGGGAAGTGCTTCTTGTGGAACTCCAGGTAGCTGAACTCGCCGGGATAGCCGCGCTCGCGGCTCCACACCTGCACCGTCGAGCGGGGATCGCGGATGAACGCGATCGCCGAGCCGGTGCCGCCACGCGAGGCGACCCGGTAGGGCTCGTAGGGCGAGCGCGGCTCGACGGCCGGCATCGGCGAGGCCGGCTCTGCCAGCACGCCCTTCCGGCCGACGAAGTCCCGGTAGAGGAACACCGGCTCGCCCGCGGCGACCAGGTGCGAGTCGGCCACGAAGTACTCCAGGCCGTGGGCCGCCAGCATCTCCTCGATGCCCGGACGCAGGCGGCGCTCGCGCCCGCGCTCGGGCCCGGCCTGCGGCGTCCACTCGTAGCGCGGGCGGTAGGCGCACTCGGGCAGCCAGATGCCCCGGGGCGCCTGCCCGAAGTGCCGCGTGTGAGTCTCGACGGCGGCGCGCAGCTGCAGGTGGATCGACTCGTCGCGGGAGAGCAGGGGCAGGTACCCGTGGGTGGCCGCGCAGGTGATGAGCTCCAGGTGGCCGCCGCGCTGGAGGTCGGCCAGCGTGCCCGGAATGTCGCCGCCGATGCGGCGGTGCAGCTCCCACATCCGCTCGTAGAACTCCTCCCAGAAGTACGTGAGGGCGACGATCGGCTGGTCGCCGGTCCCCTTGAAGTGCGCCCGGCTCTCCACGCACGCCCGCCGCACGTTCTCGTAGTAGAAGGCCAGCTCCGTCTGGAACTCCGGCGAGGCGAGCTGCTCGGTCAGCACGGGCGAGACGTTGATCGTCCACTTCGGCGACAGGCCGTCGGCCACCAGGCGGTGCGCGATCTCCAGCAACGGCAGGTAGCATTCGAAGGTGGCCTCGTTCAGCCAATCGCTGCCGTGGGGCCAGCGGCCGTGATTGACCACCATCGGAAGATGGGTATGGAGGACCAGTGAGAACGGGTAGCTCATCAGATGCCTTTCGCCTTGGGCCCGACCCTGCCGCGGGTGCGACCAAGGGCCATTGGACCGTATGACGTCGCTCGGCGCAAGCCTTCATCTGGGCGCCACCCTCCACGAGACCGGCACGACGTTCCGGGTGTGGGCGCCCCGGTGCGGGTCCGTCGACATCGTCATCGAGGGCCGCCGCCCCGAGCCCCTCACGCCGCGCGACGGCGGCCTGTTCGAGCGCGCGATCGGCGGCATCGCGGCCGGCACGCGCTACCAGTACCGGCTGGACGGCGAGCGCTACCGCCCCGATCCCGTCTCCCGCTTCCAGCCCGAGGGGGTCCACGGCTCCTCCGGGGTGCTCGACCCCGGTCGCTTCGCGTGGACCGACCAGGACTTCCGGGGGCACCCGCTGGCGGATCTCGTCATCTACGAGCTGCACGTCGGCGCCTTCAGCGCCACCGGCACGTTCGAGGGCGTCATCCCCTACCTGTCGAACCTCGTCGACCTCGGGGTGACGGCCATCGAGCTGATGCCGGTGGCGGAGTTCCCCGGCTCGCGCAACTGGGGCTACGACGGCGTGCACCTCTACGCGCCGCAGTCGACCTACGGGGGCCCCCGGGGGCTGCGGCGGCTGGTCGACGCCGCCCACCGGCACGGCCTGAGCGTCCTGCTCGACGTCGTCTACAACCACCTGGGACCCGAGGGCAACTACCTGGGCGAGTACGGGCCGTACTTCACGGACCGCTACAAGACGCCGTGGGGCAGCGCGATCAACTTCGACGGCCCCGACAGCGAGGGCGTGCGCCGCCACTTCGTCGACAACGCCCGCTACTGGGTGCGCGAGTTCCACCTCGACGGCCTCCGCCTGGACGCCATTCACTCGATCTTCGACGCGAGCCCGGTCCACGTCCTCACCGAGGTGGCCGAGGCCGTCCGCGAGGAGGCGCGGCGCCTGGGGCGGCCGGCGCACGTCGTCGCCGAGTCGCACGACAACGACCGCAAGATCGTGCAGCCGGCGGCCGAGGGCGGGCTGGGCCTGGACGCCGTCTGGTCCGATGACTTCCATCACGCCATCCACAGCCGGCTCACCGGCGAGCGGGGCGGCTACTACGCCGACTTCGCCGAGGGCCGGGGCCTGGTCCGGGCCCTCGCCGAGGGGTTCGCGTATCAGGGCGAGCCCTCGGAGTACTTCGGCCGGCCGCGCGGCACCGCGAGCGCCGACCTCGGCGGCGAGCGCTTCGTCATCGCCCTGCAGAACCACGACCAGGTGGGCAACCGCGCGGTGGGGGACCGGCTGTCCACGATCGTGCCGCTCGCCGCCGTGAAGATGGCCGCCGCCCTGCTGTTCACCGCGCCGGCGCTGCCGCTGCTGTTCATGGGCGAGGAGTACGGCGAGACCTCGCCGTTCCAGTTCTTCACCTCGTTCCTGGATCCGGCCCTGGTCGAGGCCGTCCGCCGCGGCCGCGCCGCCGAGTTCGCCCGCTTCGGCTGGGAGGGCAAGATCCCCGACCCCTCGGAGCCGGCGACGTTCCTGCGCTCGCGCCTGAGCCATCCCCTGGCGGGCGCGCCGCGCCACCGCGAGCTGCGCGACTACTACCGCCAGTGGCTTGCCGTGCGGCGCACCCACCCCGCCCTGGGGGCGCACGGCAAGGAGCGCGCACGGTGCGAGGTGGACCCGGGCAGCGGCGTCCTGACGCTGAGCCGCCGGGGTCCGGACGCCGCCGGCGTGCGGCTGGTCGCCAACCTCACGGCAGCGCCGCAGCCGTTCACGCCGCCCGCCGACGGGCGGGTGCTGCTCGACAGCGAGGACAAGCGCTTCGCCGGCACCGCGCCCGTGCGCCCGCTGGCGCCTTACCAGGCGATCCTCTACGAGATCGGCCGCTGAGGGCCGGGTGCATGCAAGCCGACGAAGTTTCTTCGCGACTCGCCGCCATCGTGCAGTCCTCCGATGACGCCATCGTCAGCAAGACGCTCGAGGGCGTCATCACCTCCTGGAACCCGGCGGCCGAGCGGATGTTCGGGTGGACCGCCGCCGAGGCGGTGGGGCGCCACATCACGCTGATCATTCCCGAGGAGCGGTGGGCGGAGGAGGACGAGGTGCTGGCGCGTATCCGCAGCGGCGTCGTCGTGGACCACTTCGAGACGGTCCGTGTCACCCGGCACGGGGAGCGCCTCGACATCTCGCTCACCATCTCGCCCATCAAGGACCGCGCGGGCCGGATCGTCGGCGCCTCGAAGATCGCCCGCGACATCACCGGGCGAAAGCGCGCAGAGGCGGAGCGGGCCGCGCTGCTGGATCGCGAGCAGGAGGCGCGGGCCGAGGCCGAGGCGGCCAGCCGCAGCAAGGACGAGTTCCTGGCCGTCCTCTCGCACGAGCTGCGGACGCCGCTCAACGCGATCTACGGCTGGGCCCGCATGCTGCGCGAAGGGCCGCTCGATCCCGCCACCACCGCCCGGGCGCTGGAAGCCATCCACCGCAACGCCGACGCCCAGGTGAAGCTGGTGGAGGACCTGCTCGACATGTCGCGAATCGTCACCGGCAACCTCCGGCTGGACGTCCGCCCCATGGGCCCCGGCGCGGTCATCGAGGCCGCGCTCGACGCCGTGCGTCCGGCCGCCGCCGCCAAGGGCGTGCGGCTCGAGACCGTGCTGGACGATTCCGGGCCGATCATGGGCTCGCCCGAGCGGCTGCAGCAGGTCGTCTGGAACCTGCTCATCAACGCGGTGAAGTTCACGCCGCGCGGCGGCCGGGTGCAGGTGCACCTGTACCGGGTGAGCTCCCAGGTGAGGATCGTGGTCAGCGACACCGGGCAGGGCATCGCGCCGGACCTCCTGCCGTTCGTCTTCGAGCGCTTCCGCCAGGCCGAGGGCAGCAGCACGCGCGCCCACGGCGGGCTCGGCATCGGACTGGCGCTCGTGCGCCACCTCGTCGAGCTCCACGGCGGCAGCGTCACCGCGGAGAGCCCAGGGCCGGGACAGGGCGCGACCTTCACGGTGACGCTGCCGGTGGCGATGATCAAGGACGTCGCCGTGCATGTCCCGCCCCGATCGGCGCCGCCGCCGTCGGCGCCGGTGCCGCTGCCTCCGTCCCTGCGCGGCGTGGACGTGTTGCTGGTGGACGACGATCTGGACGGCCTCGATCTGGCCACCGTGATCCTGAGAAATTGCGGAGCCGACGTGCGGGCGTGCTCCTCGCCGCTGGCCGCGCGGGAGGCGCTGGCCGGCTTCACGCCGGACGTCGTCGTGCTGGATATCGAGATGCCGGGTGAGGACGGCTTTGCGGTCCTGCGACATCTCCGCGCGGCGGCCGCCGAGCGGGGGGTGCGCATCCCCGCGCTGGCGCTCACGGCCTACGGCCGTTCCGCCGATCGCAAGAAGGTGCTGGCGGCCGGATTCAACCTGCACCTGGCCAAGCCCGTCGATCCGGCGGAGCTGGCCCTGGCCGTGGCCAACCTCGCCGGCAAATACTGACCTCGTACCGCGCGCGACACCTCGGACCGCGCGACGTTGCGGAGGTGGCGGGGCCGGTGATAGCGTCCTGCCGTGCCGGCGCGGCGGCCCGACGATCCGGTCGACCACATCCTGGCGCTCGACCCCGGCAGGCGCGGGATCGCCGCGTTCTTCCAGGCGGGCGGCGCGCTCGGCGCGGCGCGCGCGCTCGTCGGGGCGCGCCGCGTGCTGATCGCCACCGGGTTCGTCGTCGCCGACGGCGTGCCGGAGACGGACGGGCCGCCCGGCGCGGCGGTGCTGGGGCGCGCGCTCCGACGGCTCGGCGCGCGCGTCCGCTATACGAGCGATCCCGTCGTGCTGCCCGCGCTGGAGGCGGCGCTGAAGGCGCTCGACGAGCCGGTCGACCTCTTCGCGTATCCCGAGGGCGCCGGCGCGGCGGCCGAGGTCCTCGGGCGCGAGCGACCGACGCACCTGGTGGCCATCGAGCGGCCGGGGCGCGGGCGCGGCGGCGACTACCTCAACGCGCGCGGCGTCTCGGTGGCCGCGTGGAACCGGCCGCTCGATGCGATGTTCCGCTGGAGCGGGGCGCGCTTGCTTGGCTCGGGCCGCGGGTGGCCTGGTCGAGACGGCCGGGGCTCCGCATCTCTGCGGCGGCCGGTCACGATCGGCGTGGGGGACGGCGGCAACGAGATCGGCATGGGGCGCGTGCGGCCGCGGCTGGCGCGCGAGGGCGCGCTCATGGCGCGGATCGCCTCGGTCGTGCCCGTCGATCACCTCGTCGTGGCCGGCGTCTCCAACTGGGGCGCCTACGGCATCGTGGCCCAGCTCGGGCGCCTCACCGGCCGGCGCCTGCTGCACACGCCGGCCGAGGAGCGGCGGCTGATCGACGCCTGCGTCGCCGCCGGCGCCGCCGACGGGCTCACGCGCCGCCTGGAGCCCACCGTCGACGCGCTCGACGCCGACACCCACGCCGCCGTCGTCGCGCTGCTCGGGTTATCATGGGGCGACCTGTAACGTAGCGAGGAGAGCCGCATGAGCATCCAGGACGACTACCGCGCCAGGCACCCGAAGGCCGCCACGCTCGCCGAGCGCGCCCGCAAGGCCATCCCCGGCGGCATCACCCACGACATCCGGCACCTGATGCCGTTCCCGGTCTACATCGACCGCGCGGCCGGCAGCCGCAAGTGGGACGTCGACGGCCACGAGTATGTCGACTACTGGATGGGCCACGGCGCGCTCTTTCTCGGCCACTGCCACCCGGCCGTCGTACGGGCGGTGCAGGAGCAGATGGCGCGCGGCACCCACCTGGGCGCCAGCCACGAGGCGGAGGTGCGCTGGGCCGAGCTGGTCAACCAGCTCATCCCCTGCGGCGAGCTGACGCGCTTCACGATGTCGGGCACCGAGGCCACGCACCTGGCCATGCGCGTCGCGCGCGCCTACACCGGCCGCCCGAAGATCCTCAAGCTCGCGGGTCACTTCCACGGCTGGCACGACGGCGCCGTCGCCGCCGTGAGCCCGCCCTACGACGTGCCGTGGTCGGCCGGCGTGCCGACCGCCACGATCGACCAGGTGGTGACCGTCCCCGCCAACGACATCAAGGCGGTGGAGATAGCGCTCGGGCGCGGCGACATCGCCGCCGTCATCCTGGAGCCGGCGGGAGGCGGGTCGGGGACGATCCCCACCATCCCGGGCTATCTTCAAGAGCTGCGCGCGCTCACCACGCGCGAGAGCGTGGTGCTGATCTTCGACGAGGTCATCACCGGCTTCCGCTATGCGCCCGGCGGCGCCCAGCAGTACTTCAACGTCACCCCCGACCTCACCACGCTGGCCAAGATCGTGGCGGGCGGCCTGCCCGGCGGCGCGCTCACCGGCACGCGCGAGATCATGTCGATGATCGCCTTCCGCAACGACCCCGACTGGGACCGCGCCTCCCGCGTGGCCCACGCGGGGACGTTCAACGCCAACCCGCTGTCGGCCGCCGCCGCCATCGCCACGCTCGAGCAGTGCGGCGACGCCTCGCTGCAGGCGCGCGCCAACAAGTCGGGCGAGGAGCTGCGCCGCGCGCTGGGCGACCTGATGAAGACGGCGGGCGTGCCGGGCACCTGCTTCGGCGAGGCGTCGATCTACCATGTGTCGTTCGAGGGCCGCCCGGGCCTGGCCGGCTTCGACCGCGCGCGCAAGGGCCCGATCTACCAGCTCCTGCGCTGCGCCCTGCTCAACAACGGCGTGGACTGCTCCGCCTACCACGGCTGGATCTCGGCCGTCCACACGGAGCAGGATCTCGAGCGTACCGTGCAGGGCTACGAGCGCGCGTTCCAGGCGCTGGCCGCCGACGGCGCCTTCAAGGGGATGTGATGGCGCGACGCGCCGCTCTGGCGGCGCTGGCCCTGCTGCTCGCCGGCTGCGTCTACTACCCGACCATCATGGACGCCGGCGGCACCCGCATCCGTACGGAAAACGGCCGCGCCGTCCGTGACGGTGCCGGCGCCCTCGTCTACTTCGACGTCAACAGCACCGGCAAGTACGGCGACGTGATCGTCGGCGTGGCCGCCCCCATCGCCCGGCAGGCCCAGGTCGTGAGCGGCAGCAGCCCGGTCACCCGCCTGGAGATTCCCGGCGCCACGACCGTGAAGTTTGCTCCCGGCGGCCC
>DASTOJ010000003.1:0-15273 GCA_035762565.1 Candidatus Methylomirabilota bacterium | reverse complement strand
TAGCTCGGTTGGCTTGCCCGTGAGTACGGCGCAGAAGCCGCAGGAACGGGTACACACGTTGCCGAGGATCATGAAGGTGGCGGTGCGGTTGTTCCAACACTCGCCGATGTTCGGGCAGCGGGCCTCCTCGCAGACGGTGTGGAGCTTCCGCTCGCGCATGAGGGCCTGGAGGCGCATGTAATTGGGGCCGCCGGGCGCACGGACCTTGAGCCAGGCCGGCTTGCGCGCCTGGGGCTCCCGTAGTGCGTCGGGCTGGATGACGGGAAGCGTCAGTGTCATTCGCGGGAAGTGCTCGTATCGGTGGTCATTATGCCACAGCGCCTCGGACCGGCCCATCCCGGCCCATCCCAGAAACCACGACGGGGCTCCGGTTCGGAGCCCCGTCGCCCCCAGCAGGGAGAGGGTGGTGCCGAAGGGGGGACTCGAACCCCCACGGGTTACCCCACACGCCCCTCAAACGTGCGCGTCTGCCAGTTCCGCCACTTCGGCACGAAGCGACGAGGGCGAAGTATACCGCTAGCGTCCCCGGGAGACAACGCGGCCGGCGCTCTGGCGCAGCCGCGGGTCGAGCGCGTCGCGGATGCCCTCGCCGAGCAGATTGTAGGAGAGCACCGTCACGAGGATGGCGAACCCCGGGTAGACCGACAGCCACCAGGCCAGCTCGATGGCGTCCTTGCCCTCGTTGAGGATGTTGCCCCACGTCGCGTGGGGCGGCTGCACGCCGAGGCCGAGGAACGACAGTCCCGACTCGGTGAGGATGGCGGCGGGGATGCCGAGCGTCATGGCCACCAGCACCGGCGCCATCGCGTTGGGCAGGATGTGGCGCCAGATGATGCGGTAGGCGCTGGCCCCCACCGCCTGCGACCACAGCACGAACTCGCGCTCCTTGAGCGCGAGGAATTCGGCGCGCACGAGGCGGGCCACCCCCATCCAGCCGGTGAGCCCGATCACCGCCATGATCGTCCAGATCGAGGGCTTGAGGAACGCCAGCACGGCCAGGAGCAGGAAGAAGCGCGGGAACACCAGCATGAGGTCGACGACGCGCATGATCGTGGCGTCCACCATGCCGCCGTGGTAGCCGGCGGCGGAGCCGAGGAGGATGCCGATGGTCGCCGCGATGCCGACCGACACGAAGCCGACGGCCAGCGACACGCGGGCGCCGAACAGCATGCGCGAGAACACGTCGCGCCCGAGCTGGTCGGTGCCGAGCAGGTGCCGCTTGGACGGCGAGTCGAGGATGTTCTTGACGTCGGGGCGGTTCGGGTCCCACGGTGCGATGGCCGGCGCCAGCACCGCCAGCAGCGCCAGGCAGGCCACGACGACGCCGCCGATCAGGGCCAGCCGGTTCCGGGACAGGGCCTTCCAGAAGTCGCGCACGGCTAGCGGCGGCGCCGGCCCACGCGGATGCGCGGGTCCACCAGGCTGTAGGCCAGGTCGGCCATGAGGTTGGCGAACAGCGTGAGGGAGGAGACGATGACGAGGTTGCCCATGAGCACGGGGTAGTCGCGCTCGAAGGCCGCCTGCACCATCAGCTGGCCCATTCCGGGGATCGCGAAGATCCACTCGACGATGACGCTGCCGCCGATGAGGCCGGGCAGCGAGAGGCCCAGGATCGTCACGATGGGCAGCATCGCGTTGCGCAGGGCGTGCTTGCCGATCACCACGCGCTCGGCCAGCCCCTTGGCCCGCGCCGACTGGATGTAATCCTGCCGGACCACCTCCAGCATGCTCTGCCGCATGTAGCGCGAGAAGCCCGCCAGGCCGCCGAAGGTCGCGACGAGGATCGGCAGGGCCAGGTGACTCAGGAAGTCCCACTGCTGCTGCCAGAAGGTCATGTACTCCCAGTTCAGCGAGCGCAGGCCCGAGATGGGCAGCCAGCCCAGCTGGACGCCGAACAGGATCATGAGCAGCAGGGCCAGCCAGAAGTCGGGGGTCGCGAAGCCGATGAACACGAAGATCGTGGTGATCTTGTCGAAGGTCGAGTACTGCCGGGTCGCCGACAGCACCCCGATCGGCACCGCCAGCGCCACGATGATCAGCATCTCCACGACGTTGAGGAGCAGCGTGATGGGCAGCCGCTCGGCGATCATGGCGCTCACGGGCCGGCCGTGGGGGGCGAACGAGCGGCCGAAGTCCAGGCGGGCGAGGCGGCTCAGCCAGCTCCAGTACTGCACGTGCAGGGGCTTGTCGAGGCCGTACAGCTCCTGCAGGGCCTTGTAGGCCTGGGCGCTGTGCTGCTGCGACATGTCGCCGGTCTGGATCTCGACGGGATCGCCGGGGGCGAGGTGGATCACCACGAACGAGACGAAGGTGATGCCGATCAGCAAGGGCACGGCGAGCAGCAGGCGACGCAGGGCGTACGCGAGCATGGCCCGCTATTCTACGGCCGCGGGCGGGATGTCAACCCGCCGTGTACCGGTGGAGGTGCTTCGGCACGAACCAGTCGGTGAAGTTCCAGCGCAGGCCCGCCGGGCCCGGATCGACACCGCGGATGCGCGAGGCGATCGCCGGCAGCGCGTCGCGCCAGTAGAGAAACACCACCGGCTGGTCGTCGGCCAGCACCTGGTGGAGCCGATGGTAGTACTTCACGCGGTCGGCCTGGTGACACGAGGTGCGGCCCACCTCGAGCAGCGCGTCCACTTCGGGGTTGTTGTAGGAGATGTGGTTCAGCTCGTCCGCGCCCATCTGCGACGAGTGCCAGACGACGAACTGGTCGGGATCGGCCGCCGTCGACCACCCCAGGATCAGGGCGTCGAAGCCCACCGGCCGCTTCTTGATGTGCTCCTTGAGCAGCGCCGCCCACTCGAGGATGCGGATCTCCACGCCCACGCCCACCTCGCGCAGCGAGGCCTGGATGATCTCGGCCACCTTCTTGCGCTCGTCGTTGCCCTGGTTGGTCAGCAGCTCGAAGGTGAACGGCCGTCCGTCCTTCACCAGCAGCCCGTCGGCGTTGCGCGTGGTCCACCCCGCCTCGGCCAGCAGCGCAGCCGCGCGCGGGGGGTCGTAGGGCACGCCCTTCACGGCCGCGTTGTTGGCCCAGTGCCCGGGCCGGAAGGGGCCGGTCGATTCCCGGCCGAGCCCCATGACGACGCCGTCGAGCAGCTCCTGCTTGTTGATCGCGTGGGCGAAGGCCAGCCGCACCCGGCGGTCGGCGAAGCGCGGGTCCTTCAGGTTGAAGCCGAAGTACGTGTAGCCGGGGCTCGGGTACCGGTATTTCTTGTACGCCTTCTCGAAGGCCGGGTACTCCGTCTGGCGCTTGTACTGCAGCGCGGTGAGGCTGGCCACGTCGACGCTCTTGGCTTTCAGCTCCAGGAAGATGGTCGCCTGGCTCGGGATGATGCGGTAGACGATGCGCGAGACGTGGGGCCGCCCCCTGAAGTAGTCCGGGTTGGCGACGACGACGACCTTCTCGCCGCTCTTCATCTCCTTGAACCGATAGGGGCCGGTCCCGATCGGCGCGCTCCAGTTCTGCGGCGCCTCCCGGATCTTGCCGGCCCGCACGTAGGACTCGAGCAGGTGCTGCGGCAGCACCGTCATGGCCCACGACAGCAGCGCCCGGGCGTACGGGCGCTTGTACGTCACCCGCACCCCGTGCGTGCCCACCGCCTCCACCCGCTCGACGGCGTCGAAGTCGGCCTTGTAGGAGCTGGGGGTCTTGGGGTGCATCACGGCCTGATGGGTGAAGACGACGTCGGCGGCGGTGAACGGCCGGCCGTCGTGCCAGCGGACGGTGTCGTGGAGCTGGAAGTCGAGCGTGAGACAGTCCGGGCTGAATTTCCACGACTTCGCCAGCTCGGGGACGATCTCGAGGTCGCGCCCCAGGGTGACGAGGCCGTTGTACATCAGGTCGCCGACCTCGCGCGAGGACACGTCGTTGGTGATGTTGGGAATGAGGCTGGAGACGTTCCCGATGGAGGCCTCGATCAGCGTGTCGCCGTAGGCCGGGGTGTCGGTGCCGGTGCCTTCGCTCGCCGCCGGCGGCTCGCCGGCGCACCCGGCAAGCAGCCCCGCCAGCGCGAGGACGGCGCCGAGCCGCCGCACACCCGGCGGCACTACCGGCCCTGGGGGGGCGCCGCGGGGGTGGGCGCGATCGGGGCCGGGCCGGTCGGTGCGGCCGGCGCCGCGGGCGGCACGGCCGGCGTGGCGGGCGCGGTGACGGGCGCCGGCTCGCGCCCCACCGAGCCGGCGCGCTCGCCGCCGAGCAAGGCCAGCGTGAAGGACGTGACCGTGAACAGGATCGCGACCACCGTGGTGATCTTGCCGACCACCGTGGGCGTGCCCATCGAGCCGAACACCGCCTGGCTGCCCGCCCCGCCGAAGGCCGAGCCGATGTCGGCGCCCTTGCCCGACTGCATCAGGACGATGCCGATGATGAGGAAGCACATGAGGACGTGGAGGATCGTGAGCGCAATGATCATCGAAAGACTAGTCCCCTCTGGAGGCGGCCCCGCGTGCCGCCTTCCGGACAATGGCGATGAAGCCGGGCGCGGTCAGGCTGGCGCCGCCCACCAGCGCCCCGTCGATCTCCTGCTCGGCCAGCAGCGCGTCGGCGTTGTCGGCCTTGACGCTGCCGCCGTAGAGAATGCGGATCGACTGGGCCGTCTCCTTGGACCCCAGCTCCGACAGCAGCCCCCGCAGATACCCGTGCACCTCGGCGGCCTGGGCCGGGGTGGCGTTGACGCCGGTGCCGATCGCCCACACCGGCTCGTAGGCCAGCACGCAGCGGCCGAGGGCGGCCGGCTCGAGGCCGGCCAGGCCGGCCCGCAGCTGGCCCTCCACCGTCGTGAACGTGAGCCCCTGACGACGCTCCTCGGCGGTCTCGCCGACGCAGAGGATCGGCGTGAGGCCGTGGCCCAGCGCGGCGGCGACCTTGAGCTTGACCTGCTCGTCGGTCTCGCCGAGGTCGCGGCGGCGCTCGGAGTGGCCGCAGATGACGAAGCGGCAGCCCAGCTCCAGCAGCATCGGCGGCGCGATCTCGCCGGTGTGGGCTCCCGACGCCGCGTGGTGGCAGTTCTGGGCGCCGAGCGCGATCGGGCTGCCGGCCAGGATCTCCCCCACCGCGGCCAGAGCGGTGAACGGCGGGCACACCACCACCTCCACGCGCCCGGGCCGCTTGAGCCCGTCGCGCAGGGCCGAGGCCAGCGCGCGCGCCTCGGCGAGCGTGCCGTGCATCTTCCAGTTGCCGGCGACCAGCGGCGTCCGCATCAGACCTCCGTCAGCGCCTCCACGCCCGGCAGCGGGCGGCCCTCGAGGAACTCCAGGAAGGCGCCGCCGGCCGTCGAGATGTAGCCGATGCGGTCGGCGACGCCGGCCTGGTTCACCGCCGCCACCGTGTCGCCGCCGCCGATCACCGAGAACGCCGGCGACTCGGCCACCGCCCGCGCCACCGCCACCGTCCCGGTGGCGAAGGCGGGCTTTTCGAACACGCCCATCGGCCCGTTCCACACGATCGTCTTGGCCGTCTTCAGCACGGCGGCGAAGCGCTCCACCGTGAGCGGGCCGATGTCCAGGCCCATCTGCGCCGCCGGGATCTCGCGGATCGCCACCGCGCGGCCCGACGGGCTGTCGAGGCCGCCGGCCACCACGGCGTCGACCGGCAGCGCCACCGGCACGCCGCGCCGCCGGGCCGTCTCCAGCGCCGCCCGCGCGGTCTCGACGCAGTCGGGCTCGACGAGCGACGTCCCCACCCCGTGCCCGAGCGCGCGCAGGAACGTGAAGGCCATGCCGCCGCCGATGACGAGCGCGTCCACCCGGGCCAGCAGGTGCTCGACGAGCGCGACCTTGTCGGAGACCTTGGCGCCGCCCAGCATGGCCACCAGCGGGCGGGCGGGCGACTCGACGATGCGGCCGAGCGCCTCCAGCTCCCGGCGCATGAGCAGGCCCGCCGCGGCCGGCCGCAGGTGGCGGGTGATCGCGGCGATCGAGGCGTGCGCCCGATGCGCGGCGGCGAAGGCGTCGTTCACGTACACGTCGGCGAGCGCGGCCAGCCGGCGCGCGAACGCGTCGTCGTTGGCCTCCTCCTCGGGATGAAAACGCAGGTTCTCGAGGAGCAGGACCTCGCCGGGCTTCAGCGCCCGGGCCAGCTCTTCCACGCGCTCCCCGACGCAGTCGGGCGCCAGCGGCACCGGCCGGTCGAGCAGGCTCGCCAGCCGCTCGGCCACCGGCGCCAGCGTGTGCTTCGGATCGGGACCGCCCTTGGGCCGTCCCAGATGCGACGCGAGGACGACGGCGGCCCCGCGCTCCAGCGCGTGGCGGATGGTGGGCAGCACGGCGGTCAACCGGGTGTCGTCGGTCACGGCGCCCCGCTCCAGCGGCGCGTTCAGGTCGGCGCGGAGGAAAACGCGCCGGCCGGCGAGATCGACCTGCTCGATGGACAGCTTCACCGCGCGCTTTACAGGGTCTTGCCGATGAACCGGATCAGGTCGCGCACGCGGGACGAGTAGCCGTACTCGTTGTCGTACCACGCCAGCACCTTCACCATGTTGCCGTCGACCAGCGCCGTGGACGGCAGGTCCACGATCGAGGAGTGAGGATTGCCGTTGAAGTCGACCGAGACCAGCTCCTCGTCGGTGGCGTCGAGGATCCCGCGCAGCGGGCCGGCCGCCGCCTCGCGGAAGGTCTCGTTCACCGCCTGCACGGTGGCCGGCTTGCCCAGCTCCGCCGTGAGGTCGACGACGGAGACGTTGGCGGTCGGCACGCGGATGGCGATGCCGTCGAGCTTGCCCTTGAGGTGGGGGAGCACGAGGCCGACCGCCCTGGCCGCCCCCGTCGTGGTCGGGATCATGCTGACGGCCGCCGCCCGGGCGCGCCGCAGGTCCTTGTGGGGGAAGTCGTGGATCTTCTGGTCGTTCGTGTAGGAGTGCACGGTGGAAGCGAACCCGCGCTTGATGCCGAACGCGTCGTCGAGCACCTTGGCCGTGGTGGCCAGGCAGTTGGTGGTGCACGAGGCGTTCGAGATGATGCGGTGCCGGGCCGGCTCGTAGGCCGCCTCGTTGACGCCGAGCACCAGGGTGATGTCGGGATCCTTCGCCGGCGCCGTGATGATCACCTTCTTGGCGCCCGCCTGGATGTGCTTGGACGCGGTGGCCGTGTCGACGAACAGCCCGGTGGACTCGACGACGACGTCGACCCCCAGCTCGCGCCAGGGCAGGCTGCCGGGATCCTTCAGCGCCAGCACGCGTACCTCCCGCCCGTTGACGAAGATCGAGCCGTCCTTGGCGGCCACCTCGGCGGGCAGGGCGCCGTGGACGGAGTCGTGCTTGAGGAGGTGGGCCAGGGTCTTGGCGTCCGCCAGATCGTTGACGCCGACGACCTCGATGTCCCTGGCTTCCAGCGCGGCGCGGAAGAACACGCGGCCGATGCGCCCGAAGCCGTTGACGCCGACTCGAATGCTCATGGAAGGGCTCCTTGTGGGACGACCGGGAATCACTCCAGCCAGACTCTCGTAAATACGCTCGGAGTATACGTTGACTCAGCGCACCCGGGCAACTGTGAGCACCCCCACCCGGACAGCGCCGGCCGCCCGCAGCGCGCGGGCGCATTCCGACGCCGTGGCGCCGGTCGTCAGCACGTCGTCGACCACGACCACGTGGCGTCCGGCCACCGCGGGGTCGGCAGCGAACGCGCCCCGCACGTTGGCGCGCCGCTCGGTCGCGCCCAGGTCGCTCTGGGACCGGGTGGCCCGCACACGGACGAGCCAGCGCGGGCGCAGTGGTACCCCGAGCGCGCCGGCCAGGCGCTCGGCCACCAGCGCCGCCTGGTTGAATCCGCGCTCGCGCTCGCGGGAGCGCGCGAGCGGCACGGCCACCAGCGCCGCGTCGGCGCCGACGGCCGGGGACCACTGCTCGAGCACCAGCGCGGCGAGCGGCCGCGCCAGCGCCCGCTTTCCCTCGAACTTGAACGCGTGCAACGCGTCCCGCACCACGCCCTCGTACTCGGCGGCCGCGCGCGCCCAGTCCCAGGCGGGCGGGTCGCTCGCGCACGGGCCACACAGCGCCCGGCCGCGCCGCTGGCTTTCTTCGCCGGCCTCGGCGGGCGAGTCGATGACCCGCGGGCCGAACGTCGCGAACGGCAGGCCACAGCGCTCGCAACACGGTGGCGCGATCCGGGGGATGGACTCCCAGCAATTCCCGCACAGAGGGTCGCGGCGTCGCGCCGCGAGCCTGGAGGCGCAGACCGGACACAGGGCCGGAAACACGAGGTCGAGGGCGGCGAGCGCCCACGCGTTCATCGGAGCGGGAGCGCCACGGCTTCGCCGGGGCGCGACGAGCGTCGGGGGTGTGGGGGCCATGCCGGGGCCCCCGCTCAGCGGACCGGCTGCAGCGCGTTCCAGCGATGGCACTGCGGGCAGCGGTCCTGCCAGGTCGGAGCGGGGGCGGCGCAGGCCTGGCAGCGGTGGGGCCAGTCGAAGGCGCCGGCGAGGCGGAGCGCGCGGCGGTACTCGTCGTAGGCGTCGCGTGCTTGCCCCCGGCGCTCGAACACGGCGCCGAGGAACGCGTGGACTACCGGCAGGTCCGGCGCCCGCACCTCCAGCTTCTCGAACTGGTCGGCCGCCTCGTCGAGCATCTCCAGCTCGAAGTACACGCGCCCGAGCGCGGCCGCCAGCGCCGGGTCTTCCGGGGCGCGCACGCAGGCCGCCCGGTAGAGCGCGATCATCCGGCTCGGCCGGCCCTGGTTACGGTAGACGCGCTCCAGCCGGGCCAGCAACGGCAGCGCCGGGTGCGTCTCCGCCGCCCGCTCCCACGTGCGCACCGCCTCTCTTTGGTCGCCGGCCGCCTCCCAGGCGTCGCCGAGCGCGAGCGCGGCCGGCAGAAAGTCCCGGTCGGCGCGCAACGCAGCCTTGAAGTGTCCGGCCGCGGTCGGCGCGGCGCCGCGCGCCAGCTCCAGGCGCCCCAGCTCGTAGTAGCCCACCGCCAGCCACGCTCCCTCGGCCGCGCGGTCGGCCGGCGGGGCCACGGGGAGGAGGCGCTGCTGGACGGCGACGGCCTCGTCCCAGTCGCCGGCCTCGATGGCGAGGTCGCGCAGGGCCCGCAGCGCCCCGGCGTGCTGGGGCCAGCGCTGGAGCACATACCGATACAGGGTGCGGGTCTCCTCCAGGCGCCCGGCCTGCCGCGCCTCGTGGGCCCGGCGCATGGCGTCGGCGGCCTGGGGGTCGTCCTCGCCGGTGGGCGGCGCCGGCCGCGCCTCGCCCACCCAGCGGCCGAGCTGGCGGCCCAGCGAGCGCAGCGTCGACCACGCGGGCATCATGCGGCGGAGGGGGCGTGGCGGGCGCGGAGGGGGCGGAGGCGCGGCGTCACCCGGCGGTGGTCCGTTCCTCCTGCTCGACGAGCCGCTGGCAGTCGATGCAGTAGCGCGCGAACGGCAGCGCCTCCAGCCGCTTGTCGGCGATCGTCTCGCCGCAGCGCTCGCAGTTGCCGAAAGAGCCGTCGTCGATTTTTTGCAGGGCGGCCACGACGTCGCGCAGGAGCCGCCGGTCGCCGTTGCCGAGCTCGAAGAAGAATTCGCGGGTGTACGCGGTGTTGGCCTGGTCGCCGAGATCCTTGATGGCGTCGTCGTCCTGGTCCTTGCCGTAGAGCGCGCTGCGCCCGACTTCGTCGGCGAGCTGTTGGTGCTTTTCCAGCAGACGCTTCTTGAAGCTCGCCAGTCGTTCTTTCCTCATCACGACCTCCCTGGCGACCGCGAGTCGTGCCGCTCACGCTAGCATGCGGTCCCGGAGCGTGCAAGGCGCGCGTCAGGCGCCGTCCACGGGAATGGACGGTGCGTCGCCCCACAGGCGCTCCAGCGCGTAGTACGCGCGCGTGTCCTCCAGAAAGACGTGCATCAGCACGTCACCGTAGTCGAGCAGCACCCAGCCGCTCTCGGTGGCGCCCTCGGCGTGCAGCGGGCGCACGCCGTCCTGCTTGAGCTCCGCGCGGATCGCCTCCGTGATCGTGGCCAGGTGCGTGGTGGAGCGGCCGCTGCACACCAGGAAGTAGTCGGTGACGCTGGACAATCCCTGCACGTCGAGCACGACGAGGTCGAGGGCCTTGCGGTCGAGGGCGGCCCGGGCCGCCCGCTGCACCTTGCGCTCCGCCGTCACGCGGTCGCCGCGGCATAGAGGCCGTGGGCGCGGACGTACGCGATCGTCGCCGGCGGCATGCGGAAGGCGAGCGAGCGCCCCTCCCGCACGCGCCGCCGCAGCTCGGAGGCCGACAGCGGCAGCGACGTGGCGTGCACCACCAGCACGCCGCGGGGCGGGACGCCGCCCGCGAGGTCGTGGACGAAGCCGCCCTCGGCGCCGATCTCGCGCAGCACCTTCTGGGCGGCAGCGCTCTCGGCGTCGAACGCGCTGCCAGCGCGCGGAATCACCACCAGCCGGGCCAGCCGGGCGATGCGGCGCGGCTCCCGCCACGTGAGCAGATCGAGAAACGTCTCGGAGCCGACGACGTACAACAACTCGTCCCCGCCGGCTGCCAGCACCTGCAGCGTGTCGACGGTGTACGAGGGACCCGGCCGCCGCAGCTCGAGATCGGACACCGCGAATCGCGGGTGCCCGGCGATGGCCAACCGGACCATCTCGTAGCGGTCGGCCGCCGGCGCCAGCTGCGTGGCCGGCTTGTGCGGCGGCGAGGCGGCCGGAACGAACAGCAGGCGGTCGAGGCTCAGCGCCTCGACGACCTCGTCGGCCAGCAGCAGGTGCCCGTAGTGGATCGGGTTGAAGGACCCGCCGAGGACGCCGACGCGGGCCAACGGCTAGTCCCGCACCTGCCCGTCACCGTGGACGATGAACTTCGTCGTCGTCAGCTCCCGCACGCCGACCGGCCCGCGGGCGTGCACGCGGGACGTCGAGATGCCCATCTCGGCGCCCAGGCCGAACTGGCTGCCGTCCACCAGGCGCGTCGAGGCGTTGACGAGGACGGCGGCGGCGTCGACCTCGCGCGTGAAGCGGCGCGCGCGGCCCAGGTCGTTGGTGACGATGGCCTCGGCCAGGCCGGTGCCGTGGCGGCGGATGTGCTCGAGTGCGGCGTCGAGGCCGTCGACCACCCGGATCGCGAGGACGAGATCCAGATACTCCTCGTCCCAGTCGGCCGGCGTCGCCGGCCGGGCCGCCGGCACGCGCCGCACCGTCTCCGGGCACCCGCGCAGCTGGACGCCCGCCTCGCCGAGCCGGGCGGCCACCGCCGGCAGGAACCGGTCGGCGACGGGGCGGTCCACGAGCAGCGTCTCCAGCGCGTTGCACACGCTCGGCCGGTGGACCTTGGCGTTCAGCACGATCGCGGCGGCCATGTCGAGGTCGGCGGCGGCGTCCACGTACACGTGGACGACCCCCTTGTCATGCTTGAGCACCGGCACCCGGGAGCGCTCGGCCACCCACCGCACGAAGTCCGCACCGCCGCGCGGGATGATGAGGTCGATGAGCCCGTCCTGCGCCAGCATGGCGGCGACCGCCGCGCGGTCGGTGACGTCCACGAACTGGATCGCGTCGGGCGGCGCGCCGGTCTTCTCCAGGGCTTTGGCCAGCACCGCCGCGATCAGCATGTTGGACTCGATCGCCTCGCTGCCGCCGCGCAGGAGCACCGCGTTGCCGGACTTCACGCAGAGGCCGGCGGCGTCGGCGGTGACGTTGGGCCGCGACTCGTAGATGAAGCCGATCACGCCCAGCGGCACGCGCACCCGCGCAATCTCCAGCCCGCTCGGCCGCCGCCAGGCTTCCACCGTCTCGCCCACAGGGTCGGGCAGCGCGCCGATCTCGCGCAGGCCGGCGGCCATGGCCTCGATGCGGACGTCGGTGAGGGTCAGTCGGTCCAGGAACGCGCGGGCGGCGCCGGCCGCCCGCGCGCGCTCGACGTCGGCGCGGTTGGCCTCCAGGATGGCCGGCGTCTTCTCTTCCAGCCCCCGCGCCATCTGGGCGAGCGCCTCGTTCTTGGTGCGGATGGAGCACAGGGCCAGCGCCTGGGCCGCGCCCCGCGCCGCGCGGGCTTTCGTCTCGACCAGCGTCGCGATGTCCATGCTCGCTCCTATCCTACCGATCCACCGGCCCCACGTGATCCCGCTGGGGGGTGTCGGGGGAGCCGTGGTTGCTCCCTCCTACTGATCCACCGACCCCACGTGATCCCGCTGGGGGGGTGTCGGGGGGGAGCGGCGGTCGCTCCCCCCTGATACAGAAAAGATCACGAGGTTGTCACGGTGGATGACTTCCTCGAAGCTCTTGTAGCCGAGGCGTGGCTCGATGTCGCGGGTCTTGGCGCCGCGGATCCGCTCCAGCTCCGGGGCGGCGAAGTTCACCAGGCCCCGCCCGAATTCCTTGCCGCCCTCCTCACCCACCACCGCCACCACCTCGCCGGCCGCGAAATCGCCCTCGACCTTGACGACGCCCGAGGGCAGCAGGCTCTTGCCCCCTTGAGTTAAAGCCCGGACCGCGCCCGCGTCAACCGTCAGCCGGCCCTGGGGCGCAACCGCCAGCCCGATCCACCGCTTGCGGGCGCCGAGGCGGTCGGTCCTGGGCGCGAAGTAGGTGCCGAGCGCCTCGCCGTGCAACAGGCGGCCCAGCACGCCCTGGGCCCGGCCGTCGGCGATGATCATCGGGACGCCGGCCGCCGCCGCCTTCTCGGCGGCCTGCAGCTTGGTGGCCATCCCGCCGACCGAGCCGGCCCCGGCGCCGCCCCAGACCAGCCGGACGATCTCGTCGGTGACGGCGTCGACGGTGTCGAGCTTGCGCGCCCCTCCGTGCACGGCAGGGTTGGCCGTGTAGAGGCCGTCGACGTCGGTCAGCAGCACGAGCAGGTCGGCCTCGATGAGGGAAGCCACCAACGCGCTCAGGTTGTCGTTGTCGCCGACCTTGATCTCCTCCACGGCCACGGTGTCGTTCTCGTTGACGATCGGCACGACGCCGAAGCGCAGCAGCGCCAGCAGGGTGTTGCGGGCGTTGAGATAGCGGGCGCGGTCGCCGATGTCCTGCGCGGTGAGCAGCACCTGGCCCACCGCCAGCCCATGGCGCTTGAACGCCGCCTCGTAGTGGCGCATGAGCGCCGACTGCCCGACGGCGGCGGCCGCCTGCTTCTCGGGCATCGTGCGTGGCCGGCGCCGCAGCGCCAGCCGCGCCATGCCGGTGGCGATGGCGCCGGAGGTGACCAGCGTCACCTCGACCCGCTGGGCCCGCACGGCGGCGAGGTCGGCGGCCAGCGCCGTGATGCGCCGGCGGTCGGGTCCGGCGTCGGGTGTGGTGACTAGGCCGCTGCCCACCTTCACGACGAGCCGGCGGACCCGGCCTAGCTGGCGGCGCGTGCCCATCCGAGATCGCCGAGGCGCGAGGCGACGTCGCGCAGCAGCTCGCCCACTCCGCGTCCGGTCGCCGCCGAGATGGCGTGGAAGGGCCGGCCGGCGCCGGCGCAGCAGCGCCGGACGCGCTCGAGGGCCGCGGCCGCCGCCGGGTCGCCGTCGGCCACGTCGGTCTTGTTGGCGACGACGAGCTGGGGCCGCGCGGCCAGCGCCGGTGAATAGGCCGCCAGCTCGGCGTCGATCACGCGCAGGTCGTCCAGGGGGTCGCGCCCGGTGGCCGGATCCAGGTCGAGCAGGTGCAGGAGCAGGCGCGTCCGCTCGGTGTGGCGCAGGAACTGATGGCCGAGGCCGCGGCCCTCGCTCGCCCCCGGAATGAGCCCCGGCAGGTCGGCGATCACGAAGGTGCGGTCGGCGTCGACGCGCACGATGCCGAGCGCCGGCGTCAGCGTCGTGAATGGATAGTCGCCGATCCTCGGCTTGGCCGCCGACACGCGCGACACCAGCGTGGATTTGCCCGCGTTGGGAAAGCCGATGACGCCGACGTCCGCCAGCAGCTTCAGCTCCAGGTGCAGCCACCGCTCGGCGCCGGGGCGCCCCAGGTCGGCGCGCCGCGGAGCCTGGTTGGTGGACGAGGAGAACCGGGCGTTGCCACGGCCGCCCCGGGTGCCGCGCACAGCGAGCACGCGCTGGCCCGGCACCGTGAGGTCGCCGATCGGCTCGCCGCTGTCGCGGTCGGTGACGACCGTTCCCAGCGGCACGCGCACCACCAGGTCGTCGCCGCCGGCGCCGTGGCGGTTGCTCCCCTCGCCGTGCTGCCCGCGCTCGGCGTGGTAGTGGCGCTTGTAGCGGAAGTCGAGGAGAGTGGCGAGCGCGGGGTCGGCCTCGAGATAGACGGAGCCTCCGCTGCCCCCGTCGCCGCCGTCAGGCCCGCCGCGGGGGGCGAACTTCTCGCGCCGGAAGCTGACGCAGCCGGCGCCGCCGTCGCCGCCCTTCACGAAGATATCGATCTCGTCGACGAACATCGGAGAGACCGGCCGGGCCGGTCCGCCGCCGTCAGGCCGGCTGGGTCAGGATGCTGATGTAGCGCGAGCCACCCCGGCGCTCGAACCGGACGACGCCGTCGATCTTCGCGAACAGCGTGTCGTCGGAGCCGAGCCCGACGTTGCTGCCGGGCTTGAAGCGCGTGCCGCGCTGGCGGACGAGGATGGAGCCGCCGGTGACGAACTGCCCGCCGAAGCGCTTGACCCCCAGCATCTGGGGATTGGAGTCCCGGCCGTTGCGCGAGCTGCCGACGCCCTTCTTGTGCGCCATGACGTTGCCTACACCTCGATCTTGAGAATGCGCACCGTGGTCGCCGCCTGTCGATGGCCCCGATGACGCCGGTAGTTCTTGCGCCGCTTGAACTTGACGACCGAGACCTTGCGGCCCCGGCCCTGGGCCACGACCTGCCCCGACACCCGGGCGCTCTTGAGCCGGTCCGGCCCCACGAGGACCTCGCCGTCCCGGGTAACCAGCAGCACGGAGGTGAAGGCCACCTCGGCGCCCTTGTCGCCGGGCAGCTTCTCGACCGAGATCACCTGGCCCTCGGCCACCCGGTACTGCTTGCCCCCCGTTGCGATGACGGCTTCCATGTCTCCTACGACCTCTCACGAACGCTCGAGTGACGGCCGTTCATAAGACCACACGCGAGCAGCCTCCGTCAACCTCGTGGGGGGCCCCGACATGGTCCCCCCACACGCTCGGACCGCCCCGGCGCAGCTGTGGCGGTCCTCGATCACCGGCGGCCGGCCTGGTGCGGGCTCCGCCGGGCTAATGAGTCTCGTGGAATACGGTGACGCCGGGGGCTGGGCGTGGGGCCGCGGGCGCGCCATCATGGCGAGCCGTCGTCGCCGTTCGAGCGCCGGGCTCGGCGAGCGAGCCGTCAGCGATTCGACTGGTCCGCACCCGATCCCCCTCTGGGGGATCTGGGGGATGGGGGGCCCGAGCGAGCCGTGCCCGGAGCGAGTTACGGCGACA
>DASTOJ010000002.1:0-6733 GCA_035762565.1 Candidatus Methylomirabilota bacterium | reverse complement strand
CGACCCTCGCCCTCCAGGTAGGCGGCGAGCTCGGGATGCACGCGGGCCACGATCTCCCGGCCCTCGCCCGGCGGCGCCTCGGCCGCCGCCTTGGCCTGCAGCGCCCGGTAGATCTCGGTGGCCAGCGTCTCCGTGGACTTCACGACGCCGGTGCCGCGGCAGCAGGGGCAGGGCTGGGTGAGGAGGGCGCGCAGGTCCTGCCGCACGCGCTTGCGCGTCATCTCCACGAGCCCCAGCTCGGAGATCTGCAGCACGTTGGTACGGGCCTTGTCCGCGGCCAGCGCCCGCTTGAGGGCCTTTTCGACCTGCTCGCGGTGCTCGCCAGCCTCCATGTCGATGAAGTCGATGATGATGATGCCGCCGAGGTCGCGCAGTCGGATCTGCCGCACGATCTCGTTCACCGATTCGAGGTTGATCTTGAGCACCGTCTGCTCGAAGTCGCGCTTGCCCACGTACTTGCCCGTGTTGACGTCGATCGAGACCAGCGCCTCCGTGTGGTCGATGACGATGTACCCGCCCGACTTCAGCCACACCCGGCGCCGCAGGGCCTTCTCGATGTCCTTCTCGATGCCGAAGGCCTCGAACACGGGCGCACGCTCGCCGTAGAGCCGCACGCGGTCGGCCAGCGCCGGCGCCAGCGCCTCGACGTAGCCCAGGCACTTGTCGTAGGCGGCCCGGTCGTCCACCACGAACTCGTCGACCTCCGGCGAGAAGAGGTCGCGCACCACCCGGAAGGTGAGATCCATCTCCTCGTGGAGGACGGTCGGGGCCGCCGCCGTCTCGAAGCGGCCCTGGATCTGCGACCACAGCCGGCCCAGGAACTCGACGTCGTGGGCGAACTCCGCCTCGCCCTTGCCCTCGGCGTTGGTTCGCAAGATGAAGCCGCCCGGCGGCAGCGGCAGGCCGCGCAGGGCCGCCCGCAGCCGGTCGCGCTCGCGCTCGTCGTGGATCCGGCGGGAGACGCCGATGTGCCGGGCCTGCGGCATGTAGACGACGTCGCGGCCGGGCAGCGAGATGAACGACGTGATGCGGGCGCCCTTGGTGCCCAGCGACTCCTTGGAGACCTGCACGAGGACCGTCTGGCCGCGGCTGAGCATGTCCTCGATGGGGCCGCTCGCCTCGCGCCTGGGCTCCTCGTCGACGTCGAGGTCGGCGTCGGGATCGTCGTCGGCGGCGTCGAGCATGGTGCGGGCGATCTCGGCGAGGTTGGCGGTGTAGTCGCCGGCGTAGAGGAACGCGTCCTTGGCGAGGCCGATGTCGACGAAGGCGGCCTGCATCCCGGGCAGGACGTTCGTCACCGTGCCCTTGTAGACGCTTCCGACGATCGACCGGTGGCGGTGGCGCTCGAGATAGAGCTCGGTGAGGAGGTTACCTTCCTGGACCGCGACCCGGGTTTCGAGCAGACCGACGTTGACGACGATGCGTTTGCTCACGGCAGCACCTCTCCGACACCCGCGCCACCCCACCGCGTCGGTGAGCGTTCCCCGGGCGTCTCATTGGAACTGCCGCATCCGGACCGAGAGCAGGAGTCCAAGGGCCATCATGGAGACGACCATCGAGGAGCCGCCGTAGCTCATGAGCGGCAGCGGGATCCCCACGACCGGGAGCAGCCCGGTCACCATCCCCACGTTCACGAGGACCTGGATCGCCACCACGCAGGTGACGCCCAGCGCGACCAGCCGGCCAACCGGCTCGCGCGTCGAGGCCGCGATGTCGAAACCGCGGAGCAGGAGCAGCGCGTAGCAGGCGAGCAACACCAGGCAGCCGACGAAACCCCACGTCTCGGCGAATACGGCGAAGATGAAATCCGTGTGGCGCTCCGGGAGAAAGGACAGGCGGCTCTGCGTCGCGCCGGCCACGCCCTTGCCCAGGAGCTGTCCCGAGCCTATCGCGATCTTGGCCTGGATCACGTTGTACGCGCTCCCGAGAGGGTCGCGCAGCGGGTCCAGGAAGACGAGAATCCGTTCCCGTTGATACTCCTTGAGGAGGACGAGCCACGCCAGCGGGGCGGCGGCCAGCCCGGCGAGGACGAGTCCTCCCAGGAGCCGTAGCCGCATCCCGGCGGCGACCAGCAAGGCGACCAGGAGGGGGGGCAGCAGGAGCGCGGTGCCGAGATCGGGCTGCTTGATGATCAGGGCCATCGGTACGATGACGAGCGGCGCCGCCAGCACCAGCACGGCCCTGCCCATGGGCTGCGCCCAGCGCGAGGTCACGAGCCAGACCGCCGTCAGCACGAAGCAGATCTTGAACAGCTCGGACGGCTGCACCGAGACCGGCCCCACCAGGAGCCAGCGCCGCGCGCCCGAGACCGTGCGCCCGAACGCGAACACCGCCACCAGCGCGCCGAGGCCGATCACGTAGAGCAAGGGGGCGACGCGCACGAGCCGGCGATAGTCGATGCTCGCGATCACGAGCAGCGCCAGGGTGCCCACGCCGAACCAGGCGAGCTGCCGGAGCGCGACCCCACCGCCCGCCCGGCCCACGCTGAGCGTGGCCAGGGTGGAGGCGCTGAGGATCACGAGCCCCACGGTGGCGCCCAGCAGGGGCCAGTCGACGTTCTGCAGCAGCCGGCGATCGATGCCGACCATTGGACTACCCGTCGATGTCCAGGCTGGCGACCTTTTCGAGGAAGATGGCGTTGAAGATCTTGCGGGCGATCGGGGCGGCCACCTGCCCGCCCTTGCCGCCGCGCTCGACGAGCACGACCACGACCACCTCGGGAGCGCGCGCCGGCGCGAACGAGGCGAACCAGGCGTGATCCTGGCCCCGGTCGGCCCGGGACTTCGCGATCATCTGGGCGGTGCCGGTCTTGCCGGCGATGTCCAAGCCGGGGATGCGGGCGGCGGCCCCGGTGCCCCCCTCGTTGACGGCGGCCCACAGCGACTGGCGCAGGAAGGCCCACACCATCGGGGAGAGCTCCACGTGCCCGGTGACGGAGCCGCCGTCGCTCCACACGGCGCCCTTGTCCGCGCGCTCGACACGCTGGACGAGCCGCGGCTTCCAGAGCACGCCGCCGTTGGCGACGGCGCTCATGAAGCGCGCGACCTGCATCGGCGTCACCAGGACCGCGCCCTGCCCGATGGACATGTTCACGGTCTCGCCGGCGTGCCATCCGCCCCCCACGCGCCGGTCGCGGCGAAGCTTCGGGTGCGGGATGAGGCCGAGCTTCTCGCCCGGCAGGTCGATCCGGGTCGGCGCCCCGAACCCGAAGGCCGAGGCGTACTTCGCGATGACCGGGCCGCCGATCTTCAGCCCCTTCTCGTAGAAGAAGACGTTGCAGGAGTGGCGCATGGCGTCGAGCAGGTCGACGGATCCGTGCCCACCCTCCTTCCAGTCCTTGAACGTCCACTGCCCGAGGTGGAACTCGCCCGTGCAGTGCGTGCTGTCGGTCGGCGCCAGCGTGCCTTCCTGCAGCCCGGCCGCCGCCACCACGATCTTGAACACGGAGCCGGGCGCGTACTGGCTCTGGATGGTCCGGTTCAGCAGCGGGTGGTCGGGGTCCTGGATCACCCGAAGCCAGGCGCTGCGGTCGATGGTCCCGGTGAAGCGATCGATCTCGAACGCGGGCGTCGACACCATGGCCAGGACGTCGCCGTTGCGCGGATCCATGACGACCACCGAGCCGGCAAGACCCTCCATCGCGCGCTCGGCCGCCTCCTGGATGCGGCGGTCCACGGTGGTGACGACCTGGGCGCCGGGATGCGGCTCGGTGGACTGGATGAGCCGGATCTGCCGGCCCATGGCGTCCACCTCGATGCGCTCGCCGCCGTCCTTGCCGCGCAGGAACTCGTCGAGTAGCCGCTCGAGCCCGCTCTGGCCGACCATGTCGCCCCGGCGGTAGCGGCCCTGCCTGAGCTGCTCCTCGTTGGCCTCCCGCACGTAGCCGAGCAGGTGAGCGGCGAAGCGGCTGGTCGGATAGGCCCGCTGCGGCTCCACCTCGACGATGACGCCCGGCAGCTCGAGCTTCCACTCCTCGACCCGCGCGACGTCCTCCATGCTGAGACCGCGGCGCACCCGCACCGGCAGGATCGAGTCGGGCGGGATGCGGGCCACGGCCTCCTGCAGCTCGGCGAACGGGATCTGCAGCAGCGAGGCCAGCCGGCCCAGGGTGGCGTCGCGCGCGACCGGATCGCGCTCCAGCTCGCGCGGGATCAGCGAGAGCGTGAAGGCGGGGCGGTTGTCCACGAGCGGCAGGCCGTGGCGGTCGAACAGGATCCCGCGGGGCGCCGCGATCGGGCGGACGCGGGTGCGGTTCTTGTCCGACGCCTCCTGGAAGCGCCCGCCCTCGAGGACTTGCAGATACCACAGCTGGCAGACGATGACGAGCAGCGCCGCACAGACGATCCCGGCCATCGCGAGGATCCGGCGGCGGCCCGGGTCCGGCCGTCCGGACATCGGGCTGCCGACATAGCCGAGGTTGACGCTCACGAGGCGCGCTCCCGCACCGACTCCGCCCAGGTCAGGGCCAGCACGAGGGCGGCGCCGAGGAAGCCGTTGTAGAGGGCCTGGGGCAGGATGACGTAGGTCATCACCTCGCCGAACGGCGCCGGGAAGCGGAAGAGCTTGAGCAGCCCGAAGCGGGCGAGGCCCTCGGCGACCGTCAGCAGCACGAGCCCAGGGACCTGCACGAGCGGCTGGCTCACCCACAGGCGGCCCCCCAGCCCCCCGATCAGGAAGCCGATGAGCGCCTTGGTCAGCGCCTGCACCCCCAGCAGCCCGCCGGAGGCGGCGTCCTGCAAGAGACCGGCGATGAACCCGGCCCCGCAGCCGAATTCCGGGCCGCGACGCAGCGCCATGAGGACCACCACGATGAGCGGAATGTCGGGGGCCACGTCGGCGATGCGGAGGGCGGGGCCGAGAGAGGCGTGCACGAAGCCGCCTCCGAAGATCGCGACGACCACCAGCGTTCGCATCAGCTCCCGCCGCCCGGGAACAGCGCGGCGACGTCGTGGGCGCCCTCGCCGACGATCAGCAGCACCTCGTCGATGCGTGCGAAGTCGACGGCCGGTGTGAGCTGCGCGTAGTTGAAGAGAGCGGAGCCGCGGTCGTCGATGGCCTGCACCCGTCCCATGGGGATGCCGCGCGGGGCGAGCCCGCCGGCGCCGGAGGTGACGATGAGGTCACCGACCTGGATGCCGCTGCCGTCGCGCGCCATGTACTTGAAGCGCAGGGTGCCGCGAGGCTCGCCCTCCACGATGCCCTGCGTGCGCGTACGCACCACGTGGCCTCCCACCGTGGAGGCGGGATCGGTGAGCACCTGGACCACGGAGGCGCCCGGCCGCACGTCGACGACGCGGCCGATGAGCCCGTCGGGCCCGATGACGGCGGTCAGCCGTGCCACCTGATCGGCCCGCCCACGGTTGATCGTCAGCGAGCGGACCCAGCCGCCCCACTCTCGCGCGATGACCTCGCCGGACAGCGTGGCCAGCGGCATCGCCTGCTTGAGGGCGAGCAGCCGCCGCAGCCGGTGGTTCTCCTCGACCGTCTCCGACACCCGCAGCGCCTCCACGCGCAGCTGCCGGGCCTCCTCGCGCAGGCGGAGGTTCTCGGCACGGACGTTCTTCCAGTCGCTGTAGGTCGACCACGCGCCGACGGCGGCGCGGTTGACCCGGGCCAGAACGCTCTGGATCGGCGTGGTGACGACGGCGAGGGCGTCGGAGGCGACGGCGGTGTACCCGCGCATCTGGAGGGTGAGGAGCAGCAGACAGACCGCCGCCACGGTGCCGAGCAGCACGAGCGCGCGAATCCTCACCTTCGACCCCCGAACGTACGGGTCAGGCCGGGATGGCCACCTTCTTGAGGAGATTGAGCTCGTCGAGCACCTTGCCGGTCCCGAGCGCGACGCAGGACAGCGGGTCTTCGCCTTGCGTCACCGGCAAGTTGGTTTCCTGCCTGAGCAGATGGTCGAGGCCGCGCAGCAGGGCGCCGCCGCCCGTCAGCACGATGCCCTTGTCCACGATGTCGGCGGCCAGCTCCGGCGGGGTCCGCTCCAGGCAGGTGCGGACAGTCTCCACGATCGTCATGACCGGCTCCCGGAGGGCCTCGCGGATCTCCTCGTCGGTGATCACGATGGTCTTGGGAATGCCGTCGATGAGGTCGCGACCCTTCACTTCCATCGTCCGGCGGTCACCGCCCATCGGGTACGCCGACCCGAGCGTGACCTTGATCTCTTCCGCGCGCCGCTCGCCGACCAGCAGGTTGTAGTGCTTGCGGATGTACTGCACGATCGCTTCGTCCATCTCATCGCCCGCGATCCGTACCGATTTCGAGTAGACGATGCCGGACAGCGAGATCACCGCGACCTCGGTGGTGCCGCCGCCGATGTCGACGATCATGTTGCCGCCCGGCTCCTGGATCGGCAGCCCGGCGCCGATCGCGGCGGCCATCGGCTCTTCGATCAGGTACACCTCGCGCGCGCCCGCTTGCATGGCCGAGTCGCGCACCGCGCGCTTCTCGACTTCGGTGATGCCGAACGGAACGCAGATGATGATCCGCGGTCGCACGAGTGTCCGGCGGTTGTGAATCTTCTGGATGAAGTAGCGCAGCATCGCCTCGGTCACCTCGAAGTCGGCGATCACGCCGTCCTTCATCGGGCGGATCGCGACGATGTTGCCGGGCGTGCGCCCGAGCATCTCCTTGGCTTCCTTGCCGACCGCGAGGACCTTCTTCGGTCCACCGGTCTGCGCCTGCACGGCGACGACCGAGGGTTCATTGGCGACGATGCCGCGTCCAT
>DASTOJ010000001.1:0-13466 GCA_035762565.1 Candidatus Methylomirabilota bacterium | reverse complement strand
GAGCTCGTCGAGCACCTTGCCGGTCCCGAGCGCGACGCAGGAAAGCGGGTCTTCGCCTTGCGTCACCGGCAAGTTGGTTTCCTGCCTGAGCAGATGGTCGAGGCCGCGCAGCAGGGCGCCGCCGCCCGTCAGCACGATGCCCTTGTCCACGATGTCGGCGGCCAGCTCCGGCGGTGTCCGCTCCAGGCAGGTGCGGACGGTCTCCACGATCGTCATCACCGGCTCCCGCAGCGCCTCGCGGATCTCCTCGTCGGTGATCACGATCGTCTTGGGGATGCCGTCGATGAGATCGCGCCCCTTGACCTCCATCGTGCGCCGCTCCCCGCCCATCGGGTAGGCCGAGCCGAGCGCCATCTTGATCTCCTCGGCGCGGCGCTCGCCGACCAGCAGGTTGTAGTGCTTCTTGATGTACTGCACGATCGCCTCGTCCATCTCGTCGCCGGCGATCCGCACCGACTTGGAGTACACGATGCCGGACAGCGAGATCACCGCCACCTCGGTGGTGCCGCCGCCGATGTCCACGATCATGTTGCCGCCCGGCTCCTGGATCGGCAGCCCGGCCCCGATGGCGGCCGCCATCGGCTCCTCGATCAGGTAGACCTCGCGGGCCCCCGCCTGCATCGCCGAGTCGCGCACGGCGCGCTTCTCCACCTGCGTGATCCCCGAGGGCACTCCGATCACGATGCGCGGCCGCACGAGCGTCCGGCGCCGGTGCACCTTGGAGATGAAGTAGTGGAGCATCTTCTCCGTCACATCGAAGTCGGCGATGACGCCATCCTTCAGCGGACGGATGGCCACGATGTTGCCCGGGGTGCGCCCGAGCATGGCCTTGGCCTCGTGCCCCACCGCCAGCACCGAGTGATCGGCCTGGTGGATGGCCACGATGGAGGGCTCGTTCAACACGATGCCCTCGCCACGCACGTACACCAGCGTGTTGGCGGTGCCGAGGTCGACGGCGAGATCGTTCGAGAACATGCCGGCCAGCAGGTTGTAGAACATCGGCGCTCCGTGGTTTGTGGTCGCGTTTTCGCCCCGTTTCGGAGGCGTTGGTACAGTAGCACAGTCCGTGCCACGAGAAAACGAAAACGCCGATATTTCGGGTGTTTAGGGGACTCTGGCAGGCCTTGACACGCCGTGGGAAAGCGCTCCACTTCGGGAAAAGGAAAAGATTTTCAGAGGCTTGAGGCGGGTCCGCGGAGGCGCCGCCTCTCCGACCGCGTCGGAAACCGCCCTTCCGGCGGCCTGGCGCCCCGGCCCCAAAATGGCGCAGGGTAAAGTACGGCTGCCTGGCGTCCGTCCACCTTGGCACTGCGAGTGACGTTACGCGTCACCCTGGTCGCTCGAACGCTGCCTCGGCAGCGCCTGTGGCATGATCCGCCGTCGCGGCCACCGACGAGTTCGAGCTGTGGTTCGAGCGCGGCGTGATGGATGGGCGCGCTCGTCGCGCCCACGCGCGAGGGCTCGGCGAGATGCCGCCGAACTACGGGCGGCTCACTTCCCGCTCTCCTCCCACACGATGCTGGTCGTCGAGATGATTCCCGGGCTCCCGTCGCCCGCGGAGATCCACGTCCTGGTCGCCGGCGGCACCGCGGGGCGGCTCTCGGTGGCCATTCCCGGCTGGCTCGGGACCCACAACGGTTCGCGCCCGGTCACGCGACCCATGGAAAATGCGGTTGACTTGACTCCGGCCGACATGTAATTCTTGCGTCCGGTTTTTGGTTCCCACGGAGTCGGAAGATTGATGAGATCGAGACACACGCCGCGCCGACCAGAGTCGCGCGGCGCTTTTTTTTGCCCGGCAGAGCCGGTTTGCCTGTCAATCCAGGCAGGTAACCCCGCCATGAAGGCGGGAGCACACAGGGGCTGAAGACCCCCGAACAGAGAGGTCGCAGGAATGGCACAGGGACAGGTGACGTGGTTCAACGACGCGAAGGGGTACGGGTTCATCACTCAGGAGGGCGGCGAGGACGTCTTCGTCCACTACAGCGCCATCCAGGCCCAGGGCTTCAAGTCCCTGGCCGAAGGTGACAAGGTCGAGTTCGAGGTGACCCGCGGCCCGAAGGGTCTTCAGGCAGCCAACGTCAGGAAGGTCAACTAGCAGCCCCTGTCGCTTCCGCCCGGGCCCGCTACACGGGCCCGGGCCTCTCCACCGCGCCCCGACTCCACAAAATAAGAGCCCCGACGATGGCTGCGGCGCGTGATACGTCCACTCGCCGTCGCGCCGCCCCGCTGGTGAGGCGGGATCGTCGGGGCCGGTGGTGCCTGGACTCCCAGGCGGCCACCCAGAGCTAGCGTGGACCCTGCCTAGGAGGCAACCACCTCACAGAACACCGTAGGGCTACACATCGGCTGGATCACCTCCTATCTCGGCAAGGGCGCCACGCGGGCCCAGATTCCGCTCACCCAGAACCAGATGCCGACTCCCGGCCCTGGGCCCGGCCACGTCAGCCGCCGGCGGAATTGTCGACGGGGACGCTGATGGAGCGCTGTTGTCGCTCCGGCCGACTTTCGCTCATCCTACTATCAGGTTTCGGACGCGGCAAAGAAAAAGTGCCGCGCAGCGTCACTTCACGCCGATGCGCGTGCGGTTCTTCTCCCACAGCGCGTCGCCGACGCCCTCGACGCGACGCAGGTCCTCCGGCTTCTTGAAGGGCCCGTGCGCGTCGCGATGCTTCACGATCTTCTCGGCGAGGCTGCGCCCGACCCCGCCGAGCGTCATGAGCTCCTTCACGCCGGCGGTGTTGATGTTGATGCGGGCCGAGCCGGCTGACGCCGCGGCACTGCCCTTGTCGCCGCGCGGGGCGTCGGCGGCGGCGGTCAGCGGGAGCAGCAGGGCCGCGGTGAGCACGACGGTCAGAGCCACGAGATGCGACATGGAACGCCTCCTGTCGGCGGTGCACCGCACGCTCGAAATCGAGCGTAGCCATTCAAGGGGCCGCCGTGGCGAGCGTCAATGTCCAATCTTTCACCCACGCGCACGGGATACGGCTGCGGGGCCGCGAGACGCGGTGGCGCGACTACTGGTCGCGCTCGGCGAGCGCGTCGACGTACGCGCGCCACTCGACCGGCAGCAGGCCTTTCTTGCGGGTGTTGCAGTCCTTGCAGGCGGGCACGACGTTGCCGCGGATCGAGACGCCGCCGCGGCCGAGCGGTACGATGTGGTCCATCGTCAGCCCGCGGGGGCCGACCTGGCGGTGGCAATAGTGGCAACGTCCTGTCGAGATCCGACGCTTCCACCACTGGCTGGCCCGCAGCGCACGGGCTCTCGCCCGCTGGCGCTTGAGCTGGTCCGGATCGACGGGGGCGTAGAACTCACTCATGGGCGGCCAGCGCCGTCGACAGGTCCTCCCACTCGCGCAGGAGGCCGGCCATCTCGGTCTCGGCCGCCCTGCGCTCGCCGGACACGGCCCGCACGCGGTCGCCGTCGAGGTAGAGCCGCGGATCGCTCAGCGCCGCGCCGATCTCCGCGATCCGCCGCTCCAGCGCGTGGATCTTGCGCTCCACGTCGTCCACCCGCCGCCGCAGCTCCTTCACCTCCGCCGTCGGCCGCTTCTTCACCAGCCGCGCCACCGACTTCGCCGGCGCCGGCGCGCTCGGCCCCGCCGGCGGGCCGGCGGACGCCGCGCGCGCCTCGGCCAGTCGCGACGGCGGCTCGAAGTCGGGCGCGCGATCGTGCCGCCGCGAAGTGGGCTTCGGAGCCGAGGCCCGCTCCGCCGCCGCGGCGCCGGCCTCGCGGAGCGCCGGAGCGTGCCCCGATCCCGGAGCCCGGGGCGTCACGTCGACGCCGCGCGCCTTCGCGTCGAGATAGTCGTCGTACGACCCGGCGTAGCGCGTGAGCGTCCCCTGCGCGACCTCGACCACCGCCGTCGCGATCCGGTTGATGAAGTAGCGGTCGTGGGAGATGAACACGATCGTGCCCGGGAACTCCGCCAGCGCCGACTCCAGCACCTCGCGCGAGGCCAGGTCGAGGTGGTTGGTGGGCTCGTCCAGGCACAGGAGCGCGGCCGGCCGCACCAGCATGCGGCCCAGGGCCAGCCGTGCCTTCTCGCCGCCCGAAAGCACCGCCACCTTCTTGTCCACGCTGTCGCCGGAGAACAGGAAGGCGCCGAGGATGGTGCGCAGGCGCGTGTGGGTGGCCTCGGGCGCCACCGCCTCCAGCTCCTCCAGCACCGTGCGCGCCGAATCGAGCGCGTCGAGCTGGTGCTGGGCGTAGTAGTGGACGGCGACGTGGGCGCCCAGCGTGCGCTCGCCGCGCTCGAAGGGCAGGACGCCGGCCAGGACCTTGAGCAGCGTCGACTTGCCGGCGCCGTTGTCGCCGACGAGCGCCAGGCGCTCGCCGCGCTCGACGGCGAAGTCGACGCCGGCGTACACCACGTTGTCGCCGTAGGCCTTGTGGACGCCCGCCAGCGTGGCGACACGACGGCCCGTGCGCGGCGGCTCCGGGAACGCGAAGTGGACCTGCCGGCGGGCGCCCGGCACCTCCAGGCGCTCCACCCTCGCCAGCATCTTGAGGCGGCTCTGCACCTGCCGTGCCTTGGTCGCCTTGTAGCGGAAGCGCTCGATGAAGCGCTCCACCTCGGCGATGCGCTTGGCCTGGTTGCGGGCGCGCGCCTCCAGCAGCGCGCGGCGAGCCTCGCGCTCCACCAGGAAGTCGTCGTAGTCGCCCGGATAGACGACCAGCCCCTCGGGGGTCAGGTCGGCGATCGACGTCACCATGCGGTTGAGGAAGTAGCGGTCGTGGGAGACCACGACGACGGTGCCGTCGTAGCCGGCCAGGAAATCCTCGAGCCAGGCCAGCGAGGCGAGGTCGAGATGGTTCGTGGGCTCGTCGAGCAGCAGCAGCGAGGGCGCCAGCAGCAGCAGTCGGGCCAGGGCGGCGCGCATCCGCCAGCCGCCCGAGAACTCGGTGAGCGGCCGGGTCACTTCGCCGGCGCGGAAGCCGAGGCCGCTCAGGATGGCGCGCGCCTGTGACTCCAGGCGGTAGCCGCCGAGCGCCTCGAACCGGTGCTGCAGCTCGCCATATCGCTCCGTGAGCGCCTCGCCGGGCGCCGCCTCCAGCGCGCTGGCGACGTCCTCCATCTCGCGCTCGAGGGCCCACACCTCGTCGAACCCGCTCAGCGCCTCGGCCAGCACGGAACCGGCCAGGCTGCCGCCGACCTCCTGGGGCAGGTACCCGACGGTGACCCCGCGCGGGCGGCTCACCTGCCCCGCGTCCGGCTCGTCGAGGCCGGCCAGGATCCGGCACAGCGTCGTCTTGCCGGCGCCGTTGGGGCCGACCAGGCCGATGCGCTCGCGCTCGGCGATCCGCCAGGTGACGTCACGAAAGAGGACCTGGCCGCCGAAGCCTTTCGTGATGCCGTCGAGCTGGATCACCGGGCCCGGATCACCCCATGCTCTGGATCTTCTCGGGCGCGACCTTCACCGTGACCCGCACCTCGCCGGGCTGGCGGTACGGGTAGCGGTCCTGCCCGAGATACGTCTTGGCGAGCGCGTCGATGTGAGCGTCGGCGCCCTTCTCGGTCATCTCGGCGACCCGGCCCCGCACCTGCACGTACCGATAGGGATTCTCGGGGTCCTGGATCGAGAGGGCGATCCTCGGGCTGCGCTCGAGGTTGCGGGTCTTCACGCGCCCGCGGGCGGTGTTGAAGCGGATGTGGCTGCCGTCGTAGTCGATCCACACCGGCGTGACCTGCGGCGTGCCGTCGGCCCCGACGGTGGCGAGGTGCCCGAAGGCCTTCTTGTCGAACAGGTCCCGGTACGACTGGGGGATCGTCGTCATGGTCGTGATCCTTTCCTGGCGACGTGCTCTACGGGGGAGGGGCCAGCTCGGCCCCGCGCGCCTCGGCCATGGTCCGCAGGGCGAACAGCAGCCGGACCATGCACTGCTGCACCAGCATGGTGTCCTGCGCGAACGGATCGGCCAGCCAGTCCCGCGCCGATTCGCGATTGCCTTCCGCGAAGCCGAGCGTCGGCGACAGCTTCTGCAATCGCAGCAGGAGGTCGTCGGGCGGCAGCCCGCTCGCCCGCAGCCGCGTCACGACCGCCGCCCGCACCGCCGCGTTCCAGATCCCCGTCAGCCCCTCCAGCAGCGCCGCGTAACAGGTGGCGTCGTGCTTCTGCTGCATGTGCTCGAGGACGGCCGGGACCAGCGGGTTCACCGCCAGGTTGCCCTCCTCGTCGGTCCCGAACAGGGGACCGATGACGGGATCCGCGCCCGGCTCGTTGAGCGTCTCGATGAGGGCCAGCGTCTGCTCCACCGGCACCGCCGGGAGCTGGGCGAGACGCTCGAGGAGGGGAACGTCGCCGGCCATGACTCTATCCTCCCACACGCGTCGGCTCGCCGGACAGCTCGGCGCGCGCGAGATCCTGGGCCCGACCGGCCGGAACGAGGAAGGCCGACAGCAGGGCGCCCAGACACACCACGAGGCCGGCGACGAACACGCCGTGCAGCGCCTCGGCCCGGCCCAGGCCCAGGCTCAGCCGCCACGCCATCACGGTGCCCATCACCGACAGCCCGAGGGCGCCGCCGATGGTGCGGAAGAACTGGATCATCGAGGTGGCGGCGCCCAGGTCCGGCCGGGTCACCGCGCTCTGCACGGCGATCAGCATCGGAACCATCGTGAGGCCCATCCCGATCCCGCCGAGGAGGGCGTCGCGCATGGCGATCGCCTGCGTGAGCGACTCCGACCAGCGGCTGAGCAGCAGGAAGGCGCCGGTGAGGCAGGTCATGCCCGCCACCACCACGATGCGGTAGCCGATGCGCAGCACGAGGCGGGCGCTGGTGGCTGACATCACGACCCAGCCCAGCACGAAGGGGATCAGGACGACGCCGGCGGCGGTCGCCGACATTCCGCTCACGGCCTGCAGATAGAGGGGCACGAAGGAGATCGCGCCGAACATCGCCATGCCGGCCAGGAACCCCGTCACCGCCGCGGCCACCACCATCCGGTTGCCGAAGAGGCGCAGGGGCACGATGGGCTCGACCGCGCGCCGCTCGACCGCCACGAACGCGACGAGCGCGGCGACGGCGAGCGCCAGGGGTCCCAGCACGTCGAGCCCGGTCCAGTCGGCCACCCGGCCGGCCTCGAGCACCCCGATGAGCAGTGCCGAGACGCCGGCGGTGAAGAGCGCCAGGCCCGCGTAGTCGATCGACGGGCGCCGCCCGGCGCGCGGCCCCTCCGCCAGCCCGCCCGCGATCAGCGTCATCGCCATCACGCCGAACGGCAGGTTGATGTAGAACACCCAACGCCACGAGACGTGATCGGTGAGGAGCCCGCCGATGAGCGGCCCGGCCAGGGACGCGATGCCCCACACGCCGGAGATGTACCCCTGCATCTTGGCCCGCCGCTCCAGCCGGAACAGCTCGCCGATGATCGTCATACCGATCGTCATCAGCGAGCCGGCGCCGAGGCCCTGGAGCATCCGGAACGCGATCAGCTGCGTCATGGTCTGTGCCAGACCGGACAGGGCGGAGCCGGCCAGGAAGATCGTGAGGCCCGTCAGAAACACTCGCCGCCGGCCCAAGAGGTCCGACAGGCGTCCCCAGAGCGGCATGGTGACCGTCGAGGTGAGCAGGAAGCCCGAGAACACCCACGAGTAGATCTCGAGCCCACCGAGGCTGGCTACCACCCGGGGCATGGCGGTCGCCACCACCGTGGACTCCATCGCGCCCAGGAAGATCGACAGCAGGACGCCCAGGACGGCCAGGCGCCGGCGGCGATCGTCGCTCATCCGTGGACGCCGGTGCAGGCGGCGCAGCGGCAGCCGGCGCGCAGCTCGGGGTACCCCAGGACGCTCTCGTGGCCGTCGGTCCAGCGGACCCTGAGCGCGGCCTCGAGCTTCTTGACCTCCTGGGGCCAGGTCGCCGCCGCCGGCGGCGATGCCAGGTCGGCGCAGGCGCCGCACGGGCAGGCGCGGCGCAGGTGGTCGAAGGGGTAAATCGAGCCGTGACCGTCGGTCCAGTCGATGCCGAGCGCATAGCGACCGACCAGATGCACGTCCTTGGGGCGATTGGGATCGCCCTGGCCGAGGATCGGGATCGAGAGCTTGCGGTTCACGCGGCACCGTCACCGGCCGGGCGGCTGTCCAGCCGCATGCCGGCCAGCAAGTAGTGGACGGCCAGGTTCTGACAGGCGCCCCAGGCGCGCGCGCGCCGCCGGATGGCCTCCTCGCCGAGGCGGCGGCCTCGGCCATAGTAGTGCTCGAACGCCTTGCGGACGGCCAGGTCGCCGGCCGGACACACGTCGCCCCGCCCGCAGCAGCGCGCCAGGAACCAGTCGGCCGTCCACCGGCCGAGGCCGCGCAGCGCGGTCAGGCGCGCGATCACGTCGGCGTTGCCGGCGGCGGCGAGGCCGTCGAGGTCGAGCGTGCCCGCCACGACCGCCCGGGCCAGGTCGCGGATGTACTCGGCTTTCCGCGTGGAGTACTTGAGCGCGCGCAGCTCGCGCACGCGCGCGCGCGCGAGCGCGGGCGCGTCGGGGAAGGCCCACACCTCGGTGCGGCCCTGCCGCACCGAGGTGCCGTAGCGCCGCACGAGCCGGGCGCGGCAGGCGAACGCGAACGACAGGTTCACCTGCTGCGCGGTGATCGAGCCGACGAGCATCTCGAGGGCCGAGGGGGCCAGCGTCGGCCGCAGGCCGTACAGCCGCCCGACCAGCGGGGCCAGCGCGGGATCGGCCTTGGCCGTGCGGTAGAAGCCGGGGAGATCGAAGTCGAGGCCGAAGAGGCGGCGGACCTCGGCGGCGGCGGCGTCACCGGCGCCAGCGTCGCCGGCGATCGCGAGCGTGAGGCGGACGTCGTCGACGGGGCCGCGCCAGCGCACCTCGTACGGAACGAGCGCGCCCTTCCACCGCAGCACGCGGCGGAACACGTCACCGTCGACGCGGTTGGAAGGATCCTCGCCCCAGAGCCGGTAGCGCATGAGCGTGGCGGTGACGTCGAGCGGGCCGTCGCACGTCAACGAGATGTTCATGGCAGGGGTCACGCGGCGGTCCAGTGTACCAGAGTCGACTCCGGCCCCGGGCGCGGCCGTCAGTGCTTGAGGTGGTAGGGGACGTCGGTGACGACGACGTTCTTGTGGAACAGCAGCTGGCCCTTGATCAGCAACGCCGTCTGGTTGTGGAGCAGCTGTTGCCACCACCGGGCGGGAATGAACTCCGGCAGGACGATGGTGACGACGTGGTGCTCGCCGCGCTGGCGCTGGAGCTGGTCGATGTAATCCATCAGCGGCCCCAGGACCGAGCGGTAGGGCGAGTTGAGCACGATCAGCGGCACGCCCATCCCCCACTTGCCCCAGCGCTGCTCCAGGCGGTGGGTCCGCTCGGGGTCGGTCTCGACGTAGACGGCCTTGGCCGTCGGCGACAGCGATTGTGCGTACTGCAGCGCGCGGACCACGCCCCGGTGAAGGTCGCCGACCAGGACCAGGATGGTCACGTCGAGCGGCGGCGGTGGCGTCACGCCCTCCAGCGACAGCTGGGCGGCCACCTCCTCGTAGTGACGGTGGATCGTGAGGAAGAGGATCACGAGGCCCGGGATCAGGAGCACGACGATCCAGGCCCCCTCGATGAACTTCGTGACCGCCAGCGTCACCAGCACGATGCCGGTCACGACGGCCCCCACCAGGCTGAACCAGATCCGCCACGCCCAGCCCTCCTCCTTCAGGCGCAGCCACCGGCGCACCATGCCGCTCTGGGACAGGGTGAAGGAGATGAAGACGCCGATCGCGTAGAGCGGTAGCAGCTCCTGGGTGTCGCCCCGAAAGACCACGACGAGCAGGCCGGCCAGGCCGGCCAGGATCACGATGCCGTTGGAGAAGACCAGACGGTCGCCCTGGGTGGCAAACTGGCGAGGAATGAACCGGTCGCGGGCCAGGAAGAACGACAGCCGCGGGAAGTCCGCAAAGGCCGTGTTGGCGGCCAGCAACAGGATCAGCATGGTGACGGCCTGGATCTCGTAATAGAGGAGACCGCCACCGAAGACACGGCGGGCGATCTTCGACACGACCGTCTCGTTGCCGCCGGGCACGATGCCGAAGTCGTAGGCGAGATACGTGATGCCGAGGAACATCGTCACCGTGATGACCCCGAGCCACGCCATCACCTTCCGGGCATTTTGCGCCTCGGGCGGCTTGAAGGCGGGCACGCCATCGGAGACCGCCTCCACGCCGGTGAGCGCGGTACAGCCGGCGGAGAACGCGCGCAGGAGCAGAAAGAGGCTGATCCCCTCCAGACCCGGCGGGTGCGGCTCGTACGGCGCCTCCGGGATCCAGCCGAAGATCGTTCCGATGAGGCCCCACGCGACCATGACCAGGATGCTGGCGACGAACAGGTAGGTCGGTGTCGCGAAGAAGTTTCCCGACTCCCGGACACCTCTGAGATTCGCGACTGCGATGACGACGACCGCGGCGAGGCAGAGCCACACCCGATACGGGAACAGGGCGGGGATCGCCGACGTGACGGCCTCCACGCCGGCCGTCACCGAGACCGCGACGGTCAACACGTAGTCGATCAGAAGCGCCGCGCCGGCGATGAGAGCCGGGTAAAGGCCGAGGTTGTCCTTGGCCACGATGTAGGCGCCGCCACCCCGGGGGTAGGCCCGAATGGTCTCCCGGTACGACGTGATGACGATGAGGATGAGGGCGGCGATGGCGACCCCGAGGGGCAGGGAATAGCTCAGCGCCGCGGACCCGGCCGCGATGAGGACGAGCAGGATCGCTTCGGTTGCGTACGCGTTGGAGGACAGGGGATCGGACGCGAAGATCGCCAGCCCCGCCGCCTTGCCGAGTCGCTCGTGCCGAGACTGCGCGGTGGGCAGCGGGGTGCCGACGAAGAGGCGCTTCAGGTCGTACAGGCGCACGAAGCCAATGATACGCCGGGGCGGACTAGAACGGCTCGAAGTGCCGGTCGCCGGCGGCCAGATTCTCGAACCGGGCGTACTGGGAGAGGAAGGCCACCTCGATCTTGCCGGTGGGGCCGTTGCGCTGCTTGCCCACGTGGACCTCGGCCGTCTTGCGCGCTTCCTCCTCCATCGGATCCTTGCTGTAGAAGGACGGCCGGTGCAGGAACATGATGACGTCGGCGTCCTGCTCGAGCGCACCGCTGTTATGGCTCACGATCCCGTCGGCGAGCCACGAGGCCGGCCCGGGCACCGTCAGGTCGAAGACGTCCTCCTCCCCGGCCGGCGCGATGGCGACGATCCGATCCCAGAACAGGTCGCTCGTGGCCGCGGCTCGCAGCGCATCGTCCTTCGAGACGTCCGCGTACTCGGCGGCCACGGCGCGCGACGGGGCGAACTTGAAGTGCGCCAGCAGCTCCACCCGGGGATCGGGCCAGGACTCGGTGAAGCGGGGCTCGGGGATCCGACGAGCAATCGCGAGGCGGTCTCCCACCGCGAGCCCGGCGACCGGCCGCCACCCCACGCCCGAGAGCAACCGGTGCTCGGCGGTCGCGCGGATCGAGCGGCCAGTGGCGGTGCGCACGGCCACGAGCGCGCGCCGACCCACCCGCCACACCCGGTCGCTCTTCGCCGGCACGATCGTGCCGACCGGCGACATCGCAAGAACCTCGGGCGCGGTGCCGGCGAGGGTATGGATCGCCACCCGACGGCCATCCGCAAGACACACGAGCGTGTCGCCCGGCACGCACTCGCGCAGATCGCTCAGGCGCGGACTGCTGTCGCCGCGCGTCTCGATCGCCCGCGAGAGCTGGGAGAGCGCGACCACGGGGACGTTCAGCTCCTTGGCCAGCGCCTTGAGCGAGCGCGAGATCTCGGAGATCTCCTGCTGGCGGTTGTCGAGGTTGGCGCGACCGCGCATGAGCTGCAGATAGTCGATGACGACGAGGTCGAGCCCGTGCTCGGCCTTCATCCGGCGTGCCTTGGCCCGCACCTCGAGCACCGTGAGCCCGGGGCTGTCGTCGATGAAGATCGGCGCCTCGCTGAGCCGGCCGGCGGCCGACGTCAGCCGATGCCAGTCCTGGGCCTGGAGGCGGCCGGTGCGCACGGATAGCGAGTCGACGCGCCCCTCGGACGACAGCATGCGCTGCACCAGCTGCTGGGACGACATCTCGAGGCTCAGCACCAGGATCTTCATGCGCAGCTTGATCCCGACGTGCTGCGCGATCGAGAGTGCGAAGGCCGTGTTGTGCGTGACCACGTAGTCATCGGTCAGGTACAGGCCTGACGGATGGGTGACGGAGATGCACCGGGCTTCGGCCGTCCGGACCGGCTCGATCGCCGTGAACACCGGCCGCCGCTGCCGCCGAGGCGCTGCCGGTATCCGGTTGCGCTTGGCCCCGAGTCGAACGATGGCCTTCGGCTCGGGAGGCCAAATGTTGCAGACGAACGCCGATCGGCCAACCTTCGACGCGCCCCGGTAGCTGTACGTCGTCTGTCGGCGCCGCACCGAGCACCAACCTCCCAGCGATCGCACCAGTTCGACGACGTTACGCGCCAAGCGCTCGCTGGTGGAACAGAAGCGGACGTTGCCCCAGCGTTCGACCCAGCCGTCCGTGTCCATCAGTCCGGCCAGAAGCTCCAGTCGGGATTCACGGGAGGCGGTCAGGTAGCGGTCCGGAATGAACTTCTCGTGACTGCCGATGCCCCAGAGCCCCAGCCCGCGCAACGAGTCCATCAGCCCGTTCGGCGTGACGCTGGCCACGCCCGGGCGGTGAGCGCCAGCCGATTGGACGATGCGCCAGTCGTAGCCCCCCGCCGCTCGGAGCTCACAATACCGGCCGGCCTGCTGACGAACCCTCTCCAGCGCTTCCTGCTGAGCTGTCGAGAAGACGAGGCTGCTGCCCGACAGCTTCGCGTCACCGAGCACCGCGCCCAGCAGCCAGGGGTCGAGCGGGAGCACCTCGTCATGACCGTAGTGCCCCGACGGTGCGTCGATCCACAGGCGGCGCCGGTAGCGCGTTCGCCGCAGCATCGCCGCGACGTGCTCCGTCGTGAGCGTTCGGGGCTCCCGCCAGTCACGATGGTGGACCCGCCACAGGTGATTGCCGGTACACTCCGCCGAGCGGCCGTCGGAGAACGTCACCCGGTAGATCTGCTCGACTCCCTGCGGATAGATCCCGCTCACCCGGGAGCGGCGGCCGTCCACAGACGCCAGCTCGTCGCCCAACCGCACGTCTCCCATCCGTTTCCAACCAGCGACGGTCCTTACTCGGGCGTCGAGCGGCTGCGCCTTCCCCATGCTGGGGCGGCCGGCGATGAGGATGAGGTCGGACGGCTGCAGGCCGGCCGTCATCTCGTCCAGCCTGGTGAGGCCGGTCGGCACGCCGGTGATGTGCTCCTGGCGCTCGTAGAGCCGCTCGATGTACTTGAAGGTGTCGTTGAGGATGTTCTTGACCGGGACCGCGCTGCCCTCGAGGCGCCGCTCGGCCAGGCTGAAGATGCGCCGCTCGGCGTCGTCGACCAGCGCCTGCACGTCCTCCTTGGCGTCGAAGGCCTGGCCGATGATGTGGGTG